>JAYVVL010000423.1:0-49549 GCA_043787035.1 Synechococcales cyanobacterium
CAATCCCAATCCGTCTCACTAAGACTCTCATTCATACACCTTTCTCTCAATTACTCCCATTGGCGACTTACGCCCAGACATCAGCCACCCACGATCGCAGCAGCGTTAAGGCTTGTGACAGTCCTAAGGTTTCACTTTCCGTAATAAACTGATCGATGCGCAGGATGGATAGAAAAGGAAATGCGACGCTAGAATCAATGCGTTGGTAGCCGCGATCGGTGAGTTCCCATAGACTTAACATCCCTTTAAACGAGTCTTTCTGCTCTTCTAACGTGTAGGCCCACACCTCCCGAACGCCCAAGGTTTCAAAAATAGCTAATCGGTTCATGGTGCCTGGTTTGATAACCAGTTCAATGGCTAAATCTGGCGCAGGAATCCCCGTCACGTCTAATTCTCGGGTAGTAATGGGTCTGGGCAGATGGTCTAAATAATACGCGCCAAAGGGCTGAATCGCCCGATTATTCTCGGGGTCCATCAGCAAAATCGATCCCAAATTTGTCAACGTCTCATCCGCTTCGTCAGCCACGACGAGCAGCAACGATTCTAGAAGCCGATCGCCCCGACGGTGCAACTCCAACGGCGTCATCAGCTCCAATTTTCCTGCGTCATAGGTCAGATGCACCGTGCGATCGGGTCCCAACTCCACCACAATTTCTTCAAGTTTTTGCCAGGTCACGTTCGGTAAGACAATCCGTTTTTCGGTGACGACTAATTTTTTTTGAAAGAAGAACATGGCTAAAACCTAGGGCAAAATAGAGAGGTGAGATAAAAAGGTGGATTAAGTGGGATATCCGAAGTTTAGGCCATGGGCGACAGGAATGGGATTGACCATAGTGGCATACTCATTGAGTTTGACGCTGGGTGCGCAGTTGCCTCGTCGCCCTAGCACTCAAGTGGCGAGTTGTTCGGTGCGTCCTTATTCAGTGTATCTGGTAGGGGATATCCAGCATATTGATTTTTTGCTGCCTGTGAATAACGGGGTCTATGATTGGCGGCAGTTTTTGGATTTGGAAACCATGGGGCGCGATGCGGGTGGGGATTATCGGTATTTAAAGTTTGGTTGGGGCGATCGGGATTTTTATATGAATACGCCAAGTTTGGATAAAATTCAGATTCCTCGATTGCTCCGAACATTGTTTATGCCCGGGAATCCGACGGCATTGCATGTGAATGGCACTCAAGCTTTGCCGAACAAAAGCGATCATGGGATGACTTGTGTTGGATTAACAAAGTCGGAATATCTAGAGCTGGTGAATTATTTGCAGCGTTCATTTCGTAATGGGAAACCCGATCGAATTCAGGATGGGTTTGCTGAGTCGGCGGGGTTCTATGAAGGAACCGGGACCTATTCGATCGCCCATACGTGCAACAACTGGGTCGCCGATGGACTCGATCGAGTTAATGTGACGACACCGCTGTGGTCGGGTCTGGCCCTTCCGGTGATGGGGAAGTTGAAGCCTTAGCTTACGGATTGGCTCACAATTGCAGGGTCATCAATTCTTGAATGCCCTTCTCTGCTAGATCCAAGATCTCGTTGAGCTGCGATCGGCTAAAACTTCCGGCTTCGGCGGTGCCTTGGATTTCAATGAGTTCGCCCAGTTCATTCATGACAATATTTGAATCAATGTCAGCTCTCACATCTTCGAGGTAGTTCAAATCTAAATACGCGGCTCCATCAATGAGTCCCACTGATGTTGCAGCGACTTGATGAATCAGGGGAGATTCAGACAGCTTTCCTTCGGTGAGTAACTGCTCGATCGCATCTTTGAGTGCAACGTACGCGCCCGTAATCGACGTGGTGCGCGTGCCACCATCAGCCTGCAAGACGTCACAATCTACCATCAACGTCCGTTCGCCTAACCGTTTCATATCTAACGTTGATCGCAGACTGCGCCCAATCAGCCGCTGGATTTCTTGAGTGCGACCCGAGAGCTTCATGAATTCGCGGTCGAATCGATCGTGGGTGGCACCCGGTAACATGCGATACTCGGCATTCAGCCAGCCTTGACCTTGACCGGTGAGGAACCTAGGAACTTTCTCCTGAATCGTAACAGTGCAAAGGACATGCGTATCTCCACATTTGGCCAAAACGGATCCGGCTGAATGCTTCGTGAATCCGTGGGTGAATGAGACAGGGCGAAGTTGATCGATCGATCGATGGTCGGGGCGCTGCCAGTTCATAGAGGAGACCTAAATACAGGGATTTGAGCGGTTCTCTAGATCCTAGCGTGCGTCTGTCCAATCTTGAACCGGACGGCTTGAACTAGAGGGCTTAAGATACTATACTTGTATAGTACAAATAAACTATTTGACGCTTCTCCACATATAGTGTTTCATATATAGTATAGATGATCAGCTCCGCTATATCCACGGTCATGGTTTTATATGGTTTTTCAATTGCAACGCCCTGCTGCGCGCCTTTCTAGCCTGGATGTGGCAATTCATTCGTCGAGCGGACCTGCGCTGTCGGGGATTAACCTAACGTCAATGAATTGGGCGGTGGATGGGGTGGTGCAGGTGTTTACCTGTCCTCATCGGAGTTTTTTTAGTGGGGTGATCGCGCAGGGAATGCGGCTGGCAGGTCAGGGGACGCCTGTTTTGGTGGTTCAGTTTATGAAGGGTGGGATTGGGCAATCGTACGATCGTCCGATGCAGTTTGCTCAGAATTTAGACTGGGTGCGATGCAATTTGACGCGCTGTATTGATTCGCCGCAGGTGTCAGAGGAAGAGGCGCGATCGCTAGTGGATTTGTGGCAGTTTACTAAGCGAGTCGTGTTTGAGGGGCGCTATGAACTAGTCGTGCTAGACGAACTCAGTGTGGCCATGCAGTTTGGGTTGATTCCTCCGGTGGAAGTGCTGGACTTTATTCGGAAACGGCCCAAACATGTGGATGTGATTCTGACGGGGCCTGATATGCCGGATGTGATTTTGGATGTGGCGGATCAGGTTACGGAACTGCGTCGAAATAATTGATATTAGAGTGTAAATAGGGAGATTGGATTGTGATTAAGAATGATATTTGGATTGGGGAAATGGCATCGAAGGGGATGATTTGTCCCTTTGAAGCGACGCTGGTTCGGCGAGTAGATGATGCGCCTGTGATTTCGTTTGGTCTGAGTAGCTATGGCTATGACTTGCGACTATCTGCAAATGATTTCCGAATTTTTAGACATATTCCAGGCACCGTTGTTGACCCGAAAAACTTTACGCCGGACAATCTAGAACCTGCCAAATTGCATCAAGACCAGTTTGGACAATACTTCATATTGCCCGCTCATTCCTATGGGTTGGGCGTAGCCCTAGAAAAAATTTCAGTGCCTAATAATGTGACGGTGATTTGTATTGGGAAGTCCACCTATGCCCGAATTGGATTGATCGCAAACTTAACTCCAGCAGAAGCAGGTTGGCGGGGAAATTTGACGCTGGAGTTTTCTAATTCGTCGAGTGCAGATTGTCGGGTTTATGCGAACGAAGGGATTGTGCAGTTGCTCTTCTTTGAGGGTGAGCCTTGTGCTGTGAGCTATGAGACGCGCAATGGAAAGTATCAAGACCAATCAGAACAAGTGACCTTGGCGCGAGTGTGATTTGGCGAAGAGGTCCGTCCTAAAATGAAAACGGAGTATCAAAACTTTTAGTCACACTAAAGCTAGATCCAGCTAAGAGTCGATTGATTCCAAAATTCGTGGACATCGTCCGTGACCTCTAAAACAAAAGCTCTAACAATTCACTTTCCGTCAACGTCGTCACCCCTAACGATCGGGCCTTCTCCAACTTTGACCCGGCATCCTCTCCTACCACGAGATAATCCGTCTTCTTACTAACCGATTCCGACACCTTCCCCCCAGCGTTGCGGATCATAGTCTTGACTTGATCCCGCTTCAAGGTCGGCAGCGTCCCGGTTACCACAAAACTTTTCCCGACAAGCGCTGCCACCAGAGCCGTCTTATCTTCCCTCTCACCGACAAACTGCAACCCCGCCGATCGTAACCGTTCAATCAACGCCCGGTTACTTTCAATTTCAAACCACTGCACCACCGATCGCGCAATCTCATACCCAATCCCAAACACCGACGAAATCTGTTCTGCGGTCGCCGCTGCCAAGGCATCTACTGTAGGAAATTCTTCAGATAGGAGTTGAGCATTCGATGTCCCAATTAGCCGAATTCCTAACCCATACAATACGCGTGACCACGGCTGCATTTTAGAATTTGAAATAGCGATCACGACTTTCTCCGCAGATCTTTGGCCCATCCGATCGAGCGTCATAAGCTGTTCAGCCGTTAGGTCATAAAGATCAGCAATGGACTTCACCTGTCCCGAATCCAATAGCTGCATGGCCAGCTTTTCACCCACACTATTAATGTCCAGCGCCGCGCGGCTTACCCAATGGGTCAATGATCCGCGCAAAATAGCCGGACAAGATGAATTTACACATCGCGTCACCGCCTCACCGTCAGGGCGCACTAGAAGAGACTCGCATTCAGGGCAATGACTTGGCAACACATACCGCACAGCACCCGCCGGACGCAGCTCCACAATCACCTGCAACACTTCAGGAATGATTTCCCCAGCCTTCCGTACCACGACCGTATCGCCAATGTGCAAATCCAATTCAGCAATCCGATCGGCATTGTGCAGCGTTGCTCGCGCGACCGTGGTTCCAGCGATTTCCACGGGGCGCAGCTCGGCCACAGGCGTTACCGCTCCCGTTCGGCCAATTTGGACGGTGATGTTTTCAAGAATAGTCGGGACTTCTTCAGCAGGATACTTATAGGCAATCGCCCACTTGGGAAATTTGTTTGTGAATCCCAATCGATCTTGCAAATCAAACTCGTTAATTTTAATGACTACGCCATCCGTCATATAGTCTAGATCATGGCGTTTCTCATTCCATTCAGCGCAGTAATTTTTAACCGCTTCCAAATCAGCACAGCGTTCTCGATTTGGGTTGACTTTAAATCCAGCATTTTGTAACCACAGCAGCGACTCCTGCTGAGACCTCGGCGCTGATTTGTCCGCAATGTGTAGCGTGTATGCAAAAAAATCGAGTTTGCGTTTTGCAACCTTACGAGAATCCAATTGTCTCAGCGTTCCCGCTGCTGCATTACGAGGATTTTTAAAGCGTTCCTCCCCCGCCTCCTCTTTATCGTGATTGATTTGTTCAAAGACCGAGTTTGAAATGAACGCCTCCCCCCGAATTTCCACGACAGTGGGCGGATGCTCTAGCGTTAACCGCAGTGGGATCGATCGAATCGTCTTCACATTAGAGGTTATTTCTTCGCCCGTCGTTCCATCGCCTCGCGTTGCGCCCCTGACCAGCACGCCATTCTCGTAGGTCAGCGCCATGGAGTTACCATCAATTTTTAATTCGCACAAGTAAGAAAACGTCGCCCCGTCTTCAATGCGCTGCCAGCGTTCTTGCCACTTGTCTAAATCCGCATCCCCGAACGCATTCTCCAAACTATATAGCGCAATATTATGCTTCACCGATTTAAAAACGCTAGCAGGCTGCGCACCGACCCGCTGAGTCGGACTCTCTAGCAAAACAAGATCCGGATGCGCCGCTTCCAACTCCTGCAACTCCCGGTACAGCTTGTCATAGACCGCATCCTCTAACGTCGGCTGATCAAGCACATAGTAGCGATAGCTCGCGTCAGTGAGCAGGCGGCAGAGTTCGGCTATACGATCGATCGGGTTCATGGCAGACGCAAGCATACAGGTGAGACCCCAATTTTACAGCGAGTTTGCAGCGAGAAAACGAATCAGTGCCCATGCATGACCCATCCCATAAAACAAAGCATGGCAAGATGCAAAGATGGGCATACACTAAAAACTCAGTGACCAAACGTGATCAAGTATAGTACAAATGAATTGTTTGATCCAGCTATCAGTAGAGGCCAACCGAACATGAGATTACAAGTTGCGATCGCCTGTTTTCTAGTGTTGTTTGGGGCAGTGGAGTTATTACAATGGTTTCAGAAGCGGAACTGGCCGATGCCTGCGATCGTTCTCGCCGGGTTTGCCCTCTCCCTTGTTTCCAACTACGACAAGCTGCCCTTGAAGAATCTCCGCCGCTATCTCACGCCGAGCGAGTCGGAATGAGACAGTAACAATGCGCCAGAATAATGCGCCAGAATAATGCGCCAGTAGAGCGGTAATATTTATAATGAGAAGGTATGTGCAGTTTAGATTGGGCTTTTATGGTTTCCTTCAATGGATTGAACGTGGGCAAATTACCTGTGGAAAAATCAGATAAAACGAGGATTGAGCGCTGGCTAAGACGGGGCTGGGCGATCATGGCACTCTCTATCGTTCTCTGTTTATTGAGTCTAAATCTAGCCGCTCCTAGAGCCATGGCAGCCCTAGAAGACGATCGCTACGACGGGGATATCTTCGCCCTTTACGCCGGAAATGGTGCCCTAATTCCTCCGCGCTCCACTCTCCAAAACTCCCTCAAAGCGGCAAAACCGACGGTCGTCGTCTACTACCTTGATGACAGCAGTGACTGCAAAACCTACTCGCTAACCGTATCCCGAATTCAAGAATTCTACGGTCGCGCCATGGATATTAGCGCCGTCCGAGTCGATGCCTTGCCGCTCAAAGAAAAATACGAACCCACAGAAGAAGGCTACTACTACAAAGGCTACGTCCCACAAACTGTCATTTTTGACGCCACAGGCAAAGTCAAGCTCGACGAAATCGGCAATGTCCCTTACGAAAAAATTGACGACACCCTACGGGAGATCTTTGATCTGGTGCCTCGTAAAGATTCCGGCCCCCTCCAGCGCCGTCGGATCAATGAAATCACCACTGAATTTTTTCCTGCAAAGCCTTAACATACAGTTCTAAAGGAATTCGACGGCCTGAAAACTGCAATACGTTCGCCATGGGCGGTGACGCAGGGTTCTTGGATTCCGGGTCTTTCAGCAGTGACTGGAAGGCCAATTCATAACGAATGATGTCAAAGGCCAGATCATCTTTTGCCAGACTTCTGGTCGCTTGAGGTGAATAATTCATGGCTTGAGTCAAACTACCGATCGCGCCAACAACTTGGTAAATTTGGGCATAGCAGGTTGCTTTGCCGTACCAAGCCGTAAAATTATGGGTCCGCAAATCGATCGATCGATCGAAACTGTAAATCGCCTCGTCCGATCGATGCAGCTTAATCAACGCATTGCCCCGGCCACTCCAGGCATAGTAACAATCTGGCTTAATCATTAGCGCCTGATCGAAACTGTTTAAGGCTTGCTCTAGATGATGCAGCTTATCTAAACACATCCCTCGGTTATACCAAGCCTTATAGTTTTCTGGCTTCAGTTGCAAGACCCGCTTAAAACAGGTAATCGCATCGTCATAGCGAGCCACTCGCATCAGCGCCTTGCCTCTATTGTGCCAGCCTCGGTAATTATTCGGTTGGTGAACAATAACCTGTTCAAAACAATACAGCGCCGCCTCGGATTCCCCCAACTCCCCCAGACAGATGCCCTTACCCTGCCAAGCGTCGGCCAAGCTCGGACAAATTTCAAGCGCCGTCTCAAAGCACACGATCGCCTCTTCGTAATTTCCCAGACGGTGCAGGCCGTATCCCTGCTCAATCCACGTCTTACTGTCGCGAGAAATATTCTGCAAAATGGTCGCCTCGAAATCGGGTTTTAACAGGGATCGACCCGGTTGAGATCGATTGAATAACGGAATCGGCGGCGGCGCAAACCCATGGGTAAAGACATTCGTCGTTTCAACATCCAGAGGATTGTCTTGAAGTACCAATGAGATGGACTGGCCATTTAGATCCGACTGCATAAACGTTGCACCCATTTAAGCCTGACAGAGAATAAATCGACCCCAAAAGCCTATCCATGCCCTAACTTGCACTAGAGAATCCAGCTTGGACAACCGCAAATATCTCAATTTTACCAAAGCTTTACGGTTTTAAGATATGCTCTATGGTCTATTGTCTGTAAACAAACTTTCAGAGACTGACGGCAAAAGCTTATGGGCGTTCCCCTCGTTGCGAATTACTACCTGACCTATCGCTGCAATGCACGATGTCATTTTTGTGACATCTGGGCACTTGACCCTAAAGAAGAAGCAGAATTTGAGACCATCAAGAAAAATCTTCACGACTTGAGGCGTCTAGGAGTCAAATACATCGACTTCACGGGCGGGGAACCTCTTCTGAAAGCCGATGCGCCCCGAATCTACGCGGAAGCCAAGCGTCTTGGGTTTTATACCAGCATGACCACGAACACGATTTTGTATCCCAAACGGGCGCGGGAAATGCAGGGTCTGGTGGACTTTCTTAACTTTTCCCTGGACGGAGCAGATGCTGAAACCCACAATCAGTCTCGCGGCGTCGCTATTTTTGACACCCTTGTAGAGTCGGTCAAACTGGCCAAAGAATTGGGTGAGTACCCGGTGCTCAACCACACCGTCACCGCCCAAAATTTTGCACGACTTGATGGCGTGGCCGAACTCGCTCTCGAACTCGGGGCAAGAGTCTGGATGAACCCAGCCTTTACCGCCTACTCGAACTATAACGAGAAGAAAAATCCAAATGCTGAAATGGTCCAAAGAATCGAAGAGGTTGCTCGCAAGTATGGCAGCGTCGTCGGATACAATAAAGCAGCATTAGCATTCATTGAAGCGGGCGGTAACGATACCAAAAAGCCCCGATGCAAGGCGGTTGACTCAGTGATTGCAATTTCACCTAATGATGAATTGCTGTTGCCTTGCTACCACTTTGCACAGAAAGGAGTTCCCATTAATGGCGATCTCTACAACATGTACAGAGACTCGGAAGAGGTTGAGGAATTCCGCAAAACCCAGGGCCAACTGGACGTTTGCGAAGGCTGTACCGTTTGGTGCTACTTGATTCCAAGCTTCTTCAAGGGACTCGATAAGTATTGGGTTTTGAATAGTGTTACCTATGTCGGAGAATTCCTGGCACGAAAGCGCTTCCTCGCCGGAGCCGGAGTACAGCCTAGTTGATCGTCAGGGTCTTCTGGACTTGAGTGACACGATCGCTCTCGATCCAGACCATGACAGCGATTACCTTGATGGATTTGATCCCTTCGATCCATCCCCGCTTGATGATGGGTTTGAGGGGCGGAGACTTAAAGCCGCTTTTCTCATTACGGGAACGTGGGGCCTCATGCTGATGGTCCACACTCTGACGATCGGCTTTTGGCTGGTGTGTGGCGTGTCGGGATTGATGGCGTTGCACATGCTGCGAGCCTTCACCTCAAAGCCAACCCTTCAAGTTACTCAGCCACTCGCGTTGACCGCAGATGGTCCTATCCTTCCCATGGTTACGCTGCTCGTGAGCGCTAAGAATGAGGAATGTGTCATTGAGGTGCTGGTGCGGAACCTGTGCAACTTGGACTATCCGTCCGATCGCTATGAACTCTGGATTGTGGATGATGCGAGTACCGATCGAACCTCAGATATTTTGATCGCCCTCCGCAAAGAGTTTCCTCAACTCAACCTGTTCCGTCGTTCGGCGGGCGCAAGCGGCGGCAAGTCGGGCGCACTGAATCAAGTCTTTGCTAAAACGCGTGGTGAGTTTTTGGTGGTCTTTGATGCAGATGCGCGGATTCAGCCGGACTTCTTGCAAAAAACGCTGCCGTTATTTATTAAACACGATCGCATTGGTGCAATTCAACTCCGCAAAGCGATCGCCCAATTTGAGATTCCCGGATCGCCAGAGGCCAACAATTTCTGGGTGAAGGGTCAACATGCTGAAATGCTTCTAGATGCCTTCATGCAACAGCAGCGGATTGCAGTGGGCGGTGTGGGTGAACTGCGCGGGAATGGTCAGTTTGTTCGGCGATCAGCGTTAGTTGAATGCGGCGGATGGAACGAAGAAACCATCACAGACGATTTAGATCTGACGTTCAGATTGCACCTGAATCGATGGGATATCCATTGCCTCACGGTTCCCGCTGTCTACGAAGAAGGCGTCACCACCGCTAAATCCCTATGGCATCAACGCAATCGCTGGGGTGAAGGCGGACACCAACGCTACCTAGATTACTGGCGGTTTATCTTAAGAAACCGGATGGGAACGCGTAAGACTGTTGATCTGTCCGTATTTTGGATGATGCAGTACTTCATGCCCATGGCGGCCATTCCAGATTTTCTTCTGGCTTTGAAGTATCATCATGGCCTAATGCTAACTCCGCTTTCAGCCCTAACCTTTGTCTTTTTTGTCGCAAGCACCACGCGAGGGATTCGACGCCAGCGGTTTGCTAACGGCGGACTTTACGACAACGGATGGCAGGGTTGGGGACTGACGGTGATTCAGGCGTTGCAAGGTTTTGTTTACATGGTGCATTGGTTTGCGATCGTGGGGACCGTGACGCTTCGGATGGCCATCTTTCCAAAACGTCTTAAATGGGTGAAAACAGTTCATGTGGGCCATTAAAAGCCGTATGAAAAAGAGCCAGTATCTTGGGTAAGCCTGGCTCGAAGTTAGGGTTGGAATCTTTAATTATGGCTCGATCGGGTCGCAATAATAGATCTAGTATTAATCTAAACCTATTCTGATCAGAGTTTAGATCGGTAGTATTACGACCCTTATGGTCCTAGCTATGGCTACTTTGGAGCATCATGTCATCCAAGTCGCCGATCGAATCCCAGGGATTGCTCAAGTCAGCCAAGCTGTCGCCCGTCACGGCTTGGCTATCGAGACTCAACGAGAGATCATCGTCTTCCATGAGACCTAGACCATCGAGATCGCCAAGACCTGACAGATCAAGGCTATCGCCAAGTCCGAGATCGCTCTCTGTCTCAAAGCCGGAAAGATCAAACGTATCTTTGACTAGAGCATCTGCGTCGGATTCCTCTATAGAGAATTCATCTAGGTCATCGCCAAACGAATTATCTAGTCCCGTAATCAAGTCATCATCGCCCAACTCATTGTCCAAATCAGCGCCCAGCGCACTATCCAATTCGGCGCTTAGGTCATCTGGCATTCCAAGCTCTAGGTCTGATTCCAGATTTAGATCGAGATCCAAATCTTCATCAAAACTTATCATCCCATCGATCGCAGGCTCAGCTTCCGGCATTTCAGCTCCGACAGCCATGGCGATCGGAGCGACCACGACGACTGTTGCAATACTAGGTACTGCAACACGAGGTGCTGCAACACTTTGCACTTCTAACGAGTTTGCTCGTACTGCTCCAGGCTGGAAGTCCAAGCTCAGGCGCAAGGCCCCCACTTGCCAGTCGGGCGCATTCGGCTGGAGCACTTCACACGGAATGCCTTGCTCCATAAGAGCATTGATTTCGCTCACGTCCATCCCAGATTGCGCAAAGGCGTTCTGTAACTGCTGCAAAATGCCCCGAATCCGCAGGGTAGAATCATTTTTAAAAATAGACGCTGTTTCCTGAAATCCTTCAATGTGGATAACGTCTTTGGTAGAGAGCGAAATTCTCGCTTGCTGGCTCATACCGGGCTGTGCTCCATAGAGTTGTGTGATGTACCGTCAACGTGCCCACGCCCGATCGCTCACTAACGAAAACACCTCAACGAATCGAAAAATTCCGTAATTTTGCACAATCTACGACTTTATAAACTTCCTAAATAGGGTAAATACATGGAGGAAATGACCAAAACTCTAGCACCGTTTCATCGATCGAACGGGCACACTGAACCATACCCCTTGCCCCAAAAGTCCTAACAGCCAGATGCCTTGAGCTAAGACGTTTAACAGCAAGACGCCTTAAGCCAACACGCATTGCTATTAGGACACCCTGTTGTCAAAAAAGTAATGCCATCTATGCTATCTACTGTTGCCACTGCCGCCAGCGTCTCGATCGATTGGAAACAGCTTCATGCTCTTTCAGACGGCAATGAAGAATTTGAAGTGGAATTGCTCAATATATTTTTCGTTGAGACCAAAACTCAACTGCAAGTCCTATCCCTCGCCATCCACGAATCCGACCTGCCGACGATCGAACATCTCGCCCACAAACTCAAAGGATCGAGTGGGAATGTTGGGTTTCTCGATCTGTACCAGCACGCCAGTTTGCTAGAGCGCCAAGCCCGCAGTGGCCAGCTCGCCCCAAACGCAGATACGGAGCCATGCGCTGAACCATGGACTGAACAAAATCACCTGCTCGATCGGATGATCCAAGACCTCGCCACGATTCAAACTTTTCTGGAAGGACAACATGGCTTTAGCGCTGTCGTGAAAGAGACCAATTAACCTAAATTTTATTCTCGTCAGATGAGTTAAACCTATCCATTCAGGCTTCTGGAGCCATCATTTGATATCCATAATGATCCCTTCAAAGAAGGTCGGAAATTCATGCTAAAAACACATTCTAATCTCCTAGTATTCACGCTATAAAGAAGTTGGAAGAAGAACTCGAAGTCTGAATATTTTGTGGTGTTTAGTTTCTCCGGACCAGCTCCTATCTTTTGCGAACACTGTGCCATCCCTCCTTGGCGACTAAACATCAGGTCGCTTGGGTCTCCCTCTTCATCTTAATCTTTGAACGTCAGCTAGGCATTGTCATGAGCATTGGATTTCCGTCTTCGTCCCGCAGCGCCTCCCCCCAATTTCGCGTCAAGTCTCGTCTCAATCGAGGCAATCGAGCTGCCTTTCTGTTGGGATTTGCGACTCTGGTGTTAAGTTTGCCCATGCTAAGACTAGTGCAGCTTCAGATTGTCCAAGGCAGCTACAACCGAGAACTGGCCCAGCACAACCGGATTCGACCCATTCCAATGGTGTCCGATCGCGGTCCTGTTACCGATCGAAACGGTCTGAGTCTCGCCGCCAATCAAGTGACGCGATCGCTCTATCTCTATCCCCGTGAACAAACGCCCCAGCAGTGGGCCGTCACAGCCAATCATCTCAGCAAGGTGTTGAATATCCCGTCGGATAAAATTATCGCCGACATCAAAAAAGTTGGCTATGAGTCTGCTGTTCCCATTCGGATTTACCGCAATCTCCAGCCTCAAGCATTCATCACTCTTGCAGAAGATACCGCCATTCCAGGCCTAGAAATCCAATCCGACGCTAGCCGCATCTATCCCAATGGCCCGATCGCGTCGCATCTTCTGGGCTACATCGGAGAAGCGACCGAAGACGACATGAAAAAAAATCCCGACTTTCCGACCGGAATGATCGTTGGGCAAATGGGCATCGAACGGTTAGCAGACTCTGATCTGCGCGGCAAATGGGGCAACCGTCTAATTGAAGTCGATTCCATGGGCAAAGAAATTAAAGTTCTCGGAACCCAAAGCCCCATTCCCGGCCAATCTCTTCAGCTCACCCTTGACCTCAAACTGCAAAAAGCGGCAGAGCAAGCGCTAGCTGGACGACGCGGTGCGGCAGTGGTAATGGACGTCAAAACAGGTGCCATTTTGGCCATGGCCAGCGGCCCAACCTTTGACCCCAATGTCTTCACTCGAAAAATTTCCCAAGCGGATTGGGATAGTCTGCAATCATCGGATAAGCCGCTTCTCAACCGCGCGCTTCAGCCCTATCCGCCCGCCAGCACTTTTAAAATTATCTCCACGATCGCGGCCCTTGAATCAGGTAAATATCAACCCGACTCCACCATTATGACCGCCAGCGCCATCAACGTCGGCGGCACACTCTTTCATGAACATGGCAGCGGCTATGGGGCGATCGGCTTTAAAGAAGCCTTAGCCGTTAGTAGCAACACCTTTTTCTACCAAGTAGGGCTAGCTGTCGGTCCTGAAGAATTGCGAAAGTGGGGCCGTAAGCTGGGCATCACCACCAGTCCTATTGATCTAGACGGTGAGAGCGAAGGCTATCTGCCTACTCCTGCTTCCAAGGAAAAATACTACAAAGAACCCTGGTACGGCGGCGATACGGTAATGACGGCGATCGGACAGGGGTTAGTACAAGTTACACCCCTCGAAATGGCGGTGATGATCAGTGCTGTGGCCAACGGCGGCAAACGCGTCAAACCCCATTTGATGAGCCAACAAACCTTGCTTACGAACATGCAGCCTGAACCGATCGGACTCCAACCCAGCACTCTCAAAATTCTTCAGGAAGGATTGCAGGCCGTTGTCAGCGACGGCACCGCCCAACAGCTCAACGACGGTTCTATCCCACCTACCGCCGGAAAAACGGGGACGGCAGAGATTTCCAATGGGGCTGACAATGCAATGTACGTCGGCTATGGTCCCGTCAAAGATCCACAAATTGCGATCGCCGTAGTCGTCGAAAACGGCGGATTTGGAGCTACTTCTGCGGTTCCTATTGCCCATGCAATTTATAAGACCTATTTTGGACCCATGAAACCCGCACCCAAGTCCTAAGGCCTAAAGCGTCGTTCCAACTTTCCCAAAACGCCGTTCACGACTTTGATAATCTTGGAGTGCGGCATGAAACTGGGTTCGATCGAAGTCAGGCCACATGGTATCGGTGACGTAGATTTCGGCATAGGCCATTTGCCAAAGCAAGAAGTTGCTGATGCGCATTTCGCCACTGGTCCGAATCAACAAATCCGGATCGCAAATGCCGTTGGTGTAAAGATGGCGCTCAAAAACCGACTCGTCAATGTCGTCGAGTTCAAGCTGCCCTGATTGCACCTGAGCCGCAATAGCCTTGACGGCGTGCATGATTTCCTGCCGTCCGCCGTAGTTAGTCGCAACCGTGAACTGGATTCCAGTATTGGTGCTGGTCATCTCGACAGCGCGATCGATTTCTGCTCTAAGAGACGTGGGCAAGGCCGTGAGATTTCCAGCAAATCGAATGCGTACGTTTTCGGACATCATCTCTCGAAGTTCCTGACGCAGCACCCGCTCAAACAACGTCATCAAAAACTCGACCTCCTCCGTAGGCCGACCCCAATTTTCTGTTGAAAACGCATAGGCCGTCAGTGCGCCCACTCCCCAGTCCCGACAGGTTCGCAGCAGTTTTTTCAAGACATCCACCCCACGGCGATGTCCCATAATGCGCGGTAAGGCTCGACGTTTAGCCCAGCGCCCATTGCCATCCATAATCACCGCAACATGACGGGGAAGCCGATCGCGCATGAGATCGGGGGGGAGTTCTTGGAGAAGTTGCTTCGCACTCATTTCGCATTTATAGGGGTGAACACCACTACCTGGAGAATCACTTCATTACAATGGGGGAGAATGTGCCGATCGGATCATTTTCATCGGCAATTTTATTGAAATAAAAATAGCAACGCTTCATTCGTCAAGAGACCATGAGATTTACTGCGATAATAGCTCAAGGTTTACGCAATTGACGCAGTATAAATTGCCCGCGCGATCGGGCGCGATCGGCCCAATGTCGAACCTGTGACGTCCCATCGGTGCGATCGCCCTCGGTCTCAAATTTTTCCTCTAGAAGCTCCTTGAGTTTGCTACTGGTAAGCGGACGGTTCAAAATACCGCGCTCCACCAGAGAAATAGAACCCGTCTCTTCCGACACCACAATGCAAACACAGTTTTCCACCCGCTCTGTGATCCCCATCGCCGCCCGGTGGCGCGTGCCCAGCTGCCTGGAAGCCGTCCGCTCAGACAGCGGCAAAATAACCCCTGCCGAAACAATGCGACGTTCTCGGATTAGTACAGCTCCATCATGCAAGAGCGTTGAGGTTTGAAAAATGGTTTGAATCAGCTCCCTCGAAAGCTCAGCATTAATCTTCACCCCCGGCACCGAAAAGTCCTGCTCATCAATGCCTCCCTCTAATTCTAGGATCATCAGCGCCCCTGTTCGATTTTGGGAGAGATCTTTAACCGCATCCACAATCTCGTCAATTCCACTGCTAGACCGCGTCGGCGATCGACGAGCGGGCTGAAGCAACTGTCGAAAATCACCGCGACCCAGCAGTTCCAAAAACCGCCTAAATTCTGACTGCAAAATAAATGCCATTGCAACCGCACTGCCGATCACGAGGTTATTTAAGACAAAACTCAAAAACGTGAGCGAAAGCTGCCGACTAATCGACGACGCAAACATCAGGGCAATGAATCCCCGAACCATCCACAATGTTCGCCGCTCACCCACGATTAACAACATTACATAGATGAGCAGCAGCAGCAGCCCCAAATCGATGATCCGATTCAGATGAGACCAGCAAAAAATCAATAGCGATCCCGCTATGCCCTGGTTAGATAGCCATTGGGTAACGGAATCGATCATTGGGGTAGGGTGAGTGTCGCAAAAGGGCAAGAAAATTAGGTTTAAATCGGAAGGTTAACCAAGACCCAGATCTAAGCTAATCCGAAGATTTGAGGTGGTCTGGAAGCCGATCGTGACGGAGCAAATCGTCTAAGGTTTCGCGTTCGAGAATAACGTGGGCTTGAGCGTTGTTGACCAGCACCGCCGTTGGACGTCCAATACGATTGTAGTTCGACGACATACTGTAGTTGTACGCGCCCGTGTCCATCACCACCAAGATATCGCCAAATTCAGCCTTGGGCAATTGAGCATCCTTAATCAACACATCGCCCGACTCACAGTGTTTGCCCGCGATCGTCACAGTTTCGGTCATGGGACTCGACATGCGATTAGCCAGGATGCTGCGGTAAAGCGACTCGTAGGTAATGGGGCGCGGGTTGTCGGACATACCGCCGTCTACGCTGAGATAGGTGCGAATTCCGGGGATCTCTTTTTGGCCACCCACACGGTACGCCGTGACGCCAGCCGTTCCCACCAGCGATCGACCGGGTTCTGAAATCAGCTTCGGAAGCGGGATATTTTCCGCCTTGCAGGCGGCTACTACCGACTCACACACCACCTTGACCCATTCCTCAATGCTAGGGGGATCATCCTGCTCGGTGTAGCGGATGCCTAACCCGCCGCCGATGTTCAGTTCGGCAATATTCAATCCCTTAGCGGCGGCTTTGGTGAGCCAATTGACCATGACCCCACCGAGATCGTCGTGGGGCTTGAGTTCAAAAATCTGTGACCCAATGTGAGCGTGTAGGCCAACAAACGCCAAGCTTGGATTGGCTAAGACAAAATCAAAGACAGCATCCACCTGGTTGCGATCGAAGCCAAATTTGCTATCAATGCGTCCGGTCTTGATGTACTCATGCGTGTGACATTCAATGCCAGGAGTCAGCCGCAGCATAGTGCGCGTAGTTTTCTGTGAAATTTGGGTCAAGCTCGCCAGTGATTTCAACTCTTCCCAGTTGTCTACGATGACCGTGACACCTCGATCGATCGCCATTTGCAATTCTTCAATAGACTTGTTATTGCCGTGTAGGTAGGTCTTCGCTGCCGGAACACCCGCTAGAGTTGCCGTATGGAGTTCGCCCCCCGACACCACATCAATGCCCAATCCTTCAGAGGCCACGATCGCGCAGATGGCCAAGCAGTTCAACGCCTTCGAAGCATAGATCACTAAGGACTCGCCGGGATAATACGTTTTGAAGGCATCGCGATATTGCTGGCAAGCTGTCCGAATGGTTGTTTCGTCCAAGATATAAAGCGACGTCCCAAATCGTTCTGCAAGTTCCACCACATCACAACCCCCAATTTCGAGATGATCCAGGGCATTGACTCTGGCCGTCAGTGGAAGGAGCGATTGATTGGCGGACGTAGCATTGATTAAGTACTGATGGGCGGTTGCTTGAGCGATCGAGCCTGCTGCCGCTGGGGCTGAAATCTTGAGAGAAGTTGCGACCATGAGTGCCTTACTGCGCTAAATAATGGGCTGCGTTAATTTTCACAGTTATATAGTGTATCGTCGTTTGGGCCGTGAAGGGTTTAAGAAATGGTGCCATATCTACGAATTGCAACAACAGATGACGCGGAGGTTCTCGTGGATATCGATCGGCTGTGCTTTGGGAAACTCTGGAGCTGGGACCAGTATTTGCGCGAGATTGACAGCCCCAACAGTGACCTTGTTTTAATGTTTGAGGAAGAAAGATTGGTGTCCTATGGCTGCGTGTGGGCGATCGTGGATGAAGCTCATATCACTGTTTTGGGGACGCATCCAGCGCATTTGCGTAACGGCTATGCCCGTCAGGTGCTAAAAGAACTGCTCAGGCTTGCGATCGTGCGTGAAATGAAGCGCGCCACCTTAGAAGTTCGGGCCAGTAATACAGCCGCGATCGATTTGTATCAGTCGCTGGGATTTGAAGAAGCGGGGCGACGTAAAAAATATTATTCAGACACCAAAGAGGATGCGTTAATTCTCTGGGCAGGAGGACTCCAAAGCGCAAAATACCAGCATCTTCTCGAAAAATAGACTTGAAACAGGCTCAAAACATGTCCTAGCATACGATCGACTTCGCTAATCTGGCTATTTTTTCCAGATGCTTGACGAAACAGGGGTGTTTCCAGCACAATCTGACAGCGACAGCAAAGAAATTAGCTACGTCAAGATTGATTTGATCGGCCAGGGTTGATAACCGAATTTTTAGAAGCGTGACTTAAAGATAGTTCGGTTATTGCCACCCATTGTTAATGTTCCTAGATCACATTTCCCTAATTTGGCTGTGTTAGAATTTTCGGTACCAGCAACGTAGCAGGTATTGCAAAAAGCCATGTTTGAACGCTTCACAGAAAAAGCCATTAAGGTGATCATGCTCGCCCAAGAGGAAGCTCGCCGCTTGGGACACAACTTTGTAGGCACCGAACAGATCCTACTGGGTCTAATCGGTGAGGGAACAGGCGTTGCTGCCAAGGTCCTGAAGTCCATGGGGGTCAACCTCAAGGATGCTCGCATCGAAGTGGAAAAGATTATTGGTCGGGGATCAGGATTCGTCGCCGTCGAGATTCCGTTTACGCCCCGCGCCAAACGAGTGTTGGAATTGTCTCTTGAAGAGGCTCGGCAACTCGGGCACAACTACATCGGTACTGAGCACCTGCTCTTGGGTCTGATCCGTGAAGGTGAAGGCGTTGCTGCACGAGTTTTGGAAAATCTTGGCGTAGACCTCTCGAAGGTCCGCACCCAGGTCATACGGATGCTAGGCGAAACGGCTGAAGTGGGTGCTGGCTCTGGCTCTGGTGGCCGGACAAAGACTCCGACTTTGGATGAGTTTGGCGTCAATCTGACCCAATCCGCGATGGATGGAAAACTGGATCCAGTGGTGGGTCGCAGCAAAGAAGTCGAACGCGTGATTCAAATTCTCGGTCGCCGCACCAAAAACAATCCTGTTCTCATTGGAGAACCTGGCGTCGGTAAGACTGCGATCGCCGAAGGTCTAGCCCAGCGCATTGCCAATCAAGATGTCCCGGATATCTTGGAAGAAAAGCGCGTGGTTACACTTGACGTGGGTCTGCTAGTGGCAGGCACCAAGTATCGCGGGGAATTTGAAGAGCGCCTCAAGAAAATCATGGATGAAATCCGGACTGCCGGAAACGTCATCTTGGTAATTGATGAAGTTCACACGCTCATTGGAGCGGGAGCTGCCGAGGGTGCAATCGATGCAGCCAACATCCTGAAGCCAGCTTTGGCTCGGGGTGAACTGCAATGTATTGGTGCAACCACTCTTGACGAGTACCGCAAACATATTGAGCGGGATGCTGCGCTAGAGCGTCGTTTCCAGCCCGTCATGGTGGGTGAACCATCGGTCGATGAAACGATCGAGATTCTGATTGGATTGCGTGAACGCTATGAGCAACACCACAAGCTCACCATTACGGATGAAGCGGTGTTTGCGGCGGCGAAACTGGCCGATCGGTATATTAGCGATCGATTCCTGCCAGACAAGGCGATCGATTTGATTGATGAAGCTGGGTCTCGGGTGCGTTTGATGCGCTACCAGCGATCGCCTGAAGAGAAGAAAATGGATGAAGAACTCAAGCGCGTCCTTCGTGAGAAAGACGATGCCGTTCGCAACCAAGACTTCGACAAGGCTGGAGCACTGCGCGATCGGGAAGCCGAAGTGCGTGAATCCATGAAAGTTCTCGCCCAAGCTCGCAAGGCGGCCTCTGCTGCTGAGAATGGTGAGAAGCCTCAAGTGACCGAAGAAGACATTGCTCACATCGTCGCATCCTGGACAGGCGTCCCTGTTAGTAAGCTGACGGAAAGTGAGTCTGAGAAGCTTCTGCACATGGAAGATACGCTGCACACGCGCTTGATCGGTCAAGATGAAGCCGTGCGTGCTGTCTCCCGTGCAATTCGTCGGGCACGAGTGGGCCTCAAGAACCCCAACCGTCCGATCGCCTCGTTCATCTTCTCCGGTCCAACCGGGGTCGGTAAAACTGAGCTAACGAAAGCCTTAGCGGCGTACTTCTTCGGATCCGAAGATTCCATGGTCCGGCTTGACATGTCGGAATACATGGAGCGTCACACCGTCTCCAAATTGGTCGGTTCGCCCCCAGGATACGTCGGCTACAACGAAGGTGGTCAACTTACAGAAGCCGTCCGTCGTAAGCCTTACACCGTTATTCTCTTTGATGAAATCGAGAAGGCGCACCCGGATGTCTTTAACCTGCTGCTGCAAATCTTAGAAGATGGTCGCTTAACCGACTCTAAGGGCCGCACAGTGGACTTCAAGAACACGCTCATCATCATGACCTCGAACATTGGGTCCAAGGTGATCGAGAAGGGATCTAACACGCTGGGCTTTGATTTCTCGACCGATGACCCCAACGAGTCTCAGTACAACCGAATCAAGTCGCTGGTTAACGAAGAACTCAAACAGTACTTCCGCCCAGAGTTTCTCAACCGTCTCGATGAGATTATTGTCTTCCGTCAGTTGACGAAGGACGAGGTGAAGGAAATCTCGGAAATCCTGCTGAAGGATATCTTTAAGCGCTTGACGGAGCAAGGGATTACCTTGAAAGTCACCGACAAGTTCAAGGATCGCCTGATCGAAGAAGGTTACAACCCCAGCTACGGAGCGCGTCCATTGCGTCGTGCGATCATGCGTCTTCTGGAAGATTCGCTGGCAGAGGAAATCCTCTCCGGTCGAGTTCGAGACGGCGATACCGCAACGGTAGACGTGGACGAAACCGGGACGGTCAAAATCTTGAGCGGCAGTACGCCACCACCTGAAGAAACCCGCGAGTTAGTCGGGGCAGGTGTTGATTTAGATAAAGATTAAGAGTCTTCTAGTGAGAAGCTAGATTAACTTAAAACTCAAACAGGCCGATCGAACTATCGATCGGCCTGTTTTTTTGCAAGAATTCTTTTAGAAGTCGATCGTAGGAATATCATCGGTGTCAATTGCTCTAGATCACAAAATTAACACAATAAGATTTGCAACCCTTCTTAAGGTTCAGATTTCATGAATTTTCGCCAAAAAACTAGAAATATACTAAGAGAGGTATGTCATTAGGGCTAGTCTATAATACGCGGAATAACGGATGTCAATGTTTGGGAAGAAAGATTGTTATGGCACGTTCCAGTTTTGTTGATGACTTTAAGAAGTTTTTGATCCAGGGTGATGTGGTGGGTTTAGCCACTGCCGTCATTATCGGTGGAGCCTTCGGAAAGATTGTTACGTCCTTAGTTGAAGACCTGATCACACCATTGATTTTGAGTCCTGTGCTGTCCGCCGCAGGTGCTAAGGACCTCGCCTCGTGGGCACCAAACGGCATGAAGCTAGGTATTTTTCTTGCTGCGATTTTAAACTTTGTTATTGTTGCGCTCTGTATTTTTCTTCTCATTCGTTCTTTTGAAGCCATGAAAACTAAGATGACACGTCAAAAGGCGCTAGAAGACGCAACGGCTGCGCCTGATCCTGCGGTCGTCCTTCAACAGCAAATGATTTCGAGCCTCGATCGCGTTGCAAAAGCCTTAGAAAACCGCTAGATCAGGAATCGTCTCAGATCCATTGAGGTAAGGAACCAAAAAACCGATCGAATCCCTGGAGACTCGATCGGTTTTTTGGTTTATTTCTCAGGCTCTAACTTTAGTTCTAGATTCAGAGCCTATAGAAATTTGGACTAAGGGTCATTCGGATTACATCATGCCACCCATGCCGCCCATACCACCCATGCCACCCATACCGCCCATGTCTCCGCCACCGCCGCCGCCAGCAGACTTCGGTTCAGGTTTTTCGACAACGAGCGCTTCGGTCGTAAGAACCATGGAGGCGATCGAGGCCGCATCTTGCAGAGCCGATCGGACTACTTTTGCAGGATCAATAACACCCGACGCGATGAGATCTTCGTACACATCCGTCAGCGCGTTGTAGCCCATGGGATACGCAGATTCGCGGACCTTTTCGACTACAACTGAGCCTTCAACCCCAGCATTGTCAGCAATTTGCTTCAGGGGAGCCGTCAACGATCGAGCCACGATGTCTACACCGATTTGTTGATCGATATCGGTCAGACTTGCCTTAACCGCATCTAGCTTGGACACCAAGTGAGCTAACGTCGCGCCACCGCCTGCAACGGTTCCTTCAGCCACAGCGGCCTTGGTTGCGTTCAGAGCATCTTCAATGCGGAGCTTGCGATCCTTGAGTTCAGTTTCGGTTGCCGCGCCCACCTTGATAACTGCGACGCCGCCTGCCAACTTCGCGATTCGCTCGGAAATCTTTTCCTTGTCGTAATCGGAATCCGTGTTGGCCAGTTCCCGGCGGAGCTGTTCCACTCGCTTCTGCACATTGGCGGCATTGTTAGAATCCGCAACGATCGTTGTGGTGTCTTTAGTGATCGTGATTTTGCGCGCTTTACCGAGCATGTCCAAGGTAACGGCATCAAGGGTCAAGCCCATGTCTTCGGAGATCACTTGGCCGTCGGTGAGGACCGCGATATCTTGGAGCATCGATTTACGACGTTCGCCAAAGCCAGGAGCCTTAATCGCCGCGATGTTGAGGACGCCGCGCAAACGGTTGACCACTAGGGTCGTCAGCGCTTCACCTTCGATGTCTTCTGCAATCACCAGCAGGGATTGGCCTGCACGGGCGACTTTTTCGAGGATCGGAACTAAATCCTGGATGGAGCTGATCTTACGATCGGTTAACAACAGTGACATGTTTTCAAACTCAGCCACCAACCGCTCGGTGTCGGTCACAAAGTAAGGCGACATGTATCCGCGATCAATTTGCATCCCTTCAACGATTTCGAGATCGGTGTCGAGGGACTTCGATTCTTCAACGGTAATGACGCCATCTTTACCGACTTTTTCCATCGCACGGGCAATCATGCCGCCGATTTCTTCGTCGTTTCCGGCTGAAATGGTCGCCACTTGTCCGATCGCATTGCCTTCAACAGGCTTTGCAATGGCTTGGATTTCGGTGACGATTGCAGCGACGGCCTTCTCGATTCCGCGCTTTAGGGCGATCGGGTTGGACCCAGCCGCCACGTTCTTCATGCCTTCACGAATCAAAGCTTGAGCTAGGACCGTTGCAGTGGTAGTCCCATCTCCAGCAATATCGTTGGTCTTCGAGGCAACTTCCCGAATTAGGGCTGCACCCGTGTTTTCGAGGGGGTCTTCGAGTTCGATTTCTTTGGCGATGCTGACCCCGTCATTGACGATTTGGGGAGAGCCGTATTTTTTTTCAAGGAGGACATTACGTCCTTTGGGTCCGAGCGTCACCTTGACTGCATCAGCCAGCGCATTTACGCCACGTTCAAGGGCTTGACGAGCCACTTCATTAAAGACAACAATTTTAGCCATAACTATATCTCTGGTTATTCACGCATCTGAGATTCCGTATAAAACTTTAGCACTCCGGGTCAGGGAGTGCTAAAAGGAATCAGGATCGGAAAACCGTATTGTTATAGAGATTTACCGTCTAGAACACAACTTGAATCGTCTTTTTGATCAAGAATTGAACGATCGTCAAGGCAACGGATCCAAGCAAGATTCCAAGAATCCCGTTTTTGATTCTAAAGCCACCAATCACCAAGTCTGTAATCCAAAACATCGCCATATTTAGCGCAAGGGCCAAGGGCGCGAGGATCCAGGTCATGTTGAATAGGTCTTCTGCGCGTTGAGAGACGATATTCAGTGCTCCAAAGACAACAGCACAAAGAATAGCCGTCACGGGACTATCAATTTCAATGCCGATCGGGGGAATCAGCGAAATAATATAAAACGCGATCGCCGTAACCACCAGCGTGAAGATCATTCCCAAAATCCAGTTGTGTTGCTTGACGACCGGAGCTTTAGCACCTGCTCGAACGCCGGCTTGGGCCAGCAGTGCTGCGGGATGATCAGATAGCATTAGTGTTGCAATCCAATTGTTCATCATCAAATCCATGATTCATCACTCCTAAGAAACCAATATACAAAGATCATCTTAGACCCGATAGCCGCTCAACTCAAAGCTAGGATTGCTACCAAAATCACGAGTATTCAAAAGAAACCTTGATTTTTCCCAAAATAAATTTTGTTTTCTTATAGGAATCCAGACAGAACCCCTCTTCTAAGCGTCTAACCTAGGAAAGGGGTTCGAGGAATTTGTTTTAGAAAAGAGTTAAGTATTTTGAAGCGTTGGCTAAGCGTTTTACTGCTGGGGGGGTTGTTGCGACGGAGAACCCTCGATCGGCCCTGTTCCAGGAACTAAAGGAGTGGGATTGATCGGATTGACCTGAATGCCAGATGGAGAGAGTCCTGGACTTCCTGGGTTGGCCGCGCCAGGATTTAGCAAGCTGGGATTGTTGAGACCAGGATTGTTGAGACCAGGATTAAGGGGATTGGGATTAAGGCCAGGATTGAGGGGATTAGTAGGATTGAGTCCAGGATTTCCATAAGGATTGCTGTAACCAGGTATTCCTAGACTGGGACCTGGAACCGTCGGGGTTGGAGTGGGAGTGGTGGCTGGGTTGGTAGCGAGGGCGACGCGGTTGCCGCCGATTTTTCGCATGAGGTCTAGAATGCTAATCACGTCGCTGTAGAAGGCATTTTGAGATGCATTCAGGACAACTAATCCGTTGGGTTTGCTGTCGAGATATTTACGGGCTTTGTCCGCCAGCGTGTTTCGATCGACTTCCTCTGAACCCAAGAAAGTCTGGCCTGTGGGGGACAGCGTGACGATCAGTCGATCGGGCGGCTGGACGGTGCCTGTTTCGGCTTTGGGAATATCTACGTTGACGCCTTGGGGACGCTGAAGCTGCACGACCGCCATGATGAAGAAGGTCAAGATGCAAAATATAACGTCGATCAACGGCAGAATCTGAATTTGCGCGTCATCGGTCGAGTTGTCGAGATCAATTTTCATCGTCTATGCCTCACTGCCGGAATATTCATCCTCGTAGGACGGGTTCGGTGCGGCTAGGGCCACTTTGTCGTACTGCCATTTTTGACGGTAAAGCAATTCCAACTCATTCCCGGCGCGGCGAAAATCTTTGGCTTGGTTAAACACCAGCAGTTGAAACACGCGATAAAACGCCAGCGCCAGCAGCGCCACGATCAAGCCTGCTGCCGTACTGATGAGCGACTCCCCAATTCCGCCTGCGGCATCTTTACCAACTTCGGTACCCAACGCGGTAAAGGTAATGCTGCCCAGGGTTTTGATCAGTCCCAGCACGGTTCCGAGCAGACCCAACAACGGAGCCATAGCAATCACGACTTCGAGTAATTTTTCTCCGCGACGCATTCCTGCGATTTCGTCATCGGCGCTGGATTCTAACGCAAGGCGGAACAGATCGGGTTCGGGGGCTTGGAGCTGAAGGGCGGTGAGCAAAAATCGTCCCACAGGCTGATCGTAGGCTTGACGCGCGATTTCGGCTGCCACACTCCAATCCCTGCGCGCGGCATCCAAGATTCGATTCATGATTTCTTTCTCTTTGTTCAAGACATTGAACCAAAAGCGAATTCGCTCGAAGGCCACGGTTAAGGTGAGGATCGATAGAACCATCAAGGGGTATATCGTCACCCCGCCTTTCTGAAACAAGCTTCCCAAATCCATCCCAAACGTCTCCTAAAATTCTCCGATCGGCCTCAAATTCGTTTGCACAATAAATCTTATCTGCACAATATTTCGCTCTCGTAATTTTACGGTGATAACCGCGCTTTCCCCCAGCGATTTTTCTGGTACCAGGCCGCAACCGATGGCACCCACGCTTCAAAATGCGGGAAAATTAGCTCACACAGGTGTTGACATTCCAGTTGGGCATCGTCCTTGGCCCGCAAGTCCATCAAATGCATGAGCGATCGGACATTGGCCGACATCACCCAATGCTGCCGTACATCAAACGGAATCAAACTTCGGGCATGTTCCTCGCTAAAGCCTTGAGCAATGCGTCTAGCGTAGATTTTGGCCCCGTCCAAACACCAGGCGAGATCTTCCTGGCGAATGGCTTCGGTGTACTCGTACTTTTTGCCATTACGATCGGTGTAGAACCCCAAAGGCCGCATATAGAAGACTTCTTCAACGCTTTTCGCCCCATCTGCCACCTCAACAATTTTATTCCCTGTATAACGGAAACTCTGCACATCAAAACTGACCCCAACGCGATGAGTTCGGATTTGTTGCATGGTGCTATGGGGGAACCAGCCGCAGTTCAGCACGATTTGGGGATGCTCCAAGGGACCGAAATGGCCGCGATTGCCGCCGAGGAGATTGCGAATAACCAGATCGCCCGCTTTTGCTTCGTCAGGGAGACTATGGCGATCGTCCCAGACAAAGCCTTCAGCATAATCTTGATGCATGGCCGCATAGATGACCTGCTGGGGATTGGGCGTATGCGAGAGGACTTCGACCTTAAAAAGAGGATCCATGGACATAGACTTGTGCGAGGGAAATTAGGACAGGATTTTTCAGTAATCGTCATTAGAATAGTTGAAATCAGGAAGTGTGGAGCTTAATAAGCAGGCTTCTCAAGATTACATACACGATTTCTCACCAAAATCCATAGAGAAGAAATTAAAATTTAGACTACTATGTAAACATTGTTTTTCACTTGCTCGTTAGGATTATCCAGAGAATCACTGTGTACAAACGGATCGCGCTTCTCGGCACCATTCTTCTACTGAATTCTGGCATCGCAAAACAACCTGCGATCGCTCAGTTCTTGCCACGCCTGCCCTACCTCGACGGCAACAGCCTCGAAAAAGAGGGGCGCGATCTTTTGGGCGAATCTCTCCAACTGGCTCAGCTTCAGCAGGTCGATCTCGCCATCACCCGAGCGAAGTTTGCGACTCAGCTTATTCCCCAGAACTCGGATGCTTGGTCGATTTTGGGTGGACTGTATTTAGCCGACAATCAAGCAGACAAGAGCGTTACGGCCCTTCAACGGGCGCAGAACCTAGCTCCTCGTGAACCAGCAATTATGTTGCGTCTGGGGAATGCCTACTTCCTCAAGAAAGATTATCAAAAGTCCATTGACTCGCTGCAAGCTGGACTCAAGCTCAATCCCCAACCCAAAGCCATTCCGTCTGCACTCTTTGATGTGGGCAACGCTTATTTAATGCTCGGGAAGCCAAAAGACGCGATCGCATCCTACCAAAAGTCCTACGAACAGGATAAAAAGTTTTGGTTCCCGCTAAATAATATTGCCCTAATTCGCTATGAAGCGGGCGAAACTGAACAGGCCATCGAACTGTGGCGATCGTCGCTGTCTGTCGATAGCAAAGCATCTGAACCTAAGCTGGCCCTTGCCGTTGCCCTGCACAAACAAGGCCGTGAAGAGGAAGGTTTGAAGCTAGGGGAAGCCGCACTTAAGCTAGATAACCGCTATGCGGAAGTGAAATTCTTGAAAGAAAATCTTTGGGGCGCGAAGCTCATTGAAGACACTCAAGAATTTCTGAATCAGCCTCGTATCAAGACCGCTTTGCTTCAATCTAAGATTGATAATTCCAGGGCCGATGAATCTCAACTTCGTTCCCCTCGCTAGGAATGGCGTTTTGTCTCATGCCCCAATCAACTCGCCGCACTCGTTCAATCCGATCGTCATCGTCCCTGCGGCGATCCGTTCCGCGCAGCACTCCTGACCTGCTGTCGCCTCAGCAGTACATCCGTAAACGCCCTCGGTCTGGGTGGTTTCCCTGGTGGATTTTACTGGTTCCGGGTTTGCTGTGGGGAAGCTATCGCACCATCGCGAATCATTTTGCCAAACCTCAGGCCATTTTTGTTTTGGGCGGCTCTCCCGATCGAGAACAATTTGCAGCCCGTCTAGCTCAGGACTATCCCGATCTTCCCATCTGGGTCTCGTCGGGAAGCAATAAAGAGTACAGCGAGTGGGTCTTTGAGCAAGCCGGAATCAGTCCCGATCGGATCCATCTAGATTATCGAGCCGTGGATACCTTAACCAACTTCACGACCCTGATGGACGAGTTGCGCGCGAAAGGCATTACCAGTCTCTATCTCGTCACCTCGGACTATCACATGCGCCGTGCCCAATGGATTAGTGAAGTAGTTGGCGGGAGTCGTGGCATTGTTTTTAAGAGCGTTCCAATTCCAACCGATCAGCCGGAAGAGCCGATCGTTAAGAGTATCCGAGACAGCGCACGAGCGATCGTTTGGACGGTTACGGGATATGCGGGGACGAAGGAAGAAAGAACGATAAAAGATTAAGCGTTCCCTACTCTTGAACGCTGGGTTTGGTGGCGAGGCTGAAGGTACGGAAATGTAAGGCTTGTTGTTCGATGCGGGTGGCAAGGCGATCGCACACCAAGTTGCACAACTCGAAAATCAAATCATCAGTGACTCGGTAAAAGGCTTGGGTTCCTTGGTTACGTTTGGCCAGGATTCCGGCTTGGAGCATGACTTTTAGATGCTTAGATACATTGGCTTGGCTGGTCTCGCTCTCATCTACTAAGTCCTGAACACATCGTTCTCCTTCGCGAAGCACGTTGAGCAACTTCAACCGCATTGGTTCGCCTAAGACGCGGAAATAATTCGCCACCTGTTCGACCACGGCTTGATCGTCTGGGTTCAGTTCGGGTGCCATTAGGGCGGTGGTCGGCTCAGCTAAAGCATCTAAACCTGAGTCTAAAGATGGCTCTATTAATTCTTCTTCCATAGGGAACTCCGATGAGAACAATCGACGATCTAGGCTAAAAAAGCCGAGAGCATTTTCCGTGACCCTCGGCTTTTCTCCGACTCGCCTCAACCCGGCCTAGACAGGCTTAACCCGCATCAAAACCTGGTCAAACTCAACGGGTTGAGAACTTTGAACCAAGATTTCAACGATCTCTCCCGAGACTTCCGCCTCGATTTCATTCATGACCTTCATGGCTTCGACAATGCAGATGCCTTGACCAATCTTAATTCGATCGCCCACCTCCACAAAGGACGGGTCATCCGGTCCCGGCGCACGGTAAAAGGTCCCAACAATAGGCGACTTCACTTCCAAGAGTTTCTGATTCGCCAGCGGCGAAGCCATCAAAGGACTAGTGAGCGCGGACATTTCAGAGACCGGAGCAATGGCAGCAGGTGAGGCCACGTCCGTATGATTCGCAAGAGAACTCCCCTTGCGAACAACGACCTCAAAATCATCACTCTTGAGCGTGAATTCTGAAATATCGGTTTGATTAATCGCAAGCAGCAATTCTCGCAATTCGCTGAAGTTGACTGACACGACGATGACTCCTCTCTACTCCAAATGAATATTCGCAACCCTAAAGCCTATCGGCTCTAGTTTTCACGACCGAGATACTTGTCATCGCGCGTATCAATTTTGATCTTTTCACCGATCGTCACAAACAGCGGCACCATAACTTGGGCACCTGTCTCAACGATCGCAGGCTTAGTGCCACCCGTTGCGGTATCGCCTTTGACACCCGGATCCGTCTGAGTCACTTCTAAGACAACGGAGTTGGGCAGTTCTACTTCCAGAACCCGCTCTCCCCACATCACCACAGTGGCTTCCATGTTTTCCTTCAAATATTTCACTCGATCGCCAATCTGTGCAGCGCTTAAGCGACTTTCCTCGAAGGTTTGCATATCCATAAAGATGTAGTTGTTACCATCTTTGTAGGTATATTGCATCACACTCTTTTCCAGCACCGCTTGAGGTACTGACTCAGCCGCACGGAAGGTCTTTTCAATCTGGCTTCCCGTTTGAGCATTCTTTAACTTGGTGCGAACAAATGCCGCACCTTTGCCGGGTTTGACGTGTAAAGATTCGATAACGCGCCATACAGCGCCATCGAGTTCAATACTGACACCGGGACGAAAATCATTACTGGAAATCATGGCTTTCTAAATCGATTCGGCAGAACTTTCGGCACCTCATTGTACCGTTGCTGGGATCTTTCGTCGCAGAGATCTCTGAACTCATGGCAAAATCAAACAACGGGTTATTTTTGTGCCGAAGGGAGTCTCTTTGTGAAGTTATCTATAAAGTTACCGATGAAGTTATCCATGACAGTCCCGATATTCCGGATGAACCGGACGATCGCGGCTCTTGCTATGAGCTGGGTTTTGATGCTACTGCTTGGGTTCCAAGGCACTGCAAATGCACTGCCTCAAGGCAATGCCGTTACGGATCCTAAGGCTATTTTGAGATATTCACTGCCAATAGACAATCCTGAAGTCCGTAAGCTCCAAGGGGCCATCGAAGACATTGCGCAACAAATCCGCGCTAACCGTCGATGGGGGGCGATCGGCGCTGACTTATCCCGAGCCGATCGCGTGGTGACGGACAAACGAGAGGCGATTTTAGCCAGCATCCCGGACAGCTTCAAGCCCAACGCTGAAGTGTTGCTAGAGGGAATAAAGGGCGATCTCGAACTCCTTCACGCAGATGCGGATGGGAAGAAAAAAGAAGAAATTCTCGAACATCGGGCGATTCTACTCGATCGGGTAACTCAAATTGAAGAACTCATGGTGGGCGACTTCCCCTTTGAGGTACCTGCCGAATACAGCAAGATGCCGCAACTTAAAGGTCGAGCCACGGTCGAATTCAACACGCCCCTCGGCCCAGTCACCGCCGTCATTGATGGCTTCAGCGCTCCTATTACAGGTGGTAACTTCATCGATCTCGTCGATCGAGGTTTTTACGATGGCCTGCCCTTCACTCGCGCCGAAGACTTCTATGTGCTTCAGACGGGCGACCCCGAAGGCCCTGCTGAAGGCTTCATTGACCCAAAAACCAACGAATATCGCGCTGTTCCCCTAGAAATTCTAGTCAAAGGCGATAAAGTTCCTACCTATGGCATTACCCTAGAAGACGCTGGACGATATCTTGATCAGCCCGTCCTGCCCTTCAACGCCTACGGTGCCCTCGGCATGGCCCGTCCCAACGACGAGGCTAATGGCGGATCCTCTCAGTTCTTCTTCTTCCTGTTTGAACCTGAGCTGACCCCGGCGGGACTGAATCTCCTAGATGGTCGCTACTCGATTTTTGGGTATGTCACGGGTGGACAAAAAATTCTGCGCGAACTAAAAGCCACGGACACGATTTCCAGCGTTAAGGTGATCAAAGGTCGTGAAAACTTGCAGGTTCCTCAAGCATAAGCCATCTCTAACTTGACGCAGACTGACGGAGAAAATGGCGAGTAATGGCGTAACAGAGGGCACTCTAATCCTGTAGATGCCGTTTTATTTGACTTCAGCCCAGTTGATTTCAGCCGATCTGCATTCAGATTCATCATTATTGTATTCCTCAGCTTATAGCTCATGACCTTCTCGACCCACAACCCGCCGCTTATTTTAGTGGCAGATGATGACAAGGTAATGCGAGTTTGCCTGCGCCAAGCAATGGAGCAGGAAGGCTATCAGGTGGTTGAAGCCGTGGATGGTGAAAACTGCCTCGCTTTATTTAGCAAACTGAATCCTGATGTCGTCCTCGTGGATGCTGTCATGCCTCACATGGACGGCTTCACCTGCTGTCAACAAATCCAAGTCCTCGAACGTCGCGAAGGCGGTATCCAAACGCCCATTCTGATGATTACGGGACTAGATGATGAGGAGTCAGTTGAACAGGCGTTTGCGTCGGGCGCGATCGATTTTGTTACCAAACCCATCCATTGGGCGGTCTTGCGTCGTCGGGTGAAGCATCTGTTGCAGCAGGTGAAGCTTTATGAACAACTCCAAGATGCCAACGAAGAATTGACGCGGCTTGCGACGTCTGATGGCCTGACCCAAGTGGCGAACCGTCGTCGGTTTGATCAGTATCTTCAGCAAGAGTGGCAGCGGATGATGCGCGATCGATCGCCGATGTCCCTGATTCTTTGCGATATCGACTTTTTTAAACTGTACAACGACACCTACGGCCACCAAGACGGAGATGACTGTCTGAAACAGGTCGCAAAAATCCTCGATCGAGCGGCTAAACGATCGATCGATCTAGCCGCTCGCTATGGAGGCGAAGAGTTCGCGATTATATTACCAAACACGGATCAAGAGGGTGCGCTGCGGGTGGCAAAGGTGATTCAAACAGCCATGACAGACAAGGCGATTCCTCACCGAGGATCCAAAATCAAAGAGACCCTCAGCCTTAGTATGGGGATTGCGACGACGGTTCCTCACAATATCATCGCGCCCGAAATGCTGATTACCGCCGCCGATCGTGCCCTTTATCAAGCCAAAGAAGCCGGACGCGATCGGTTTCGTGTTTTTTCTATTTCTTAATTTAAAACTCAAGCTAAAAACCTAAGCTAGAAACTGCTTCACTTCTGCGATCGAAAACCCGATCGCCTCAGCAATTTGTTCAGCCGTCAAGCCCAAACTAGCCAACCGTGGAATGGCTAATCGTCGGGCCGATCGTTCGGTTTCAGCCATCGCTTCGGCAGATTCTCGGGCCGATCGTTCAGTTTCAGCCATTGCTTCAGCAGATTCTCGGGCCGATCGTTCGGTTTCGATCGTGGCTTCGGCAGATTCTCGGGCCTCATAATCGGTCTCAACCCAGTGGCCAGAAGCCTCATACCAACGCAACCATTTGCCCTCAAATCCTTGGTGGATCCCTTGCCAAATCCCTAGCCCTAGCTGCAACTCCTCAAACCAAAATTTTTGCTCTGGCCCAATAATATCAACCTGCCGATATTGGCCGCCTGCCAAGGTAAACACGCGGAGCTGATTTTCGTAGCGGTCATACACCACATAAAACGGTACCCGCAGAATGCGTTCATAGACCTCCCACTTAGTAGGCGGCTTCCCTAATTCCCGCAGCTTCTGGCCTAAGTCATCTTTTTCCGTCCCCGGTGACAACAACTCCACAGCTAAAAATGGACTGACAAACTCCTGCCACATGACATAGCTCCAGCGCAGGTCTTTCTGCCGATCGCCCCGCGATACCCCCAACGCCAAAAACCAGTCAGGCCGCTTATGCCAGAGGGGATTTCGCCCGTCGTAATAAAGATTGAGATCGGCTCCGATAAAGATCTCGGCGGCGGGGTAGGTAGGCGGTTTGCAGGTTTCCCGCAATAGCTTGGGCTGGAAGTCGTGAAATTCGTCAGCCAAACCGAGTTCCTCTGGATCTTCACTGGGCAAGTCATACATGGTCGGAAGGGTCTCGGAAGGCGGTCTTGGAAATTGGGTTTGGATCATGATGGGACTAGGGTCACGGATTAGCATAATTTTAGCGTACGGGTCTCGATCGGTTAAAGTTCGCTGCTCGTCATACCGATCGCTACCGAACACCCAGCAGTTTATGGGTCTGCAAACTCATGCGCCACTGCGGATGCGTTAGCACATAGTCAAAAATCAACGCCTGAGCCTCACCTCGCGTCCATTCCGGCTGAAGATATCGCACCGCTCGATCGCAAGTTTTCGCCGATTGCGCCTCAGCCCAAGCAAAATCTGCGGCGTCCCCAACGACCATCTTGAGTTCATCGGCTCGGTGATAAATGTCGTCCAGCGGCGGTTTAAAGGGCTTCGGAGATAGCGTCACCCAGTCAAACTCTCCCGTAAACGGATGGGAACCCGAGGTTTCAAGATGAATGCGTAACCCAGCCGTTTTCAAAGCCTGGGTCAGATTCGTCAAATCATGCATCAACGGCTCTCCGCCCGTAATCACCACAAAGGTTGGATTTGCTGCCGCCGCCGCTTGGACCAACTCCTCAATCGATCGGTGTGGATGAGATTTCGGACTCCAGGAAATTTTGGTGTCACACCACGGACAGCCCACGTCACAGCCCGCTAGTCGAATAAAAAATGCATTGGTCCCACACCACGCTCCTTCTCCCTGGATTGAGTGAAAGGTTTCAACGATCGGGAACAAGCGTTCATCTAGACCCAGATCTGCACTCATACATCATCCCCGTAGTAGGCCCAGGCATTGGGAGACTCAGAAACGGCGATCGTCAATTGAACCCCGTCCGGCAGCATCGCCTTCGTTTTGTCATAAATAAATTGGGCAATCATTTCAGCCGTCGTCTCATACTCAGGCGGCATCACCTCATTCAGAACACAGTGGTCCAGTCCTCCTTTAGTCACGTCTTTTTTGGCCCATTTCAGCGTCCGATAATCCGCCACCATCACCGCATTAGGGCAATATTGCGAACTGTGAAGCCGATCGCTCTTGGCCTCGACTCTCACCAGATAATTATGACCATGCATCCGTCCGCAGGGACCGTCATAGTCCCGAATCACATGCGCCGCCGCAAAATGAAATTCCGTCGAAATTTTCCAACCCGGCATACTTAGCGTGACCCCGCACCTGTGACAAAATTTCCGAGCAAGGCCATTCCCGCCTCCGATGACTTTTCGGGGTGAAACTGGACTGCCATTAGATTATCTATTGCGATCGAAGCCGTCACCGTCTGCGTCCCATGGGTAATCACCGCAGAGCGCACAGCCGAATCCGTCGGATCGACGTAGTACGAATGCACGAAGTACATCCAAGCATTAGGCTTTAGCCCTGACCACAGGTTCAAGTCCGGCTGCCGCAGCTCCAACTGGTTCCAACCCATGTGCGGCACCGTAATTCCTGGCTCTAGCCTAAACTTCTTCACCGAACCGGGCACCAGTCCCAACCCCGGATCCTCGCCTTCTTCGCTAGCGTCAAAGAGCACCTGCAATCCCATGCAAATGCCCAAGAAGGGTTTCCCAGAGGCGATCGCCGCTCGAATGGGTTTCTCTAGTCCGCGCGATCGAATGGCTTGCACCGTGGGATCCCATGCGCCCACTCCCGGCAAAAGAATCGCATCCGCCCGATCGAGTTCTGTTGCAGAATCGGTGACGTGCGCACTCCCACCTGCGGCTTCAATGCCCTTACAGGCCGAGTGCAAATTTCCAGCGTCATAGTCGATGACTGCAATGACGGGCATATCTAATCGTCCTCGTTCCCACTCGAATAAGTCTATTAGGCTATCTAAAGAAGCCATTTAGCAATCTACCATTTTTCGTGCCCTGAAAGCATTCAAAATATCGATAAAAGACCTTACTCCCCGTCAAGAATTATCACACTATGCTACGCCGTCTTAACGACGGCTGACGGTTCTGATTTGGAAGTGCTACTGTGAATGCATCACCTCAATCGGAAACCAGACTTTAACTTAAGCAACGGTGTTCATAGTCGGGTTGAAGCTTTGGGTGATGGGCATTGTTCGTTCCATTCCACCGTTTCATTGGAGCTGTTGTTAAAGCCATTGCCCGTTTGATTGTTGCGGCTGTTGCTTTCTTAGATCGGTGGCTATCTCAGAGATAGGTAGCACGGTGAATGGCTTCATAGACCAGTTGATGGATGCGTTCATGCACGATTAATATGTTCAATCTCATTCAAAAACCTTTCAGGGGAGGAGAGCTTATGAAGCTTATTATCCAGGGTAAGAATATTGAAGTTACCGATGCGATTCATGATTATGTCACGCAAAAAATCGAAAAAGCCGTCACTCATTTTCACCATCTATTCAATGATGTAAACATCGACCTTTCCGTTGAAAAGAATCCCCGAATCAGCCCAAGCAAACAAGTTGCTGAAGTAACGATCTACGTCAATGGCTCTGTCGTCCGTGCCCAAGAAGGCAGTGATAATCTCTACGTCAGCATTGATCTGGTCGCCGACAAGATTTCCCGTCAGTTGCGTAAGTACAAAGAGCGCCGTCAAGCGTCCACCCGCGAACCAGTGAAGACAGCGGTGGCCATGCAGGACCAAGCGATCGTGAACCTAGATCTAACCGATCGTGAACCTGAACTCCCACCCGAAGTGGTACGCATGAAGTACTTCGCAATGCCTGCAATGAGCCTTGAAGAAGCTCGATCGCAGCTCCAACTGGTAGACCACGACTTTTATATGTTCCGAAATAGTGAAACTCATGAAATCAACGTCATCTATGAACGGAATCACGGGGGTTATGGACTCATCCAGCCTCGCAAAAACAATGGCCACACTGCGAGTTCCGACATCCGCACGACATTAGGAAACGAGTCGCCTCACACTCCGGCGGAGTACCAAGAGTTAGCCGTGGCGGGTAAAGTTCATCCAGCAGAGATGGCTCATGCTTTAGGAGCGATGGACCTGTAGCGCGATCGGGAATGCGATCGGAGGATTTGAATCAATCCTTGGATGGGCGATCGAGTCACTCGATCGCCCATCTAATCGGGTCACCCGAAGGGTTGATTAACTATTCAACCCTTCGGGTGATGTCTGGTACAATGCGAAAGTTGTTTCAGCCCCTTACATACCCTTGAGTCAATCGATTGATCTGCCTAGAGTAGACGAGTTTCTACAAGAGCTTGCCACGATTCAGCAAACTGGGTCAAAGCGCATCGCGATTTTGGGGTCGCGGCATGTTCCCATCACTCATCAAAATATGATCGAGTTGATGATTTATGCCTTAGTCAAGGAAGGAAACCGAATTCTCACCTCTGGTTCCACTGGGACTAACTTTGCCGCCATTCGAGGCGCATTACGGGCTGATCCAACGCTCCTTACGGTGATTTTGCCCCAGAGCCTCGATCGTCAGCCTCGTGAGTCCCGTGAGCAGCTAGAGAACGTGATGAATCTAGTGGAGCATCCGGACCTTAATGAGCTATCTCTCGGGGAAGCCAGTACGGTTTGTAACCAAGAAATCATTTCTCGCTGTCAGCAACTTATCTGTTTTGCGTTCCATGATAGCCGAACTCTCCTAAAGACCTGTCGTGATGCGGAAGAACAACGCAAGCTCGTCACCATGTTTTACTTAGATTAAGTACCTTATTAAATATGACCAGTTTGACCAGTCTATTCGCGACTCTTTCAATGCACACCTTGATTCTGGGTGCGATAGCCATTGAGGCATTCTTGGTGTATCTCCCGTTTTTGGCCGTGGGCTATGCACGGGTGGCCAATAACTATGACATGGGAGCACCTCGGGCCATGTTTGACAAGTTCCCAGACTGGGCAAAGCGGGCCACCTGGGCACATCAAAATAGCTGGGAAGCCTTTGCTATTTTCACGGCAGCGGCTCTGATGGCCTACGTTTCAGGCGTCGATACAGACACCGCTAGGGTGCAGGTAATCGCCCATGTGGTGGCCCGCCTGCTGTTCTCGGTGTTCTATATTGCCAACATTCCATTGCTGCGATCGATGATGTTTGCCGTCGGTTCAGTGGCTGCATTTTCGTTGATGTTTGCCAGTGTTACGCAGTCCATGGGATCGTAATAGACAACACTAATCTCCGATAAGGCAGAGTGCAAAGTTTATGGCTTCTACATTTTCGTTTGATGTTGTGAGTGATTTCGATCGCCAAGAGCTGGTCAACACCCTAGATCAGGTCACGAGAGACGTAAATAGTCGCTATGACCTAAAGGATACAAACACAACGCTTGATCTCACCGATGAGATGATCGTGATCAATACCACCACTGAGATGACCCGCGATGCGATCGTGGACATTTTGTCGCAGAAAGCCGCCAAACGTGGATTGTCGCTGAAAATATTTGAATACGGTAAAATCGAGTCAGCAAGTGGCAATCGAATTCGCCAAGAAGTGACGTTGAAAAAAGGCATTAGCCAAGAAATTTCAAAACAGATCACGAAGCTGATTCGCGACGAGTTTAAGAAGGTTCAAGGCTCCATTCAAGGTGACTCTGTGCGGGTGTCGGCCAAGGCCAAAGATGATTTGCAAGGGGTCATGGTTCGGCTCAAAGCTGAAGAATATCCAGTTGCACTTCAGTTCACCAATTATCGTTAGTTTAAACCCCTAGCCTAAACTCCTATGATTCTTTCTCCCGATCAGCGAACGAAGTTAGACGATACCAACGATCGTGCTTTTTATGATTATCCGCGTCTTGTCACCCATGTCGATCAAAGCTTTGTTGCGCAATTAACGGCGCTGTACCGAAGCAAGCTCACGTCTGGGATGCGTGTGCTGGACTTGATGAGTAGCTGGGTGTCTCACCTACCGCCCGAGCTGACCTTTGAACATGTGGAGGGTCATGGGATGAACGGCGAAGAGCTTGCCAAGAATCCGCAGCTTAATCATTACTTTGTTCAAAATCTCAATGAGAATCTAAAACTACCGTTAGAAGACCAGAGCTTCGATGCTGTGGTTTGTACAGTTTCGGTACAGTACATGCAGTACCCGGAAGCGATTTTTGCAGAGATCTATCGCGTTTTGAAGACCGATGGGATTTGCATTGTGAGTTTCTCAAATCGGATGTTTTATCAAAAAGCGATCGCGGCTTGGCGAGATGGCAGTGAGCGCGATCGGGTCAATCTTGTGAAGTCTTACTACGGTTCCGTAACCCGTTTTAGTAGTCCTGAAGTGGTCGAGACCCCCCGATCGACTATTCCAGCCATTCTTCAGATGTTTGGCATGGGCGGCAGTGATCCGTTTTACGCGGTGATTGCAAAGCGGATGCTCTAGTTTCTGCTCTCTGCACCTTTGATGCTAGTGGGTCAGTTGGTGCTGTTTGGCCGACACCTGCACTTCCACAAGGTAGAGCATTTTCAGAGAGGTTGCGGGCCTTAAACGTTGGAACCCGAAGACACTTTCAAAGCGATTTCCACACTGACGGACAAAAATAATTTCGCGGTTGCTGGCGCAGAACGATCGCAAGGCGGACCACGGGATAATGCAGTCGTCTAGATTAGTCCCTTCTCGACTAAAGGCAACTGCCCCAAAATCTACATCCTGGCCGCAATCGAAGGCAAGACTGAATGCACTTCGGCCCCTGTCCTTATGCAAACCCAGCACGAACATCCTCAGACTTACAACGGAGTCCCTAATGAGATTGATTAAGTATTGCTTGAGCAGCGTTGCGGATGAAGTCATGACAACTACTGTTGGTGGCTAATATAGATTCCCATTGATTTACATCTTCGCGGTTGTACGAAATTAAACCACCGTTTATGTACGTAAACGTTCCGCCAGCCTCCGTAAGGATTAACTCCGGCGCTGCAAAGTCCCAGTCTTTGGGTGCAGTTTTACCTGAGATTGAAATGTATAAATCAGCACTCTGATCGACGATCGCTGATACTTTACAGCCTACGCTGCCGATCTGTCTTTGGGAGGAGATATTTAGTTTCTTTACTAAATCTTTCAATTTCTCCCCAAGATGATTACGGCTCGTCACCACGATCAGTTCGGACGGCTTTGATCGAGTCGAAACCTTTGCCTGATGAGACTTTCCAGATTTATCCTCAACCCAAGTTCCGTGTCCTTGTATCGCAGAATACAGTCTATTTTTAGCCGGACAAGCCACTACAGCAACGATCGGACGGCCCTGATAGGCAAGGGCAATTTGAACGGCATAGTCTCCGGTATCTTGAATATAATCTTTCGTTCCATCCAATGGATCGATAATCCAAACCCAAGATTTGTGGAGTCGATCGGCGCTATCTTCTGTTTTGAACGTTTCCTCACTGAGATAAGCAAACGTGTCATCTAACTCACTCTGGAGGCGGCCTAGAATATATTCATTGGCGGCCAAGTCTGCGCTCGTCACTGGGCTGTCCGAGTCACCGCCAACATCAAATCCTGCGGCTCGTTCTTTCAGCAAAATATCCGCCGCACCCCAGCCGATCGACTTCGCGAGACCGCATAAAGTATCGAGTTGCTCAGATGGATTGATGCGCGGGTTGAACATAAGTCGTCCTTTAGGGGGATTGAGATAAGATTTTATGACAATTTTATCCGGATGGCGATCAAAAAAGTTTTCGCCCCCTAAGACAATATTTGGAACGAAGATTTCCAGTACTGACGACAGCTCCACAGTAACCCGGTCCCGACCGCCAGATAAATCAGCCCGCGAATCTCAAAGCTGACGCCTGCGGCGCGCAAAATCACCCCAATGCCCATCATTGAGGCAATGAGGGCGATCGTTTTGCCGCCAAACATTTGAAAGACGCTTTTAAACGGATTGGGTTCGTTGAGGGTTTCGGTCCGATCGATGACCCGTTGGGCAGTCTTGTCGAGCACGAATTTTCCTTTAAGCAAACCGACACTCAGGGCACTGCCCCCGATCGCGAGATGACGAGTATCTAAGTCACCGAGGTAGGGGAAATGAAACCAAAATATGCTGCCCATGGTAAGCAACCCCGCTCCTACGACCGTCCAAATCGTTGCCGCAATCCACAGATGCTGTTGGCGGCTGAGTCCTAGGGTAATGACGGGTTCAGCGGCAAGTTCGGGAGATGCGCTGAGCGTGGGGATGAGGGTGTCTGTCCGATCGTTAGCCATGGGGTTAAAACTCTTGGTAATGTAACGATATCCTTAACAATTATAGGGCTGCATCTAGAAAGCTGCTTGGACGTCACTGAAAAAAGACGTACGGGGAGGTCAGTGAATGCGCTGTAAGATTTCCTGTAACGCGATCGCTTAAGGACTAATGTGATACTGAACTATGGATGTAAAACCGAGCACGTTGTACTTAGTCGGCACGCCAATCGGCAACTTGGACGACATGACCTTTCGGGCAATCGAAGTGCTAAAAAAGGTGGATACGATCGCCGCCGAGGACACGCGCCACACGGGGAAACTGCTGCATTATTTCCAAATCAGCACGCCCCAAATTAGCTATCACGATCACAATCGGCTGTCGCGCATTCCTGATTTACTAGCACGGTTAACAGGCGGACAATCGATCGCCCTCGTTACCGATGCGGGAATGCCTTGTATCTCTGATCCAGGTTACGAGTTAGTAAAAGCCTGTGCGGAGGTGGGGGTCTCAGTGGTGCCGATTCCGGGGGTGTCGGCGGTGATTACGGGATTAGCTGCATCAGGATTGAGGAGCGATCGCTTTACCTTCGAGGGCTTTTTGCCTGCCAAAGAGAAAGAGCGTCTGTCGGTATTAGAGCCATTACGATCGGACGTGCGGACGTTGATTTTTTATGAAGCACCCCATCGGATACGAGAGTCTCTGAAGTCTATGGCCGAGGTTTTTGGGGGCGATCGAGGAGTTGCCCTAGCCAGAGAACTGACGAAGCTACACGAAGAATTTTGGCGTGGGACTTTAATAGAGGCGATCGCATATTATGCCGAGAAAGATCCGCAGGGTGAGTATACGGTGATTGTAGCGGGGTGTGAGATTCAAGCGGTTGAGCTTTCAGAGGAACGGCTGAAGGCAGAGATGATGTTGCTGTTGGGAGAGGGACTGTCTCGATCGTCCATTAGCAAGCAGTTAGCGGTTCAGACGGGATTACCGAAACGGCAGCTTTACCAATGGGCGTTGGAATTGTCCGACCCAGAGGTCAATCATCCCACCGTAGATTCGTAGTGCCTTTTCACTTTTCAACATCGAAGCCAAGGGAAACGCTTCAGACCAAAAAATCGCCGTTATTAACCTGTGCTTAAAAGGATTCTGTCCATCAAGTTCCATATTTAATAGTGTGACGATCGATCGATGCAAAGGATACGCAGGGACGATCGAAGATTTTTCAATTGAGTTGGGGATTGTTTAACTCGATCGGGGTTTTCGCAATTTGATTGGGGATCTTTTAATCGAGTCGGGGTTTCAGCAACTTGATTAGGGATTTGGTGACTCGATTTTGTGGAGGTGCGATCGTCCAAGTCTTGCTTTAAGAGATGCTTGTAGATGAAGAGTAGGCCGCTCAAGGCTTGATCTTGGGTTGAGGCGCTGACTTGTCCTTCGATCGCAAGGTGAGTGAAAAAAGCTTCAATTTCGGGTGTTCCCATTTCGTTGGGATGACGTTTGTTGCGAAATAGAATGTATCGACGGATCCACTGAACGTAGGTTTCTTCTGTGCGATAGGAGTAGTGCTTGAGGCGAATGGCATCGCGATCGTGGTCTAGAAGCTTTTTAGGTGAATTCTGCGCTTGGTCTAGAACCTTTTTCTTTAGTGGATTTTGCATGGTGGGATAGGCTGACAGAATCAGTGTTTCTTCGTACAATCGGAGGATAGGTGGAAAGGTTCTTCTTTTGCCCTAGGGGATCTGCGGAACTTTTCTGCCTATCACCTCTAATTTAGGTAGATATGTGGAAATTTTCCACCTACTAATTGTTAGAAGGCAAATATGGCCTCATCCGAATTAATCGAACTCCTGAAGAAGGCACAGTGCATCGCACTGGAAAAGCACGGCGTGCCAAACATTCTTCAGCCTGGCGCTATCAAAGAATTGATGATGGCCGAAATTCTTGGGCATGATTTGATACCACAAAAAGATTCTGCTGATGCCAAGGATAAAGACGGGCAGACGTATGAGTATTTGGCGAGCATTAGGCGAGTCGATGTTACTACAAACAAGGGTTGTAGCTTCCAAATGGATCGCGTGACGCAGACCAACTTAAACCGCGTCACAAGAAATAAGGCTTTCTATTTCGGCATTTTCAAAGACCATCTTGAAGTGGACGAAATCTGGAGAGTAGAAATTCCAGTTGTTTTGGCCGAGGTTAAGCGTCAACTTGGAAAGTGCAAGAATGACATTGCTCATGTCAACTTCTTGCTTAAGTGGCTTGAGGCAAATGGCAGCAAGGTCTTTCCATGAAACCTTCTAACAAGGCAAATGCAGCGGACGCGGTAAACCGCGCCGCTGATTTACGTCGTTGCGAACAAAACACCATTTCTATAAATTTAAACCCTCACGAATTCGATCGCGCCACCACCGCTTTAACCTGAACAAAAACTCCTTCACCATCTCTATCAACCTAAAATTTGCAACCGATCGATCGTATTTCGATCGCACACTTCATAAGCAAACTCACTAAAAGTCCGCAGCTCATCGTAAACCCAATTGAGTTTGTCCAACGTTCTGCACGATCGCCACAGAGTTCTACGATAAAACCTCACCAAGTCCAACAAATTCAATTGCAAATTTAGCTTCATATAAAATTACGACCCGGCCATTAAGACCAAGATTCCGAGGAGCCGATCGATCGGTTTCAACGCATAATCTTCGAGATCGATCGTAATCTCCTAATCTTCAAGCTCAAGAAACCGCCACAGCATTCCACTACTGATACAACCATAGATCGGCATGGGTGCTTGTCCCGCCTCTAGATTAAACCGTTGTGCGGCGATCATTTCTGCCATGCACTGTCCCATTCCTACATTCAGATCAGCCTTTTTAGCTTCGACCAAAACAATGACAGGTGCCTCGACTTCAAACTGTTCACGCGATCGACTTATCAAAAAATCACGCACGCCCGACAGCCCCAAGGCTACATCCACCGTAAACTCCTGACCTGAAAAAAACTCACTTCCCGCTTCAATAATTTACGAACCTCAACCAAAATCGGACTAATTAAGAGTTCTGATTTTGCCTTTTCGCTCCGAAGTGCGACGGCAAGCGGCAACGTTTCCTCTAGGAACTCCATCAACATTGCACCTGGCACGATCGGTTCAATAGGTGGGAAAAACGATCCCCCTTCAATTGTGGTAATCCCAAACGTCTGCTTCACGGTCCGAACGGTAAAATCGCTGTAAGCCACTGCGGTACCGGGTTGAATTCATGATTATAATTGTAGCGCGATCGGCGTTATCTACAGGCAAGGACGAAATCCATGGCGTTACGCATTGGCAATGGTTATGACTTGCACTGTTTGGTGGAAGGGCGAGATTTAATTTTGGGCGGAGTCAAGATTGATCATGCAAAAGGATTGCTCGGTCATAGCGATGCCGACGTCTTAACCCATGCCATCATGGATGCGCTGCTAGGGGCACTGAGTTTGGGCGATATTGGCCATTATTTCCCCCCCACAGACGATCGATGGAAAGGGGCTAACAGTCTCAAACTGCTCGAACAAGTCTATGAGCTCATCAAAGAAAAGGGCTGGCAAGTTGTCAATATTGACTCCGTGATTATTGCCGAGCGTCCCAAAATGAAGCCTCACATCGCCCTGATGCGAGACAAGATTGCTGCAACGATGGGCATTGCGCCGGATTTAGTGGGGATAAAAGCAACAACCAATGAAAAACAGGATTCCATGGGAGCCGAAGCATCGATCGCCGTTCATGCCGTGGTGTTGTTAGAAACGACGGTGCCGTAAAACGTATAGAAATATAACGCTTCTGCCCTTAAGTCCACACCTTGACTCAACTCAACGGATACACTCTTAATGGTACAAGCCATCTTTAGACTATGAATACCCTTTAGGCTGAGTAAAATTTAGCCAGTACTTTAGTTCAGCCCTTCAGACTTCATGTCGTGACTAGCGAAATGATTATTGCGACCTCTCTATTGGATGATCTGTTGGCCAGAATGCCTCAAATCCGTCCTCAGATCTATTTCAAGTCCTCCATGACGGCCCTTTGCCATGCCATGGAAGATCAAGTTTTAGCGGGAGCAGACAAGCCATTAGTGGTTGCAAGTTTTCAGCGCGAACGGTTCTATCGTCAAGAATCTCATCGTTACTTACGGATTTCAGAACGCACCGGTCAGGTCTACGTGTTAGCCGCTCCAGAAGCCGATTTTTCTAATCGATCGGATGAGTATGAAACTATTGCCTTTGACCCCAAAGATGGGCTGGCCAATGAATGGCACCTCGTTGTACTAGGCAAACAGGAGGCAGCTTGTCTAATTTGTCGAGAGCGGTTGGGGGATGAACTCAAGACGGGGAGTCTCCTTCAGGTGGATCAAGGGCGGCGATTTGAGGGCATTTGGACCTTCGATCGCGAAATAGTTTGCCATGCGGCAGAACTGCTGCTGCAACGCATTGTGGTCTACCGTCCCGAACTCGCACCCAAAATCGGCAAGGCATTGCTCAAGCTAACTAAAGAACGGAGCAAAGGGTTCAAACAAACGACCCCCGACCCCTTTGCTGAACGGCTCGTCACCTATTTACAAGCCGGACAATACAAGCTTTCTAAAGCCTATCAAGCTATAGCAGCCCAAGAACGTAAAGAACGTCTTGTCAACTCCATAACCACCGCTATTCGTCGATCGCTCGATCCCGAAGAAGTTCTCCAAGTCGGGACGCGGGAACTCGGTCAAGTGCTGCTGCCGTCCCGATGTTTGATTTATCGAGCGCGCAGTCAAGACGAGTCTGTCCGGTTGAATCACGAGTTTCTAAAAGATGCTGAATCGGGCGATCGCGTTGATGATCACTCGGTACCATCTCTGTATCGGATGGATTGGGATTTGGCGAATAATCCAATTTTCCAACAGGTAGCAGCGTCACAGGAAGCCATATTTATTGAAAACGTGTCGGCCTATCTCACCCAGCAAGCTCTCACCCAGGAAACTCTCACCCAAAGCTGGCCCCCTAATGCGATCACCTCAGTCCAACGCCTTGCAAAAACGGGCAAAATTCAGGCATGGCTCATGGTCCCTGTTCTGCATCAAAGCCGCGTCCTAGGCATGATTGAGCTGCACTACTGCCAGCCTCATCCCGCCATTGAAGAAGAACTAGAACTCGTTAACGCGATCGCTCACCAAATCGGCACGGCCCTTATCCAAGCCGAATCTTTTGCAAATCTAGAAGATCTCAACCAGCAGCTTGAAGCCCTAGAACGCACGCGAAGTAATTTGATTGCGATCGTCGGTCACGAATTGCGGACGCCGCTATCCACGATTTTGGTCTGTCTTGAAAGCCTTGCATCCGAGCCAGATATGCCCTTTGAATTGCAGCAAGTCATGCTCCAATCAGGGCTAGAAGATGCCGATCGAATGCGAAAACTTATCCAAGATTTTCTCACCCTCTCCCGTCTGGAAAGTGGCCGAATCAAGTGGCTAGTCGAGACCCAACCACTTCAAGAATGTATTGACCTTGCCCTCAGCAGCCTCAAAAATCGCTACGGTCAGGAGTTGCCGTCCATCGAAGCCGATCTGACCGGAATCCCGCCCCTCGTGCGAGTCGATGGAGAATGGCTCGTCGAAGCGTTGTCGAAGCTGCTGGACAACGCCTGCAAGTTCACCGAAGCGACCGGAAGGATTCAGATTCAGGCAGTGCAGCGATCGCAGGAAAACGGCGATCAGAGTCACATGCTCGAAGTCATCGTTTCAGATACCGGACGTGGCATCGAACCGAGTCGGCTTAAAGCGGTCTTTGAGCGGTTTTATCAAGAGGAAGGGTCTTTGCGACGGAGCGTTGGCGGAACGGGTCTGGGACTGGCTATTTGTCGGCAGATTGTATCGGGCTGGGGCGGGACGATTTGGGCCGAGTCCGATGGTAAAAATCGCGGCAGTGCCTTTCATTTCACGATTCCGATCGTCGAACTTTAGAGAGTCACTCCGAAACATTGCCCCAAGCAGTCTAATTTTCAGAATCTAATTTTTTAGGAACTTTTAATAAAAATAATCGTCAACCGGATTTCTCGGGTCTGCTGCGTTTCTGTCGTCGGGTCTTCGATCGGCAGACGTGTCTTGATAGTGCCCCGATTCGATCGCACAAGTCCCGTAGAATATCAAGAATAGTTTAGAGACTGTGTTCCAAATATCCTTTACCTACTAGGTGGTTGTCTATGCGATCGCGCCATTCCCAGCTCCGTCAACTTTACTCCCTGACCTTAGCCGCCACCTTGGGTCTAGGTGCCGTGCTCACCATTCCCACTGCGAGCTTTGCAGGCGGCTGCGACGGGCTGAACCTCTTCAGCGGCGTCGAACGCGACAAACAGCTTGTCTGCCGTTTAGACTTCGGCGGCAACTTAGGAGCCACCGATCGCTATCGGTTCCGCATTGCCAAGAAAAAAATGAAGTACGCCGTGAATGAGTTCACGATCGATTACTCTGATCACTTCAACGGCAGCTTCGACCCAAAGAATGTCGATATTATCGTTAACGGGAAAGAAAAGAAAGCTCAGGATGTCGTTTGGGACGAAGAAAATAAATTCATCAAAGTCATCCCCAACGAACCCATTCCAGCAGGCACCGATGTGGAAATCCACTTCAATAACGTCCAAAACCCCCGCAATAACGGCATGTTTTACTTCAACTGCCGGGTCCAAACGCCGGGAGACATTCCACTTCTTCGAGATTTAGGAACCTGGATTGTTGAAATTGGGTAGGGATTCAGAGTAATGTTATGGACTGTGACTTTTTGCGTGATCAAAGAGTCTGAGCCAAAGCTGGAGAAATCTTTATGAAGCGTACATTAGAAGGAACTCGTCGCAAGCGCGCACGCGTTTCAGGGTTTCGAGTTCGGATGCGGACGCCTAACGGTCGTCGCGTGATTCGATCCCGTCGCGCCAAGGGGCGGGCACGGGTTTCAGTCTCATAGCGCATGACGGGACGGTCAAGCTTGGGACTCCCAAAGGCGAATCGACTCAGACAACGGCAAGATTTCGATCGGGTTTACCAAACCGGAAAACGCAGACGAGCGACTCACCTCCATGTGGTCATTCTGAAGCGCACCGGAATAATTAACCCTAAGGATGTCTTGCCTGTTCAAGTTGGAATTTCCATTAGTAAAAAGGTGAGCAAGCGGGCCGTGGTTCGCAATCGTCTTAAGCGTCAGCTCAAAGCCATTGCCCATTCCCTCTTACCTCGCCTCGATCCGGGTCTGCGCATGGTGATTGTTGTCCGTTCGGATGCCCTCACCTGCGACTACTGGCAACTTCTGCAAGAATTAGAATACTTGTTAGTCAAAGCTGAGGTGCTGCATGGCGATCAATGAAGAGGTTTTCTATGAAGGCGGTCCCCATAAAGGGGATCTAATTCTTAACTGTCTACTAGCACCCTTAATTGTGTGTTTGCCCTTGACGTTTGGGGCGATCGTCCGTGCCCTTTGGCTTCGGTACCGCATTACATCCCGTCGAATTAGCGTCGATGGCGGCTGGCGTGGGGAAGAACGATCGGATTTTGTGTATAGCGAGATTACGAAGGTTGTCAATGTTGCTCGGGGCTTTGGCCTATGGGGCGATATTGTGGTGACTTTGAAAGACGGTTCTAAGGTAGAAATGCGATCGGTGCCTCGGTTTCGAGAGCTGACGGACTATATCAACGAGCGCGTTGCTGAGAAGATCGCTAACAAAGCGTCTTCCTCCAAGAAATCTACCCCGAAAGCCGCATAGATTTTTGGTCTGGACTTTTTAATCTAGACTTGAGATTTCACATTAGCCAGTTTGCGGGATAGTTTGAATTAAGATTTTGATGCTTAGTAATTTTGATACTTAGTTTTGATTCATAATTTTAATTTGATGTTTTGATTTTGTAGACCCTTGTAGATAAGCTGATAGGCGCATGGACTTCGGTATTAGTTTCCTTTCCAGTAATGTAATGCTGCCGATCCTAGATTTTTTCTATGGGATCGTGCCGAGCTATGGTCTGGCGATCGTCGCTTTGACCCTGGTGGTGCGTTTTGCGCTCTATCCTTTGAGTGCTGGACAAATCCGCAATATGCGTAAGATGAAGGTCGCACAGCCCGTCATGCAGAAACGCATGAAGGAAGTACAGGAACGCTATAAAGACGATCCAGCTAAGCAACAGGAAGGCATCAGCGCACTCTACAAGGAGTTCGGGAACCCTCTGGCAGGCTGTTTGCCGTTGGTGGTGCAGATGCCGGTACTTTTTGCATTGTTTGCTACATTGCGGGGTTCGCCCTTCAGTGATGTGCCTTACAACGTGAACTTGCAGATTTTGCCCAAAGAGCAAGCAGTGCTAGTTCAACCTCAAGCCTTTGTGGTCAATCCACAGAATATTTACCTGGCCGATGGATTACATCAAAAGGTTGAAGCTATTCTCCCTACGGGTAATAAAGTTGGCGTCGGCGATAAGGTTAATGTGACCTTTCAAACGCCGGAAGGGAAGCCTTTCAGCGAGTTGGCACTCGACCATCCTGATGTAAATCTAACGCCGAAGTATAAAGTGACCGTTGGAGCCGATCTCGTGTCTATTGCAAAAGACGGCACGATTACGGCGCTTCAACCGGGCGACGCAACGATTCAAGCCTTCATCCCTGGACTGGCTGCCGACAAGGGCTTCTTGTTCATTGATGCGCTAGGTCATGTGGGCGCACGGGATCCTGACGGCACCATCCATTGGGATGTGGTGAGCATGGTCTTGTTCTTCGGGATTAGCTTATTTGTGAGCCAACTCATCTCGGGTCAAGGCGCGACGGGTAACCCTCAGCAAGACACGATTAACAAGATTACGCCTGTAATTTTTTCCGGGATGTTCTTGTTCTTCCCGTTGCCATCCGGTGTGCTGATGTACATGGTGATTGCAAACATTTTCCAAACCCTACAGACGTTCATTCTCTCCCGTGAACCGCTGCCCGAGAGTCTCCAGAAGATTGTTGACGCTGAGAAAGCAGGACAGTCGGCGGCAACGGCAACGATAGATGTAACGCCGATCGCGTTTGAACCGGGTAAGAAGAAAAAAGCCTAGATTTCAAATCTTCAATTTAAATTGCGAACGAGGGCGGTAAGATGCTTTTATTCGCAATTTTTTTGCCTTTATTCATAAATTCTTCATTCGCAATTCTAAATTCCCATGAGCGATCATCCTTCTCTAATTCGCGGTCGATCGTGGCTCACTGAGTTTTTACGCT
>JAYVVL010000424.1:0-8019 GCA_043787035.1 Synechococcales cyanobacterium
GATCGATATTTCGGAATTTGGTTCAATCATTAGTCTAGCGTTGGTCCAGTCCCCCTAGATTGAGTTGAATGCTGATGAGAGTCTAGATAAATGCCCTAAAGCTAAAGCACGGTCTTATTTTTGGTCTTAACCCGATCGTAAAGCTCTTCCATCGACTCCAGAAACGAGTTCCCACTTTCCCAAAATGACGGAAAATCGCCTTGGTCTGTGCGACTTTTAGGTTCTTAATATTCTGCGCTTCATCAATCACGAGGCGTTGCCAAGTTTGTGCCGAAAGCATGGCCTCATCCATTCGCACCAGTGTGTACAAAGTTATAATAACATCGTGGGATTGCACGGCTTCTTTAAAGGCTTTAGCATCTCGAATTCGGTCGGCTCCATGATGCAGCATATAGGTTAGGTGTGGCGCAAATTTCTCGATTTCTTTGCCCCAGTTCCCGATCACCGACGTAGGTGCAATCAGCAAGGTGGGCAAAATACTGGCGGTAACAGCGTCAGTATTTACGTCAGCTTTTTTAGCTTTGCGCTTACTTGATGATGGAGATTTTGAGGGAGTTTGCAATTGCGCTTGCTCACGTTCGTAGACTAGCCGCGCAATCACCCGTGCGGATTTTCCCATGCCCATATCGTCCGCCAGACAGCCATTTAAGCCTAACTCCTCCAAGTACACCAACCAGGACGCCTCGCCGTTGGTAAGGCCGTAGGGTTCCTTGGAACTGTTCTGGGTCGGCGATTTCTTGAAGTTGGGTTTTGTCTTGCAATCGTCGCATCATCTCCATCAGCGTCCGATCGTGATCCACCAGCAGTTCCACCTCATTGTCATCCGTCGTGGACAGTTTGATTAATTCTGTGACCGTCAGTTCCGATTGGCTTTCCTGTTGTTTTTTCCAGAACTCTAGCATGTGCTTCATTCTAGATTGATCGAGCACCATCCATTGCCCTCGAAATTGTACGAGTGGCGCTTTGTTATTAATTAACTGTTGCCATTCTTGATTACTCACCTGTTCATCCCCGATCGCCAGCGAATACTCATAAGACACTAACGATGCTTGAGAGAAGTAGCCGGAGGATTCCACCGACGTTGCTTTTTTCTTAGAACTAGCCCGGAGTTTGACCTTGGCTCTTTGTCGGCCTTTGGGCGTCCACCACGCAGGGACAATCACACGATAGCCCGCATCTTCTAAAACCCAAGCGGACTCCTGCAAAAAGTTAAAGGCTTCAGCTAGCGGCACGACCTTTAGTCAGGGACGTACGTGGCGTTATCGATCAATATTTCAAGGCGGGAATGTATTGGTCACGCCAAATGATTTGCTGGTAGTGCCATTATGTAAAGGGTAAAGAATAATCGGATATTCTCAGAAGCGGTGCGGTAAGCATTTGACGATTAAAGGCTATTTTTCTCTGTCCTTTAGGTAAGGGCACTACCGATTTGCTTAAGTTCCTGAGTGTACTGATGCCAAAAGAGTAAGTCCGTTCCCATTTGCACATCTAGGATTCGATTCTGGGTCAAGAAATAGAGTTCATGTAAAAGCTGAATAATATTATTCACCCGTTCAGAATAGGACAGCGCCAGTTGCACCGGATAGCAGTGAATTTCCTAATAGTCCCAATGGATTTTCTCGGAAATTTTAGTTTCTAAATAGTTCGCCATTTCCCATGACGGTAGCGGCGATTTTGAGTCACTAGGAAGGAGACAATCTCTGGTTCGATCGTCGGCTTAGTCTGTTTTACTGCTCGACTCATGGCCGCCAATGGCGCAATTTTGAGGGTATCCTGAAGAAAACTGGCGAGTTCGTCTTTTTTGAGGTGGCCGGGATGAACCCCTGGCGATCGATGTTTTCTGGCCTCGTGGATTTTCCTGGAGGAAGAGAATTGTGTATGATTAATGTTGTAGGACGATAATTAACCGTGTGATGTAACATGAGCCAAATTCAAATTTCTCTCGAAGGTGCAAGTGCGATCGCTTTGGCTGAGGCATTAAAAGGGTTGCCCGGTTTTGAGGTGAGTGTTGAGGTGGGGGAGCCGACTGAAGCGGTGCGGGGGGAGAAGCTCGATCGGGTTCTGGTTACATTGACGACGGTGGTGACGTTGGGGACGAGTACGGTGGGGCTGGCGGATAGGGCGGTGAGTCTGGCGGAACATGTGCGAGATTTTCAGTCGCCTCCTGTGACCTCAGTGTTGATTGTGTCGGAGAAGGGCGATCGGGTGAAGCTAAAGGATGCGACACCTGAGCAGATTGTGGAGGTGTTGAAGGGGATGCAATAGGGTTCAGTTCCTCAAGAATTCCTGGATATTGTTATGACAACGACTATTTTAATTTTGGCGGCTAATCCGATCGCGCTTGGCGATCCGTTAGAACTCGATCGGGAAGTCCGATCAATCGAGCAAATTCACGCTCTGTCTGAGAATCGGAAGAGGTTTGTCATTAAGCCTGCTGTGGCGGCGCAGTGGGATGATTTACATCAGGCTTTGACGGATCTCAAGCCGAAGATTGTTCATTTTGTTGGACATGGCGAGGGCGAAGATGGGCTGATGATGGCGCGTGAGGGCGGTGGGGTCGAGGCGGTGACGGGCGATCGGTTGGCGGCGCTATTCAAGCTTTTTCCTTGTGTGGAATGTGTGGTGCTGAATGCTTGCAAGACTGAGGTGCAGGCGATCGTGATTCATGAGCATGTTCGCTGTGTGGTAGGGATGAGTCAGAAGATGGGAGATGAGGCGGCGAGAGGGTTTGCGGGGGCGTTTTATCGATCGATTTTTGCAGGGGATGGTTATGAGCGGGCTTTTGCTGTGGGGAAGACGGGGATTGTGGGTAGGTTGGATGGGATGCAGCCGATGTTGTTGTTTCGGGAAGTTGCGTGGGAACCTGTGGAACTGGAGCCGCCGGGATCTCGGATGTCTGTTGAGTCGAAGTTTTATGTGAGTCGATCGCCTGCGGAGGAGGATGCGATGCAGGAGGTGGTGAAGCCGGGGGCATTGATTCGGATTAAGGCTCCGCACGAGTTTGGGAAGTCGAGTTTGATGGGGCGAGTGGTGGCTGAGGCGGGTGGGGCGAAAACGGTGTCGATTAATTTTCGGGAAATCGATCGGGAGTTTCTCGGAACGTTGAATGGATTTTTAAAACATTTCTGTATGCAGGTGACGCGAAAGTTAAAGGTTCCGAATCGCTTGGGGGACTACTGGGACGGTGGACTGGGAAGTAAGGGCGATTGTGGGGAATATTTTGAAGATTACTTGTTGCCGTTGATGCCGGGGGCGTTGGTGTTGGAGTTGGATGAGATGGATGTGTTGTTTGAGGGGGCGGGGGATAAGGCTTGGGCTATTGATTTTCTGTCGATGTTGCGGGCGTGGTTTGAGAAGGGACGGACGAGTGAGAAGTGGAAGAAGTTGCGGTTGGTGTTGGTTCATGCGAAGGACATTGATCAGGAAACGCTTCAGCAAGCGCAGTCGCCGTTTAATGTGGGGACGGAGATTGAGTTAGGGGAGTTTGATGTGGTGCAGGTGGGTGATTTGGCGGTGCGGCATGGGTTAGGGCAGTCGATCGCACCGGGGTTAATGGCGTTGGTCGGTGGGCATCCGCAGTTGGTCCGGCTGGGTCTATATGCGATCGCACGGGGGGAATCGCTGGAGACATTGGTGACGACTGGGGCGACGGAGGCGGGGCTGTATGGTAATCATTTACGACGAGTGCGATCGAAGCTGGAGGGACATCCGGAGTTGAAGATGGCGTTTCAGCGGGTGTTGACAGATGGAGGAATCGATCAGACGTCGAGTGCGGCGTTGAGGAGTTTGGGGGTGGGGAAGTTGCGGGGAAATAAAGTGGAGGTAACATGTGAGTTATATCGACAGTATTTCCGGAGTGTCTGGTGATGAGCGATCGTCCGGGTGAGTATCAAACCAATCAACCCTTTGAGTATGTGGTGGGGGGAAGTTTGCCGTTGGATGCGGTGAGCTATGTGAAACGATCGGCGGATGATGAGTTTTTTGCGGAGCTGAAGGCGGGGAAGTTCTGCTATGTTCTGAATTCGCGGCAGATGGGGAAGTCGAGTCTGCGGGTGCGGACGATGGCGCGGTTGCAGGCAGATGAAGTTGTGTGCGTGTCGATCGATATGACGGCTATTGGATCGGCGGAGGTGACGGCGGAGCAGTGGTATCTGGGGGTGTTGTGGGCGATCGTGAAGCAGGTGCGGGAACAGACGACTGCGTTGGCGGATTGGAAGTTGCCTGTGCTGCGGGCTTGGTGGGTGGAGCGTGAGGGGTTGTCGTTTGTGCAGCGGTGGGGGGAGTTTATTGAGGTGTTGTTGGGGGAGGTGGGGGAGCGGGTTGTGATTTTTGTGGATGAGATTGATAGTGTGTTGGGGTTGGGGTTTCGGGCGGATGATTTTTTTGCGGCGATTCGGGAGTGTTATAACCGTCGGGTGGATCAGCCGCAGTACGATCGGTTGACGTTTGCATTATTAGGGGTTTGTGCGCCGCAGGATTTGATTCAAGATAAGCGTCGGACGCCGTTTAATATTGGGCAGGCGATCGAACTTTCGGGGTTTACATGGGAGGAGGCGATCGGACTGGCGAAGGGGTTGCCGAGTGGGGAGGAGACGTTAAGGGAGGTTTTGGGGTGGACGGGTGGGCAGCCGTTTTTGACGCAGCGGGTTTGTCGATTGGTGCGGGAAGAAATGCCCCCTAATCCCCAATTCTGGGGGGACATGAGTGTGGATGAGATTGTGCAGAGTCGCATTATTCGGGTGTGGGAAAGTCAGGATGAGCAGGTGCATTTTCAGACGATCGGCGATCGGATGATGGCGGATGAGGGTTTGGCGGGCGCGATGCTGGGGATGTATCAGCGGGTGTTGGCGGAGGGCGGTGTGGGGATTGATGGGAGTGAGGAACAGATTGCGTTGCGGTTGACGGGGGTGGTGAAGAGGGGCGATCGGTTATGTGTGATGAATCGGATTTATGAGTGGGTGTTTGGGAGTGAGTGGGTGAGTGGAAAGTTGGAGGCATTGCGGCCTTATGGGGAGGAGTTGAAGCAATGGGTGGAGACAGGGAAGGAGGAGTTTTTGCTGAGAAGTAATGATCTCAGAAAAGCGACGGTTTGGGCAGATGAGAAAGATCGAAAGCTGGCACCGGAGGACTATCGTTTTTTACGGGCAAGTCAAGATTTGGAAACACAAATAGAATTGCAAGCGGCAAAGGAACGAGTTGCGTTAGAGCAACAGGCAAAGAACGTTCTGATGATTGCAAATCGTAAGGCAAAACGATTGGTGGGAGTTGGAAGTGTCTTTCTAGGAGTGAGCATTTTGGGAGCTGGGGCCGGGGGCTTGCTGTTGAATATTGCGGACATTCGGATTTGGAGTCTGACGGCGAAGGACTCCTACGCTAACGACGAACGAGAGTTAGCCCTTCGCATTAGCATGAATAACTATCAGCGACTCCAGTGGATGCGTGGGTTAGTGGGGTTGAAGTTGCAATCTTATCAAGTTACTCAAGAATCAACCATGACCGCGCTCCGAAGTTCGATCGAAGATGATATCCAAAATGTCGGTAACTTTATCAATCCCAAGTTAGAAAATATCAAAGATGAAAATTCTTACTCTGTGATAAGTGTGGTGTTTAGTCCCGATGGACAGATGATCGCCTTTGGGAGTGGGGATAACACGGTGAAACTGTGGAGTCGAGATGGGAAGCTGATCAACACCCTCAAAGGGCATGGTGAATCTGTGAATAGTGTGGTGTTTAGTCCCAATGGACAGACGATTGCATCAGGGAGTGGGGATAAAACAGTGAAACTGTGGAGTCGAGATGGGAAGCTGATCAACACCCTCAAAGGGCATGGTGAATCTGTGAATAGTGTAGTGTTTAGTCCCGATGGACAGACGATCGCATCAGGGAGTGGGGATAACACGGTGAAACTGTGGAGTCGAGATGGGAAGCTGATCAACACCCTCAAAGGGCATGATGAGTCTGTGAATAGTGTAGTGTTTAGTCCTGATGGACAGACGATCGCATCAGGGAGTGGGGATAGGAATGGACAGACGATCGCCTCGGGAGGTCGGGATAACACGGTGAAACTATGGAGTCGGGATGGGAAGCTGATCAACACCCTCAAAGGGCATGATAAAGCTGTGAATAGTGTGATGTTTAGTCCCGATGGACAGACGATTGCGTCGGGGAGTGGGGATAAAACAGTGAAACTGTGGAGTCGGGATGGGAAGCTGGTCAACACCTTCAAAGGGCATGGTTCCTCTGTGTTTAGTATAGTGTTTACTCCTGATGGACAGACGATCGCCTCCGGGAGTGGGGATAACACGGTGAAACTGTGGAGTCGGGATGGAAAGCTGCTCAACACCCTCAAAGGCAGTAATCCTCCTTTGATGAGTATGGGGTTTAGTCCCGATGGACAGACGATCGCCGTGGGGGGTGGGGATAACACGATGAAACTGTGGAGTCGGGATGGAAAGCTGCTCAATACCCTCAAAGGGCATGATGACGGTGTGATGAGTGTGGTGTTTAGTCCCGATGGAGAGACGATCGCCTCGGGGAGCCATGATACAACAATCAGACTATGGAGCCGGGATGGAAAGCTGCTCAATACCCTCAAAGGGCATGATGACGGTGTGATGAGTGTGGTGTTTAGTCCCGATGGGCAGACGATTATCTCCGGGAGTGGGGATAAAACAGTAAAGCTGTGGAGTCGGGATGGGAAGCTGCTCAACACCCTCAAAGGGCATGGTGAGTCTGTGAATAGTGTGGTGTTGAGTCCTGATGGGCAGACGATCGCCTCCGGGAGTGGGGATCAGAATGTGGTGTTTAGTCCTGATGGACAAAAGATCGCCTCGGGGAGTGGGGATAACACGGTGAAACTATGGAATCGGGATGGAAAGCTGCTCAACACACTCAAAGGGCATGATAAATCTGTAAATAGTGTAGTGTTTAGTCCCGATGGACAAATGATAGCCTCGGGAAGTTTGGATAAAACGATTAAATTGTGGAGTCGGGATGGAAAGCTGCTCAACACACTCAAAGGGCATGATTATGGCGTGAAGAGTCTGGTGTTTAGTCCCGATGGTCAGACAATCGCCTCGGGGAGTTGGGATGAAACGATTAAATTGTGGAGTCGAGATGGAAAGCTGCTCAACACACTCAAAGGGCATGAGTTCTTTGTGAGTAGTGTGATGTTTAGTCCTGACGGACAGACGATCGCTTCGGGGAGTGGGGATGGCACGGTGAAACTGTGGAGTCGGGATGGAAAGCTGCTCAACACACTCAAAGGGCATAGTGACGGTGTGATTAGTTTGGGGTTTAGTCCGGATGGACAGACGATCGCCTTCGGGAGTTTGGATAAAACGGTGAAATTGTGGAACAACTGGAACTGGCGTGATGACGACTACTTTGCAATGGGTTGCTATTGGCTCTCGCAGCATCCCAATTATGCAGAGTTTAAAAATGATTGCAATCAACATAGATCCCGCATCCCTGATCTATTAATCAATCAAGCCATAGCCACTGCCGCCACCGGAAACTACGCCGCCGCCGAAAACCATCTCAATGAAGCCAAACAACGAAATGACAGACTCGACATCACCCCCCACTTAAAAACCGCCCGCACTCTCGCCAGCCAATCCCTCCTCCAGCAAGCCCAACTCCGCACCACCTTCAAAACCCTAAACGATCTCAGCGAAGATGCCAACGTAGCCCGCAGCAACTTCGACAGTCTCACCCAAAGCCGCTTACCCGAAGCTGCTTTCCTGATCGATCGCGCTAAAACCATTAATCTCGAATTGAATGTGGAACAGGAGATGAAACGGGTGCGCGATCGTTGGAAAGTCTCCGTCGAGGAATTGAGAAGTAAGAAGTGAGAATGGTGAAGGGATTGGGTTTAGGAAGGAGCGATCGGCTTTTTACGATTCTTCCTCAGGTGCCTCACCGATCGGCCTCATCGCCCGCTCAATCTTCTCAATAGCCCCCGAAAAATCCATCCTCGTCCCCTCCCGCTGCGCCCGCTGCAACGCAATCCGATAATTC
>JAYVVL010000425.1:0-20600 GCA_043787035.1 Synechococcales cyanobacterium
TTCTGACGGAAATCGTAGCTATAGGCTTTAGCCATGATTATCTCAGGGGAACGTTATTTCCTCCAGTTTATGTCCTAATCGAGCTGGCCGCCGCTATATATGGATGCGCTCACCTTTGACGCCTTTATTTCCCAGAAATTACTGCCTGAACTGTGGCTTGGAGCCGTTTTAGTGATGGATAACTGCTCGATTCACAAGAGTGATGAAATCGAAGCCCTCATTCAATCGGTCGGAGCAAAGATCATTTATCTACCGCCGTATTCCCCAGACTTTTCTCCCATTGAGAATTGTTGGTCCAAGATTAAAGGGATTCTACGAACCATTGGAGCAAGAACGCATGGTGATTTGCGAATAGCATTAGAAAAATCATTTTTGAGCGTGACTGAGAAGGATTTACTCGGTTGGTTTACGCATTGCTGTTACTGTACAGAAAAAGACTGGCAAACCTTACTGAACGAGGTTTAATCCCCAACTTGACTCGTACCTCACCAGACTAGGAATGGCTATAACGCTGGTGACAAACGACAACTGGATAGAATTTACGTTGCGCTATGTTGTGGATTACAAAGCGCGGCGAATCAAAAAAGATCAGCTTTTTACCCGCATCCTGGATGAATTCTTGGACACAGAAGGTCGCGTTGCTTTCGCCTCAACCACCGTTCATCTGGTGGAAACCCCTGTGTTTGATGTCAGGATTACAAATTCGGACAATGGCTTGAAGGAGCCAAAAGCTTAGTACTTCACACTGCCAATCAGCTTTTCGGTGAGTAGGCTGTGCGCCTGAGAACCCAGCACTATCAACTCAGATTGGTAGTGCTGAGCAACCTTGAGAATTGTCTCAACGGCTCGTCCCGATTCCACCTCTACTTTAACGTCTACTCCAGCAGGGCTATGATCCAATGCTGCTGACAGTCGGGCTTGAGCTTGCTCTATTTGCTCACGATCGATCTTGGGAATCGTCCTTGTTTCTGGCAGGGGTATAACGTGGAGAAAAACAATCTGCTTGATACCTCCAGCCGCTAGACTGGTGACGAAATGGGTGAGACGATGCAAACCATCCGCGAAATCTGTGCAGATTAAAATCTTTTCAAACATAGTTGAGTTGGGTATGGGAGTGAAGGGGACCCGAAACTCACCCGATTAATTGACTGGCTCTACGAACTATTGTGGTGACGACTTACCAAATGTAAGGCGTAGAAACGTCGGTGCCAGAAACGTCGTTAAGATTACCATAATAATTATAGCGGCTTCCAAAGGCTTGCTGAGTGCGCCGCTGGCAGAGCCAATGCCCGCAAATACCAATCCTACTTCGCCTCGTGGAATCATCCCAATGCCGATCGTCAGGCGGTTAATGCCCGGTTGCCCCACCACAAACCAACCCGTGATGACCTTGCCAGCGATCGCCACAACCATCAAAAAAGCGGCAATGACTAACCCAGCGCGATTCTCAGGCACGATTGGATTGAGCACACTTAGATCGGCTCTGGCACCGACTGTCACGAAGAAAATGGGCACCAGCAGATCAGCGATCGACTTTATCTGAGCATCTAACTCAATGCGCTGATCGGTTTCATCCAGTACTAACCCAGCAGCGAAGGCACCCAAAATCGCTTCTAGATGAATGGCATTGCCCAGGAACGCCATAAAGAACGCAAAGATTAATGCTGGGATCACGATATTTCCTCGCGTTTGCAGCGTTTGAGCAACGGTGACAAAACTTTTGTTGAAGAAGTTGCCGAGCAGAATTGAACCCATTAAGAAAACTGTGGCACTGATAATCAGGTAAAGCACATTGGCAATATCGATCGCCCCAGTTTTGGCTAAACTCGCCACAACCGCCAGCACCAGAATGCCCAGCACATCATCAATGACAGCGGCACCCACAATAATCTGACCTTCTTTGGATTTGAGCTGCCCCAGTTCTGACAGCACCTTAGAAGTAATGCCAATACTGGTAGCAGTGAGAGCAGAACCCGCAAAAATCGCCGGAATCGCTGGGACATGAAACAGCCACATCAGACCACCTGTGCCCGCTGCAAAGGGCGCAGCAACCCCTACACAAGCCACGACCGTTGCCTGATAACCCACTCTTTTGAGCTGTCGTAAATCTGACTCCAGTCCAATTTCAAATAACAGAATGATCACCCCCAACTCAGCCAGAATGGAGATTGCCTCGCTCTGAGACTGAAAGATGCTCGTCAAGGCATCGGGGCTAAGATGATCGATGCGTTGCAGAATGGTCATAATCACAGAATCAGATGCCTGAGCGCCGCTTGTAGGAAACATCAGCAGATGCAGCGCCGACACCCCTACTACGACACCTGCAATCAGTTCGCCTAAGACTGGCGGTAAGTCTAGCCGTTTAGACAATTCACCGCCTAGCTTACTGGCAATGTAAATCACAACTAAAGTCAGTAAAACGCCAGTGAGAACAATGGGCGCATTGGCTGCCTCAGTTGTTGCTAAAAGCGGCAAGGAAGAGAAACGAGACGATAGCTCGTTGAGTAAAGGTGCGATCGCAATGGAAAAAAGCATGGGTTAAATTCTGGTGTTACGACGGTTCAACATCAAGTGAGACAGGTAAGCTCAAACAACTCACCTTAGCGTATGATAGGATGCCATAAAGTCTCAACATCAGCAGGCGATCGCGCTGACTACCCACTTGTCAAGGTTGATTGTAGAAACTTGCTGTCTGCTTATCTAGAGGTTAATAGGCTAGACCGATCTAGAATCGAAACTAATCGATCGCGCATCCCTCTACAGTCACAGCCTGCCGAGATCACAACAACGTCTGGAACGTCTGCTGGGCTGATCCAGAATTGAGCGCTGCTATCTGAACGCGATTCCACTAAATATCCTTGCTGATCGCCCAAAGCATAAGGTGAAATGCGTCTTTGTAGTCGGCTATTTTGTGCAATAAACTGCTGCAAATCGAGCTTGTCGGTATTGTCAATTGATCGGACAATAATCGAAGCATATCCCCGCCCTAGCGCTTGACCCCCTTGAGCAACACAGGTGAGAACTTGATAAGTTCCAGGATTGACAATTTCAACTGCGCCATTATTGCGAAGAATTGATCTGAAGTTGGAGGGGATCGCGAGCGTCACGCCAAACTGGGGTAGCTCCAATTCTCTGGTAGTTTCAGCCGCTGGGATCGGACCCGGATCGTTGCAATATTTGGACTCAGCGATCGCTGGCAAGATCGGCAACACACCAACCGTATTGGCTAGCACTGTGGTTAACAAGATCGAAAATATACGTTTCATCATTTTCTCCAAATGGTAGCAAGCATAAGTCTGGTTGCAAAGGGCATCTCCTCTCCTTCTGTTAAGTAGCTGGATGAAATTAAATAGAAGACCCTCATCCCCAACCCTTCTCCTTGGGGAGAAGGGAGCAAGATTCAAAGACCCTCTCCCCAGGGAGAGGGATTTAGTGCCATAATAGTGCTTCATCGCAGCCAACGCTTCAGCCACGTCTACCAGTATTGATAAAATCTCCGGGGCGATGCTGAAGCCACAGCAGAAAATTTCCTTCTGTCGCAATCTTCATTAGCTGGTCTGTATCAATGCCCTGAACATAGTTGCTGCTCGTTGCTTGAATCGGGCAGGCATCGCGATCGAAATCGGCTGGAACGTCAGATATTGGATTGTCATGCCGATGCTTTGATGCACCACGTCCTATCTGTTTGAGAAAGAGCCGATCGATCACTTCATCTAGCTCACCTCCCACTTTAGAAATGACATGATCAACCTGAATAGAGGTAGCGGAATGGTGAATAAAGTGGATTAAAATGCCAATGCTGGCGATCGCTAAACCAATTCCGCAGGTGACGGCAATATGTGGCACAAACTCATTCTCTGCAACGCCATTGATCGTTCGCAGCACCATTAGGCTATAAACAAAGGTGGAGATAAAGGTTCCTAGTACAATTTGGTTGCCAGTATCTTGCATGAAGTTACGCAGCAGACGCGGGCCAAACTGCGAAGAGGCAAGCTGAAGCGCAACGATCGTGATGGAAAAGGCAGTCGTAGCAACACTCATCATTGAACCTGCGATGGCAGAAAGAATGGCGCGTGACCCACTTGGACCGAGTGAATAAGCCCAGCCCAATTTCCCAATCACATCTGTTTTTGAGCTTTGGTCAAGATGAATCGTCAAGAACGAGAGCAAGATCGCCAATACCACCATCAAACTTGGAATGAACCAAAAGATAGAGTGCAGCGAATCTAACAGCTTGTTAAACTTGGTTCCCATGCTATTCCTCTACTGCTGCATCATGTGCTGCTCTACCTGCTGAATCCCTGTTTCTCTGAGCCTTGATCTCGGCAAGTCGCTTCAGTGAACTACTGCTGCTGCGTGACTGCGGCACGTCGCCCTTGCCAGCGGGCCAACCTTCGCGCTGATGAGCGCGATCGCCATCCGTGGCTTCGGTCTGGTCGTGAAACAGAATTTGCTGTGTCGGGAACGGCAGATCAATGCCATTTACTGTCAGCGTTTTTTTGATGTTGGTTAAAACGCTATCCTGTAGATCTAGCACATCGGCACGACGCGGCGGTGCCACCCACTAGCGGGCGCGAATATTGACAGTGCTGCCTGCTAGATCGACGACGATCGCATCTGGAGCAGGCGTTTCTAACAGCCCATCTGTTTCGTGCATTGCTTCTAATATTAACTGCCGCACTTCATCAATATCATCTCCGTAGCCAATGCCAATGTCGTACTCTAGACGGCGATTTTCAAACGCAGTATTGACTGTGACGGAATTTATAAATAGCTCAGAATTTGGGATTACAATCCGCCGCCCATCATAGGTTTGAATCGTTGTGGTGCGGGTTTGAATGTTTTCTACAGTGCCTTCAAAGTTTTTGAAAACGATTTGATCGTCAATCTGAAAGGGTTCAGTTAACAGAATCAAAATACCCGCTAGAAAGTTTTGTAGAATATCTCGCAACGCGAAGCCGATCGCAACGCTACTAATTCCGAGTAGCTGTACCAGATCGCCAGCTTTCAGCGAGGGAATCACGATCGACAGCGCAATAAACAAGCCCACCAGAATGGTTACTCCTTGTGCCAATCGCCCCAGCACCATGCCCAGGTTGCGAGCTTGACGGTGATCGCGCGTCAGGTTTCTGACTATTTTCTTAATTGCTCTAGCAACGAAGAAAAAAATAGTAAAGACAATCAACGCTAACACCAGATTTGGTAACAAGCTGATAAAGCCAGTCAGCATTGCTTGCATTTTGCCCAAGAGCGTTGATACTTCTGCATTCATCGTTTAGCAATCTCAGTTCTCCTGAGCATTCTATTTGCAGTCCTTAGAATTAACCTCTATCTAAGGTCATTGATTGTCTCGCCTCAAATAAATCCCGTAATGCCTTAAAACTTCAAGACGAAATCAGCATAACCCAGCTATGATCGCCCTAGCGCTTTAAGATCGGCTTACATTAACAAATTGACTTGAATGGAAAATTCTTTGCCGATTACGGTTCTGATTAGTACAACCGTGGCGGTTGGGATTGGTGCTCAGGTTCTAGGCCGATGGCTTCAGATCCCCAGTATTATCCTGCTGCTGCTGTCTGGGATTGGTTTAGGCTCTAGTGGTTTAGGTCTGCTGGAGCCATCGTTGCTAGGTAGCGGCTTAGAAGTCATTGTCTCTCTGGCGATCGCCCTAATTTTATTTGAGGGTGGACTCAACTTACAGATTCGCGATCTCAGCAGCGTCTCAGTTAGCCTCCGCAATCTCGTTACCGTTGGGGTACTGATGACGCTGCTTGGCGGGGCGATCGCGGCCCATACGTTAAACGAGTTTCCCTGGGCGATCGCCTCTCTCTACGCTTCTTTAGTGGTTGTCACTGGCCCGACGGTCGTGACACCGTTGCTAAAGATGGTTGGGGTTGAACAGCGGGTCGCAACGCTTTTAGAGGGCGAGGGGATTCTGATTGATCCAATTGGGGCGATCGTGGCGGTGATTACCCTTACGATTGTGTTGAGTCGGCATGAGGTACCCCTGGTTCTAGTTGGAACAGCAATCCCCTTGCTGCTGCTGAAAGGATTGGGGCTGAGGCTAGGGATTGGCACCGCGATTGGACTGGTTGGAGGCGGCTTACTGAGCTTGTTGCTGAGACAATCCAAATCTTTGCCGCAAGAATTGAAGAATCTCGTCGTACTCGCGGCAGTGTGGGGCGCTTTCAGTCTGGCACAAGCCCTACGAAGCGAATCAGGATTGTTGGTTGCGGTGCTGATGGGTATGATTCTACGGGCGGCTGCCATTCCTGAAGAACGCTTGATTCGACAGTTTAATGAACAGTTGGGGATTCTGGCAAATTCAGTCCTGTTTGTTCTGTTAGCGGCTGATTTGTCGATCGCTAGCATCTTTGATTTAGGGTGGGGAAGCGTCCTGACCGTGCTGACACTAATGCTGATCGTGCGCCCCCTCAATATTTTGCTATCGACCTGGAAGCAGGGCTTTAGCTGGAAACAGCAGTTCTTTTTGTCCTGGATTGCCCCCCGTGGCATTGTCGCCGCATCAATGGCATCTTTATTTGCACTTTCCCTCACAGAAGCAGGCATCGTAGGGGGTGAGGCAATAAAAGCGCTCGTCTTTCTAACTATCTTGATGACAGTATTGATTCAAGGACTGACCGCAGGCTTGGTTGCCCGTTGGCTAGGATTGCAGACAAGACAGGTCAGAACCGCGATCGTGGGGAATACTCAGTTGAGTCACCTGCTAGCCCGGTTACTTCAACAGAAAGGAGAAACGGTGGCATTGATTAACCTCAACGCTGACGATACTCATTCAGTTCAGTTAGATGATATTCCTGTGATTAGCCAATACTTAGATCTAGAGGAACTGGAAGCAGAAGGGATCGCATCATTGAACACCTTTCTGGTGCTAACGAACAATCCAGAACTGAACGGCATCTTGGCGCAACGGGCTTTAGAATTATTTCGCCCAGATATCGTTGCGACGTTATCTCAGTCGCCATTAAACAGTGGAGATGATTTGAGCCTTGCTGCAACGGGAGTTCGGATTGCATTTGCTGCTCAGGTTTCCCTCGATCGGTGGAGTCAGTCTATTGGTGCAAACAACGTGCAACTCGTTGAGGTTGTGCTGCAGCCGGAAAACTTTGCCTCCCAGCAGTCTGAGTTGCAAGCTTGTATTGCCGCAGGCAGCTTGCTACCGCTTCTGGTCGAGCGTGAGCAGCAGTTGCAAATCCTACTGGTGGATGAACTGTGGCAGGTTGGCGATCGCATCACTTGTTTACTAGATAAATCTTTATCCTCCCCAGTGCCGACACTGAGCCAGAGCCACTCAACAATCTTGCCTTTACCAGATCAAGTTCTACTAGAACCCGTTTTGCTGCAAACAACGTGATCATTTAGGATCCGCAATGCGATTATGGTGAAACTGCTTCCAGAGATGTCTTGGCAATGCGCTTGATCAACCTAAAGATTGCATAGAGATGATTGAAACCATGTCTATCTCAATGTTTGAATTAGTTGATTTGCATCAAAACGACTTAAAGCTTTACGAATCGTCGGCGATTAAGCCTAGGAATGTGTCAAAGGTTGGATTCCAAACAAACGTCGATCTGTTAAACCAGAGGGTGTAGGGTAATCTATCCACAAGCACTGCCAGCGACCTTAATACAGGGGGGCTACGATGATGTACCCGTAATCTAACCGATCTGGCAAATTGTCGGGACGATTGGGCTTGGCCCTGTTGAACGCTTTGACGGATCTGCACAGCTTGTGATACCCAATCTGAGCGGCGTTCGCCTGAGCAATCTCCAAACTCAATTAGGTAGAAGCCTCGCCGATCTCTAGACATTTCCTTAATTATTGGAGCATCAAACGAATGACCGATAAACATAGTCACGATGATTCATCATTGAACCCCTTTCCGATCGAAAAACTTGACGATTTGATTCGTCCTTTTATTGTGCCACCAGGGCAGAAAATCTCTCTAGCCAAAGACTATAAACCAGATTACAAAGACCACGATCTGAAAAAGTCCAAAGCGAAAGGTAAATTAAAGGAAGGTATTGAGGCTTTAGCAGCCTATCAGGATCTGCTTTATGCTCAAAATACCCATGCCTTACTGATTATTTTCAGGCAATAGATGCTGCGGGGAAAGACAGTACCATCAAGCATGTGATGTCGGGTATCAATCCTCAAGGCTGCCAGGTGCATAGCTTCAAGGCTCCCTCCACAGAAGAGTTGAATCATGACTACCTATAGCGATGTTCCAAAGCTCTACCAGAACGCGGACAGATTGGCATTTTTAATCGCTCTTATTATGAAGAAATCTTGGTGACACGAGTTCATCCAGAGATTCTGGAGCAGCGACCACTCCCGGCTCATTTAATCGACAAGCATATTTGGTGGCGGCGATTTGAAGAAATCAATAACTTTGAGAAATATCTGGTAGAGAACGGGACGATTATCCTCAAGTTTTTCTTAAATGTATCTAAAGAAGAGCAAAAAGAACGCTTTTTGGAACGGATCGATCGCCCTGAAAAAAACTGGAAGTTCTCTGTAAATGATGCCAAAGAGCGCGCTCGTTGGGATGACTATATGGCTGTCTATGAGGATATGTTTAATCACACCAGCACTGCATCAGCACCCTGGTATGTAATCCCGGCAGATCATAAATGGTTTACTCGCCTTGTCGTAGCTGGGATTATTTATACCCAGTTGCAGGAACTCAACCTCAGCTATCCCCAGGTTAACGAGGCGAAACACCAAGAGCTTTTGCAAGCAAAGGCAATGCTGGAAAGTCAGAAATAGGAACAATAAACCTTTAGCTAAAACTAACTTACGCTTTGCCATGACTCTTTCTGCTAAACCAGCAACGTTTTCAGTGATTAATAAGCTAACTCTTAATCGACTTCCTGCCTAGATTATGAATCCTTGATTTTTAATATTAATAAAAATCAAGATATCAAACAAATCAAACAAATCAAACAATGAAGATGAGAAATAGATGCCAAGATCATACCTATTCATCCAATATCTTTTAAGTAGATAATGCTTTCATACCAACTAATCCCTATTTAAGAGTCTCAGTTCCTTGAAGTGCAATTCATTTCGTACAGCTATTGAGAAGGCGGAAATCGGCGTTTGATTGTGAAGGATAGCAGACGGGGGATGACCTCAAACCCATCCATCTTCGAGCAGACGATTGCCTCTCCAAGATCGCAATATCGAAAAAACAAGAGACGCAATTATGAAAGACAATCCTCTAAAACAATTGGGAACCCTTGGTCAGTCTATTTGGCTAGATTACATCCGACGCGATTTGATCGTTGGCGGCGAACTTCGGCGTTCGATCGTGGAGGATGGCTTACGGGGGATGACCTCAAACCCATCCATTTTTGAGAAGGCGATCGCAGGTAGCCACGATTATGACGAGGATATTCGGGTCATGGCACTTCAAGGCAAAAGTGCGGAAATAATCTATGAAACCATCAGCCAGAATGATGTGCAGAGTGCTGCCGACGAATTCCGAACTCTCTACGATCGGACCGACGGTAAAGATGGCTATGTCAGCCTAGAGGTCAATCCTCACCTTGCCCACAACACCACTGCTACCATCGAGGAAGCCCGTCGGCTGTGGAGCGCGCTGAACCGACCGAATGTCTTAATTAAGGTTCCTGCTACAGCCGCAGGGTTGCCTGCGATCGAGCAACTCATCCACGAGGGAATTAGCGTTAACGTCACGCTGCTGTTCGGATTGCCTCGCTATCGGCAGGTAGCAGAAGCTTATGTCGCTGGTATTGAATCGCGCATAGCCCAAGAAAAACCCGTGAAACATATCGCCTCGGTAGCTAGTTTCTTTGTCAGTCGGATTGATGCGTTGGTAGATCCGCTGCTAGAAAAACTCATTACCCAAGGTGACAAGGAGGCAATCCTCGCCCACAAAGTTCATGGGCAGGTTGCCATTGCCAGCGCAAAAATGGCTTATCAAATCTACAAGGAAATATTCGGTAGTAATCGGTTTAGGAATCTGGCTACTCAGGGCGCTCGCGTCCAACGACTGCTCTGGGCTAGCACCAGCACCAAGAACCCAGATTACAGTGACGTGAAATACGTTGAGTCCCTCATCGGACCGGACACGATCGACACCATCCCAATGGAAACTCTTAATGTTTATCGCGATCGCGGAGAGCCGCAAGCAACGCTCGAACAAGATGTCACGGTAGCGGGTTGGGTGTTGGAGCAACTGCCAGCATTGGGCCTTAATATCGACCATCTAACGCAGCAACTTGAGGATGAAGGTGTCGATAAATTTAACCATCCGTTCGACAAGTTGATCGAAACCTTAACCCAAAAGCTTCCAGAACACTTAGAGGGAAAGTCATGAAAATAAGTCCCTTGGCTGGAAAGCCTGCGCCCCTGGAAATATTAGTCGATGTGCCACGGCTCATTACCGCCTACTACACAGAGGTTCCTGACCCGTCCGTCCTAGGACAACGAGTGGCGTTCGGCACCTCAGGGCATCGTGGCTCGTCCTTCAAACTGGCTTTCAACGAATGGCATATTCTCGCGATTACCCAAGCGATTTGTCTCTATCGCACGCGACAAAAAATTACTGGTCCTTTATATCTCGGTGTGGATACGCACGCGCTTTCCGTTCCTGCTTGCGCCACCGCGCTTGAGGTGCTGGCGGCAAATGGAGTCGAAGTGATGCTTGCTGAAGGCGATGAATACACTCCAACCCCAGTAATTTCCCATGCGATCCTGACCTACAACCGTCAGCGAAAAAGCGGATTCGCCGATGGGATTGTGATCACGCCCTCCCACAATCCACCCCATGACGGTGGCTTCAAGTACAACCCACCCAGTGGCGGACCAGCCGACACCAGCATCACTGACTGGATTGAAGCGACGGCAAATGGGCTGCTCGAAGCCCGACTCCAGGGAGTGAAACGTGTTCCCTACGAGCAGGCTCTGCGATCGGCCACGACGCATCGGCACGACTATGTGACCGCCTACGTTAATGACCTGATCAATGCGATCGACCTGGACAGTATTCGCAGTGCCAAGATCCATCTCGGTGTCGATCCCCTTGGCGGTGCTGGTGTCCATTACTGGGCAAGGATTGCAGAGCGCTATGATTTGAACCTGACGGTTGTTAATGAAGCGATCGATCCCACCTTTCGTTTCATGACAGTGGATTGGGATGGTCAGATTCGGATGGACCCCTCTTCGCCCCATGCCATGCAACGACTGATTGAGATGAAGGATAGCTTTGATCTGTCCTTTGCCTGCGACACCGACTACGATCGGCATGGGATTGTGACCAAGCGCGAAGGCTTGCTGTCGCCTAATCATGACCTCTGTGCGGCGATTTTCTATCTTTTTCAAAACAGACCGCAATGGCATGAGTCAATGGCGATCGGCAAAACGATCGTGAGCAGCCAGATGATCGATCGGCTTGCCGTCAAGCTCGGTCGGAAGCTCTTTGAGGTGCCGGTTGGCTTTAAGTGGTTCGTGGAAGGCTTGTTCGATGGCTCCCTAGGCTTTGCTGGCGAAGAGAGTGCTGGTTCGGTGTTTGCTCGTCTAGATGGCAGCGTCTGGACAACGGACAAGGACGGCTTTGTTCCCTGTTTGCTGGCAGCAGAAATCGCAGCGCGGACGGATCGCGATCTCGGCGAAATCTACCAGCAACTCACGCACGAGTTTGGTGAACCTGCCTACGATCGCGTTCAGGCAGCGGCTACCTCTGAGGAAAAGAAACGGTTGGCAAACCTCTCGCCGCCCCAAGTAACGTTCACCGAACTGGCGGGCGAAAAAATCCAGACGATTCTCACCCATGCACCGGGTAACGGTGCTCCCATTGGTGGGTTAAAAGTGGTGACTGAAAGCGGTTGGTTTGCTGCGCGTCCGTCAGGCACTGAGCCGATTTACAAGATCTATGCAGAGAGCTTCCAAGGAGCAGAGCATCTGCGCCAAATCCTTGAGGCAGCGCAAACGATCGTAACGGCTACTTTGGCAGCACCACAGAAGCCAAGAATTGGCTCGGAGCCGCCACCACGACTGGCATAGTCGTAAAAACAGCTAATGATTCCCGAAATAAATAACTCTTGAGGCAAAACCATGATCGATCTACAACAAAAGGAAAAGGAAAACACCATGAACCAAGATAATGCCATTGTGGCAATCTATCCAACGCATACAGATGCTGAAAGCGCTATCAAAGAACTACAGCAATCTGGCTTCGATATGAAGAAATTATCGATCGTCGGACGCGACTATCACACTGACGAGAACATCGTCGGTTACTACAATACTAGCGATCGGATGCAAGCATGGGGTAAGGCTGGTGCCTTCTGGGGCGGGCTGTGGGGCTTTTTGTTCGGTTCCGCGTTCTTTTTTATTCCCGGTATGGGACCAATTCTGGTCGCGGGGCCATTGGTCAGTTGGATTGTCGGGGCGTTGGAAGGGGCGATCTTGGTCGGCGGGCTGAGTGTGGTTGGGGCAGGTTTGTACGGTCTGGGGATTCCCAAGGACAGCATCTTGCGGTACGAAACGGCGATTACGAACGACAAGTTTGTCCTGATTGCCCACGGCTCCATGGATGACACAACCCATGCTCAAGAAATCCTCGATCGCACCCAGCCTGAATCATTAGAACACCATCTAGCTACCAGCAATTAAGGCGATTCCCAAGAATAAGCCTACCGGAGGCCCCCAACCCCCAATTTTGGGGGCTTCTGAATCTCTTACTCCCCCAGAATTGGGGCCGGGGGCTTCCGGTATATTCATTGTGAGGAATGGCCTAACCACTGATGAACATGATATCTCCGCCGTAGTTGGAGAGTCTGTCCGATCGCTAACCCATGGAGAAAACATGAGCAGTAATCGTCGGGTGAGTCACCCCATTTACAACCTTCTACCCACAGAAATTGAGGGCTTCGACTCCCTCGCCGAACTAGCTTTGGATATGCGCTGGTCGTGGAATCATACCACCGATGCAGTTTGGCGGCAGCTCGATCCTGTGCTTTGGGAGATGACCCAAAACCCTTGGGTTGTCCTCCAGACGGTCTCGCGCGATCGCATTGAGCGCGTGTTAGCCGATCCAGATTTCCGCCAACAAGTGGATAACCTAGTTCAGACTCGGCGGCAACTATTGACGGAACCAGCTTGGTTTCAGCAAACCTACCCGCACTCTCCCTTGAGCTGTGTGGCCTATTTCAGCATGGAATTCATGCTGAGTGAAGCGTTGCCCATTTACTCAGGCGGACTCGGCAATGTCGCTGGCGATCAGCTCAAAGCCGCCAGCGACCTAGGCGTGCCAGTGGTGGGTGTCGGGTTGCTCTACCAACAGGGCTATTTCCGACAGGTGATTGATAAGGATGGCGCACAGCAAGCCCTCTATCCCTACAACGACCCTGGACAGTTGCCGATTTCGCCGTTGCGCCATCCGAATGGCGAGTGGTTGCGGCTAGAGATCGTCTTGCCGGGTTACTCAGTTTGGCTACGCGCCTGGCAAGTGCAGGTGGGCAGAGTCAAACTTTACCTGCTAGACAGCAATGATGCAGCGAACTTTCCTGCCCACCGCTGCATTACCAGTGAGCTGTATGGCGGCGGCCCAGAACTACGCCTCAAGCAAGAAATGCTGCTTGGCATTGGTGGCTGGCGGTTGCTTACTGCCCTCGACATCCAACCCGAAGTCTGCCATCTCAATGAAGGCCACGCGGCATTCGCCATTTTGGAACGTGCCCATAGCTTCATGCAAACCAACGCGCAGCCGTTTGACGTGGCTCTGTCTGCCACGCGATCGGGAAACCTGTTCACCACCCACACGGCAGTGGCGGCGGGCTTTGACCGCTTCGATCCAGCACTGATCGAGCAATACCTCGGCGGTTATGCCCAAGATAAGCTAGGCATTACAGTCCACGACTTGCTGGCTCTGGGTCGCCAGAATCCCAACGATTCGTCGGAGCCTTTCAACATGGCTTATCTAGCAATTCGGGGCAGCGGAGCGGTGAATGGTGTGAGTCGCCTGCATGGAAAAGTGAGTCGGCAACTTTTTGAGCCGCTTTTTCCCCACTGGCCGGAGTCCGAAGTGCCCATTGGCTATGTGACCAACGGTGTCCATATGCCGACGTGGGACTCGGCTGCGTCCGACGACCTTTGGACAGAAGCCTGTGGCAAAGACCGCTGGCTGGGCCTGACGGAAACCCTCGAACAGGATATTCTCCGCCTCAGCGATCGTACCCTTTGGCAATTTCGCCTGGACTCCAGTAAGTCTTTAGTTAAATACGCTCGCCAGCGTTTAGCCCAGCACTATGCTGCGGCTGGTGCGTCGTCCGAGACGATCAAGCAGGCGAAGCATCTCTTCGATCCCAATGCCTTAATACTGGGCTTTGCCCGCCGCTTCGCCACCTACAAGCGACCCAACCTGCTGCTGCACGATCGCGATCGCCTGTTGCGTCTCTTGAGCAATCCGCAGCGTCCGGTACAACTGATCGTCGCTGGCAAGGCACATCCGGCAGACCAGGCGGGACAAGCCCTGATTCAGGAGTGGGTACAGTTCATCCGGCAGACCCAAACGCGCCCCCATGCCATCTTTCTCAGTGACTATGACATGCTACTGACCGAGCGCCTGGTGCAGGGGGTGGATGTGTGGATTAACACGCCACGGCGACCCTGGGAAGCGTGTGGGACGAGCGGCATGAAGGTGCTCGTCAATGGCGGTATCAACCTCTCCGAGTTGGATGGTTGGTGGGCAGAAGCCTACAGTCCTGAAGTGGGGTGGGCGTTGGGGGATGGTCAGGAACATGGTGACGATCCTGCGTGGGACGCGGTCGAAGCCAACGCGCTCTACGACCTGCTAGAGCGGGAAGTGATCCCGGAGTTTTATACTCGCGACGACAACGGCATCCCCATCGCCTGGGTGAAACGGATGCGAGCCAGCATGGCGCAATTGACACCCCACTTCTCCGCCAACCGCACGGTGCAGGCTTATACCGAGCAATACTATCTTCCTGCGGCAATAACCTACCGCGATCGCGCGGCGCACAACGGTGCAGTGGGCAGGCAGATCGCCACTTGGCAGCACAATCTGCAAGATAAATGGGACACAGTACGCTTTGGCGAAACCAAGGTTGAGAGTGACGCACAAGGGCACAGATTCACAGTTGAAGTCTCTTTTGGCAGCCTTGACCCAAGGAGTGTACGGGTAGAACTATACGCCAACGGAGTGAATGGCGGTGACACGGAGCGACAGGAAATGATACGCGGTCAGCCATTGACCACGGGAAACAGCTACATCCTTAACACGCAGGTGCCTGCAACACGCCCTGCAACAGACTATACAGCACGTATTGTACCCCGCTGCGACGGCGTTATCACCCCACTGGAAGCGACACAAATCTTGTGGCAGCGATGATTAATTTTTACATGGAAGATTACAAATTGAAAAGCTAGTTCAGAAAAATAAAATCATGATTATCGAATTCAAACGTCTAACTTATTGAGGTCATTGAAATGAAAACCATCAACTCTTATCTATTATCTAGCGATCGAATTCCAGCGGGATCGATCGCGATTGCCCAAAGTCAGGGAGATTCGTCCTCACCTATGCAATCTGTCCCGTATTACACTCCTAGCCTATTTCTCCTTTTGCTCATAATTCTGGGTGTTGGCGGTGTGTTAGTTTCAATTCTGGCGAGTGCCATCAAGGTAGCTAATGAGTGGGAGCGATTGGTGGTATTGCGGTTAGGAAAATTTCTCGCTCTCAAGGGACCAGGACTCATTTTCATTATTCCGGTTATCGACACAATCCCTTACCGGATTGACACTCGTGTACTCACCGCTTCTTTCCAGGCGGAGAAGACGCTGACTAAGGATACTGTCCCAGTTGACGTAGACGCAGTTCTGTTTTGGAAGGTGATCGATCCGAAGAAAGCAGCGTTGGATGTTGCGGACTATAAAAGCGCGATTAGCTGGGCATCCCAAACGGCGCTGCGGGATGTCATCGGTAAGACCATGCTATCGGACATGCTAGAAGGCCGGGATAAAATCAGTAAAGATTTGCAGAAAATTATTGATGAGCGCACCGAAGCATGGGGCATCAATGTAATCTCGGTGGAAGTGAAGGACGTCCTGATTCCGGCTGCCTTAGAGGATGCGATGTCGATGCAGGCTCAAGCGGAACGCGAACGGCAGGCGCGGGTGATTCTGGGTGATTCTGAGCGACAGGTGGCGGAAAAGTTTGGGGAAGCAGCCAAGACCTATATCAACAATCCGGTGGCACTGCATTTGCGGGCAATGAATATGCTCTATGAGGGATTGAAGAGCAACGCCACGATCGTCATGGTACCCAGCACGGCGTTAGACACGATGCAACTCGGCGGTCTGGCGGGGATGACCGCTATGACGATGGGGATGGGACAGGAGCAGATGCACAAAGAGCCGGAAAGTGCGATCGACAATCAAGCAGTGAATGGCGGGGTGCTGTAGAGCCTTGACGGTGCTGTGTTGCGTTCAGCCATTGGAGAGTGCCTTTGAGGAGGAGGAGTGAGTAAACGAAGGCTAATGGAGCTTGCAAAAAAAAATTCCTGATGAATTGCCATCAGACTCGAGGAAAAAGCAATGATTGAATACAAAAATAATCTACAGAGCAACATCGTCCAAATCTTACAACTTCCAGCGCCAGAACCACTTCATCAGACTACTTCCGGTTGGGAGAAGGTGGCATACCTGGTGTTGTTTTTAATGCTTACCGTGATCATTCTGATTATCGGCTATTTCAGCAAGCGGATTGAACACGCTATTGCGTTTGCTCTTATTCTCAGCATGGTTCTGATTGTGCTTTTAATGGCTTTTTAGATATTGACAGATTTAATCCAGGATTGATCTTTCAATCCTGGATTAAATCTAAATATGAGCTGCAATGATCACCTAGTGGGAGATCCATCCCATCCATTGCAATTGGCTACCGATCTACCCATGGTAACGATAATGAAAGAGCCTCAGCGCAAGCTGCACGACTATATCTCGGAAATCTCCGACCGCGCAGACGTACGGGTGGGTTCTCCGTTGCCGTTTGGCACCCAGGAAACGTGCGGAGGGGTAAATTTCGCCCTTTTTAGCCGAGATGCCAGCCGCGTTCGACTGGAGTTGTTTGACCATCCCGAAGATGCCGTGCCTGCCCGGTCGATCAACCTTGATGCCGCGTGTCATCGTACTGGCGATGTTTGGCACGTTTGGGTGAAGGGCATCGGTTCTGGTCAATTCTATGCCTACCGCGTGGATGGTCCTTACGCACCCAGTGAAGGGCATCGGTTCAATTTCAATCGGCTGCTCCTCGACCCCTGTGCGATCGCGCTTTCGCAACCGCCTGCGTGGGGGTTTGCAGCAGCACGCGGCTATGACTCATTGGCACCAGAGCAGGACTTATCATGCTCAACCGTGGACAATGCCGGGTCGATGCCCAAATGTATCTTTCTCAACGAGTCCTTTGAGTGGGAAGGAGACCGTCCACCCCGGCATCCGTGGTCGAAGACTGTGATTTACGAACTGCATCTGCGTGGCTTTACCATTCATCCCACGTCGGGCGTGGAGCATCCAGGTACCTATCGCGGGCTGATGGCAAAAATTTCCTATCTCAAAACCCTGGGCGTCACGGCTGTGGAATTGATGCCCGTGCAGGAATTCAATGACGCGCCGAACGCACGCAGCAATCCCCAAACCAATCAACCGCTGAAGAATTACTGGGGCTACGATCCGGTGGTGTTCTTTGCGCCCAAAGGGTCTTACAGCAGTGCAGGTGGCTTGGGGCAGCAGAAACTGGAGTTCAAGGAAATGGTGCGGGCGTTCCACCAGGCAGATATCGAAGTGATTCTGGATGTGGTGTTCAATCACACGGCAGAGGGTAACGAACTGGGTCCAACGCTCTGTTTTCGCGGCATGGCTAACGCGATTTTTTACACCCTGGAAGGCGACAAACGCCACTACAAAAACTATACGGGGACAGGCAACACCGTCAACGCCAACCATCCCGTGGTGCGAGACCACATCTTGACCGCGTTGCGTTATTGGATGCTTGAGATGCATGTGGATGGTTTCCGGTTTGACCTGGCATCGGTGCTAGGGCGGGATGAAGCGGGCAACTTGCTTGCCAATGCACCCCTGCTGGAACGCATTGCCGAAGACCCGATCCTAAGAGACGTAAAAATCATCGCTGAAGCATGGGATGCCGCTGGAGCCTATGAGGTGGGTAGTTTTTCAGAGCAGCGCTGGTCGGAATGGAACGGTCGCTACCGGGATGATGTGCGGCGATTCTGGAGGGGCGATGAGGGGATTCTGGGGGTGTTTGCCAGCCGCATTGGTGGTAGTGCTGACATCTATACCCGCTCCGGCAAAGGTCCCGATAGCAGCATCAATTTCGTCACCTGCCATGATGGCTTTACGCTCAACGATCTAGTGAGCTATCGCACCAAACACAATGAAGCCAACGGAGAAAACAACCGGGACGGCAGTGACGCTAATTTCAGCGATCACTACGGTGTGGAAGGCGAGACGACGGATGCGGCGATTACGTCCATCCGGAATCGCCAGATCAAGAATTTCCTGCTGACCCTGCTGGTCTCGCGCGGTGTGCCAATGCTGCTCGGTGGGGACGAATTTCGGCGCACGCAGGGCGGCAACAACAACGCCTACTGCCAGGACAATGCCACGAGTTGGCATGACTGGAGTTGTCTGGAAGAGCATCAGGAGATTTTTCGCTTCACCCGTGGACTGATCGCCTTTCGCAGTGCCCATGCGATTCTCAGCCAAGAGGTGTTCTACACCGATGCCGAGATCCAGTGGTTTGCGCCCCAAGGCGGCTTGCCCCACTGGTTTGACCCGAAGGCAAAGCAGTTTGCCTGTCTGATCCCTGAAGCGGCACTGCACGCACTTTGCCTGTTGTTCAATGCTGGCACTGATGTCGTGGCTTTCAGGTTGCCTCCGGCACTGCCGGGGACTCGGTGGCATCTAGCCGTCGATACCGCTGGCGAATCGCCCCACGATCTGTTTGCGGCGGGGGAGGAACCGCTTTGGGACGATCCACAAACGTATTCCCTTAGCCCCCGATCGAGTGTCATCTTGCTGGCTCGATGTATACCTGAGCAACGCTTGCCAATTACCTTAATGGAGTCCAAATGAAACCTACAAAACCACCGATCCTGACAATTAATGGCGGCTCATCGAGCATCAAGTTCGCGTTGTTCGAGTTTGGCGACTCTCTCCACCGGATGCTAGAAGGTGGGATCGATCGGATTGGACTACCGGATGCGACCTTGCAGGTTAAAGGGTTAAATCCGGCAGGCAACATTTCGCGATCGATCGCGGCAGCGGATCGCACGGTGGCAATTGGCATTCTCATGGATTGGCTGGAGGAACATTGTGCGCGTGATGCCTTGACTGCGGTGGGGCATCGGATCGTGCATGGCGGCCCGAACTATAGCCAGCCCCAGCGCATCACTCCGGCGATGCTTGAGGAACTGCACCGGATTAGTTCCTTCGACCCCGAACATCTACCGGAGGAGATCCAGTTGACTGAGGCGTTGCATCACCGCTTTCCAGATCTGCCCCAAGTTGCCTGTTTCGACACGGCGTTTCACCATGACCTGCCGCGCGTCGCCCAGATGTTAGCCATTCCCCGCCGTTACGAAGCACAAGGCGTGCGACGATACGGGTTTCACGGGTTGTCCTATGAGTTCCTGATGGCAGAACTGTCCCGACTGGATGGAACGGCAGCAGCACAGGGTCGGGTGATCCTCGCTCACCTGGGGAATGGCGCGAGTCTGGCGGCGGTGCATCACGGCAAACCTCTGGACACCAGCATGAGCTTTACCCCGACCGCAGGGGTGCCGATGAGTACCCGCTCCGGCGATCTCGATCCGGGGCTACTAGGATATCTGGCGCGCACCGAACAAATGAGCGTCAAGCAATTCAATGAGATGGTTCATTTCCAGTCTGGGTTACTGGGTATATCCGAAACCAGTGCCGACATGCGTGACTTGCTCGATCTCGAACTGGAAGCTGTGCGGGCGGCTGAAGCGATCGCGCTGTTTTGTTACCAGGTGAAAAAATGGATCGGTGCTTTTGCGGCGGCATTGGGCGGCGTGGACACATTAGTGTTTGCAGGGGGCATCGGGGAGAATGCCCCCACAGTCCGCAGCCGGATTTGCGATGGCTTAGGCTTCCTGGGCATCGAACTCAACGAAGGGCGAAATGTGGCGAATCAGGGCGTGATTTCTCTGGAAACCAGTCGGGTTAATGTCCGCGTGATGCCCACGGATGAAGCATTCACGATCGCCAAGTCTGTATGTGACGTTCTCGGCTTGGTCGGTAACAGCCGACTCGCACCACAGTGACAAAAACCCTTCTCCCGTAACCGTTCCATCAAATGGATATTAACACTCTAAGGAATATTTATCATGAAACCTGTTGCCGATCGACCCAAAGCTCCCAAAGCAAGTCCCGATCCGAAGGACGATCTGAAAACCCTGCCGATGCCAGAACTAGAGACAAAACTGAAATCTTCCCCAGAAGGTCTCACTCAAGCCGAGGCGAGTAAACGGCTGAAGCAATATGGCCCC
>JAYVVL010000426.1:0-20524 GCA_043787035.1 Synechococcales cyanobacterium
AGATTTGTTTCCCGTTGTAATCAGTAGCTTGTTAAATTTATTAGCTATTGCCATTAGCAATGTTCCTCGAATCCTAGATTGCAAATTTTCTTCAGCGACTCCAAACTCGGTCCCCAAGAAGATTTCAGCCAGAGACGAATCGAAGGCTTTCATCATGGGTTCGATCGCAACAGTTTGGGTTTTGATGCCCAGGTTTTTCGCAAGACTGACTGCATCAGTAATGGAGTGGTCAGAACTGTAAGGCGATGGCATCAGAATTCCAAGGACATTTTCTGCGCCCAACGCATCCGCTGCGATTACTGCTACGATCGCTGAATCAATTCCGCCACTTAACCCCAATAACGCCTGTTTAAACCCGCACTTTCTGGCATAGTCTTTTACCCCTAACACTAATGCGCTGTAAAGTTCTGTGCCTTCGTCCATCAGCGTAACAGGCGTTGTAACTGCAGTAAATTCTGGGGTGTTCCAGTGGATAATTCGGCTATCTTCTCGCATTTGCGGTAGCCGATCGCAGAGTGTTCCGGTTCTATTAACCACACAGCTTCCGCCATCGAAGATCAGATCATCATTTGCCCCAACTTGATTCACATAAATAATCGGTTGAGTGAAGCGTTGTGAGAGATGATATAACATCTGTTCACGAATCTGCTGCTTACCAATAGTGTAGGGCGATGCAGAGAGGTTGATAGTGAAGTCTACATTGAGATTTGCAAGGTCGGCGATCGGATTCTCTTCGTAGGCTCGTTTTCCCCAAAATTCTTCGTCATTCCAGAGATCTTCGCAGATGGTCACGCCAATATGCACGTCGTCCAAAATGAAATGATTTGGTAAATGACCGGGCTGAAAATATCGGGCCTCATCAAATACGTCGTAGGTGGGCAGTAGGCGCTTGCGAAAGATTTGTTTGATTTGGTTGTCTTGAATCAGGGCAACGCTATTGTAGAGAGGCTTCTCACCATTCGTGTCGGCATTGGGATTGTGCTCGGCAAACCCAACGAGAACGGTGATGTTTTTTGGGAGTTCGGTTGCTAATTGATCCAGTTGCGATCGCATGGCATCAATGAAGGAGGGTTTTAGCAACAGATCACGCGGTGGATACCCGCAGAGTGAGAGTTCTGGGGTCAGTACGAGGGTGGTTCCTTGATTGAGGGCTTCGGTTGCAATGCGGAGGATGGTTTCGGCGTTGGTGCGGAGGTCGCCTATTGTGGGGTTGAGTTGTGCGATCGTGATTTTCATGGTGGTGTTTGGTGAGGTGTTTGGTGGGGTGTTTAGGGGTGTTTTAAATAAATACTAATGCTTTGTCTCTTAACGGTGCGAATGCTTCAGCGTCGAAACGGTATAAACTCGCCGGACGGCCCGCGCCGCGCGATGTTTTTACTCCAGTGTCCTGCAAGAATTTTAACTTTAGTAACCGCGATCGAAAATTGGAATAATCAGAAAATCCATCGCCTAATACCGTAGTGTAAAGTTGATATAACTCATTCAATGTAAACAGCTCTGGCAACACCTCAAAGGCTACTGGACTATACTCTAATTTATTGCGAAGCCGAATGTGACCGTACTCAATAATTTTAAAATGGTCAAAGGCTAATAGTGGCAGTTGATCGACCGGATACCACCCCATTCTACTCACGCTCCCGGCAATGAATTCTGCATCCGAATACTGAACCAGTGTAAAGTAGCTTACCGATAGGTAGCGGACGCCATAACTATCCATCGATTCTCGGGGATCGCGTAGGGGTCCACCGAACGTGTAGAGCTGTTCGAGGTAAAGGTTTTGGACATGAATCTTTTCAGCGCGAATTCGATCGGCGGCTTGTTCGAGAGACTCGCCTTTTCGGACTAGGGTTCCAGGTAACGACCAGTGCCCCAGAAACGGATCTTCCGATCGCATGACTAGGAGCACCATTAACCGATGCAACTTGGTATCCACCGAGAAAATCACCGTATCCACACCCACTCGAAAGTCGGCCAGAGTCCCATCGGTTACCATGGCTGTTGGATTTAGGCTATGGGACATGGATAAAGCTCCTGCTGCTGGATGTACGATTGAACAATAGTTGGAACAGTATTCGGAGCCATGTCATAACGGTACGCACTGGACGATACATTAGGCGTAATTAAGTTTGCAATCTCCAGCGTTCCGCCTAGTGATTTAATTTTATCAATAGTACTGTCTAGAATTTGATATCCCGATCGGGGAATAACTAATAAATCAACCGCCGCTAAAAGTTCCTTGGCCTGATACCAAGTGGGTAATTGTGGGAGTAAGTCTGCACCTAATACAAACGTAAATTTTGCATTGGGCCAAACTTTGACCGCCCTGTTGTAAGTGATGATCGTACGCAGATCGCTAAGTTCTGGATAAACTTGTAGCGTTTCTAGCGATTCACCCGACAGCGTGACCAGCAACCGCAACATTTCCGTGCGATCGTCTAAGGGAGTTTGATCGCGTTTAAACGGATTGTCTGAGGCCCACACAGCGGTGCGATCGTAGCGTTTGCTTAACCAGGTCAGGATTTCGAGATGTCCATAGGTCGGTGGGTCAGCACTGGTGCCAAAAAGAGCGATTTGCAAAACCATAATATCAATTAAAAAAGTGAACCGTAGGGACAAAGGTTACAAACAGCGCGCCTGCAACGCCACTAATTCGTCACTCACCTCCACCTCCAAACCTGTAGCAATAACTGATCGTACCTCCAACGGTAACGCCAAGACCGATCGCCTCGTTCGTGCCGCAATCATTTCTAAAGATTCCAGAGGACCCAGCCGCTTTCCATCCTGCATCACAGGCACTAGAAGACCCGTCTCACCGGGCTTAGCGTCCTCACTGGCAAGTCCCAACCGATCGTTCATTGTTCCATTCTCAAGGGTTCTAAAAATCTGTTTTCGTCCTGGGTAGCTTCGTTTGCCGGGAGCATTCTTCATTACGGGGATATCACCAATCTGAACGAGCTTATAGACTCCATTCACAGGCGTTCCTGTCACCAACTGCGTTCCGATTCCAAATCCGTCAATACAGGCATGATTGTTGTTTAATTCTTGAATCCGATATTCATCTAGATCGCCGCTAGCCATAATCGAAACGCCCGGTAACAAGGCCCGAATCTCCCGCGATTGCGCCCCCAAATCGCCCGAATCAATCCTCACTCCCGTCAGGTTTTTTGGCGAACACGCCGCTAATCGTTTTGCCGCTGCGATCGCATCGTAGGTATCAATCAGCAAGGGCGCACCGGGAAAATAACGATGAAACGCCTGAAACGCACGGTCCTCACCCTCATCCCCGTCGCCTGCCCCGATCGCCATCACCAGCGCGTGCGCCATCGTCCCCACCGGAACCCGTCCTAACTGCATTGCCGCTAACACATTCGACGTCCCATCAAACCCCGCCGCAAGAGCTGCCCTTGCCGCCCACACTGCCCCCTGCGGACTAAATGCACGCCGAGACCCAAACTCATAGAGCTTAGCTTCGTCCCCGGCCACGTCTCGCATTCGAGCCGATCGCGTTGCCACTAAGGTCTGATAATTCAACACATTTAGCACATAGGTTTCCACCCACTGCGCTTGCCATAGCGGTGCTTCAATGCGCAACAGCGGCTCATTAGCAAACACCGCCGTTCCTTCAGGCACGGCCCACACCGAACCCTTAAACTGCATGGTCTTCAGCAATTCCCAAAACCGATCGGGCGCATGTTCAAATAATCCAGTCTCCTGTAGCTGCTCAATCTGCTCCAACGATAAGTGTAGCGATTCCAAATAAGATAAAATCTGTTCCAATCCCATTGCAATTAAGTATCCAAAATCCTTTGGCAGGCGTCGGGTAAATACCTCAAAACTTGCCGATCGATCGTCGAGTTCCTCCCCCACATAGCAAGCCGACATCGTAATCTGATACAAATCCGTCAACAAACCCAAATCTGCCGGAGCGATCGTCATCAGCATACACAATTGCCACACTTCAAGAGAGATTAGACCTAATTTATGGTAGTTTTCACCAAAAGTCAACCCAAGGTCCAAAGCTATCTGATTTGATTCATGAGATTCTGAAAAACCGCCTTTCGGTCCCTAATTCTGGGAGGAGCAGAAATCAAAGCCTCCAAAATTAGGGGATGCTGTTGGTGAATTAGTCGTGGCTGCCCTATCCCACCTTGGAATGAATTCCAATTCTCACAAGTGATTCCGGATGGCTATATTCACTTCATAAACTTTTGTATCGTAGTCAACCAACTCAGACAAGAACTAGAACGATCGCCTATCAAAATAGAAGTGGAAAACAACTTAAATCCTTTAGGCATTTATTATGAACGTCAACGCAAATTTCTGTTTTAATCCAATCAAATTGGTCGTCGGAAGCGCTATTGGGTTTACATCATTTGTCTCTGTTGCTGTGGCAGCACCGAATCGTACCGCCGTCAATCCTTGTCCTACCATTTATTATGAAGAGCCACACAATCACATGAGACCCGTGCCAATGGGATGTCCACCCAACCAATTTACATTATCGCAGAACGAGCAAGAAAAAGTTTCAGCAGCAGGCTTAATGAATCAAGTTATGCCAACCCAAATGCCGCTACCAGAAAACCAACAGCCAACCCTAACCACAGTCGTTTTTAATTCAGGTCAAGTCAATATTAAACTGAAAAATATGACAAATACCCAAATAATTTATCAAGCGGTCGGACATACAGAACAGCGAACTCTTACTTCTGGGGCCGAAGTTGCGCTTCAGAATCTTCCTGCCCCGGTCAGTATTACTTTCCTAAGATCGGATGGTGGATTAATTAAAGTAATGCCCGTTGAAAACTCTGAACAAGGGGTTCTCGGTCTCATGATTCATGAAGGAACAGGTCTTAATGACAGTCAAAATACTGTACGAGTTCAAAGCGATGGCAGGGTTGTTGCGTTCTAACTGATTAACTAAGTCTCACGATCGCAAATGTGCTAATTCAGAACTAATTTGTCTACTTCAATAATCACTCCATCTTGCATGTGAATTACCCGATTCGTTTGCGCAGCGACGCCTGAATCATGAGTGACGATCGCAATCGTGGTGCCTTGATTATTGATTTCCGTTAGCAAATTCATAATATCGTGAGACGTTTTAGAATCCAATGCACCTGTGGGTTCATCCGCTAATACTAAAGCGGGATGATTCACTAATGCACGGGCGATCGCAACTCGCTGTTGTTGCCCACCTGAAAGCTGGCTAGGACGATTGGTTAAACGATCGCCCAGCCCGATTTGTTCAAGTGAACGGGTTGCGGCTTTGATGCGTTGTGATCGAGAAACATTGGCGTAAATCATCGGCAACATAACATTTTCAAGTGCGGTCAGTCGTGACAATAGATTGAACTGCTGAAACACAAAACCAACATACTGATTGCGAATGTCTGCGAGTTCATCATCATCTAGCGTCGTCAGATCTCGACCATCCAAAATATACCGTCCGCTAGTCGGTCGATCGAGACAACCAATAATATTCATAAGGGTGGATTTTCCAGAACCGGAAGCCCCCATAATGGTAACATATTCTCCCACTTCGATTGATAGATCAATCTTTTTTAAAATAGGAACATCTAAATCTGCTAAGTGGTAAGTCTTGGTAATATTTGACATCGAAATCATATTTTTCATTAGGAATTTATATTGTCACTGACAGGTTTAGTTTGAGCTAGCTCTTGAATATCACTTCGGAGTGCCTTGATTTCTATTTGTAGGGCTTGAATTGATTTTTCACCAGAAAATTTATGATTCTCGACATCTTGATCGATAAAGAATGTTGCAACTGCTGCTGTCACATAGCCAAATACAGAAACCGCATAGAGCGCCAGAAGAAAGCATAGTATTCGACCTTCCGATGTTTTTGGGAAATAATCTGAACCGATCGTTGTCATGATCATGGCCGTCCACCATAGCGCAGTGGCGTAGTCGTTAATCCCTGTTCCATTAAGCATATCCCGCTCAAAAATATAGATTCCCGCTGCTCCCACTAGGGTAACGATCGTTGTTAATCCAACAACATAGCCAAATCCTCGACGCTGAACACTTGCTGAAAATAATCGAATTCCTTGGCTAGTCCGAAGCATAACTCGAATGAGTTGAAAACCTCGAAAAGCATGGAAAGATTGGACAACCCGCACCACTCGTAAGGTTCGTAGTGCTGGAATGAGGAGTGAAAGAGCAATTAGCCAGTTGTCCTTGAGATACGATAATTTGTAAGGCGTGAGAATTAATTTGATACTAAAGTCAATTATAAAAATAATCCAAATCACAGTGCCGATCGCTTCTAGCAGAGGATTAAATCCCCAAACTAGCTCTACAATCAAGAGTCCTAACCAAGCAAATCCTAGCACCAGCATGGGCATCTCAACCCAGTCGTCCCACTGTTTCAGGACTTTACTGCGCTCCCGCTCTAGCTCTAGTTTCTCCGACTGTTTGAGAGGCTTCATAAAGTCAAAAGATTCGGTTTCCGAAGGTGAGGCGCTATCATTGCAGTTAGGAAGATTAATAATTGTGTCAGCACAATACTCGGACCCGACGGCAAATTAAACCAGGCTGAAATTAGCATCCCAATCACAGCACTTAATGCACCAAGTCCTGCTGACAATAATACATAACCGACAAATGTACGACTAGGCAGTCGAGCGGCACAAGCTGGAATCACCACAAAAGCGCTCACCAGCAATACCCCGATTGCCTTAATAGAAATCCCTACCACTAATGACAGCAACACAATAAATATGGTTCGATGAGTCGATACTGCCACCCCGCGAGCGATTGCTAATGGTTCATTTAATGTGAGTAACATTTGAGTCCGCAATGTTAACCCAACAAATAGAGTGCAGACCACTAACAGCAGACTACTGAATACTAAATCTATTTCTTGGACGGCTAGTATATCGCCAAATAACAGGTTGTTTAGTCCTCCTTTATACTGTCCCACAAAACTAAGAACGATGATAGCGATCGCTAGAGAGGAGGAATAGATGATATTCAATAATGCATCTGTCCACAGACGAGTATGCTCTAACAAGTAGGACACCAACAGCGCAAAAATGACTGCAAATGGTAATAATACGAATGACGGATTAAGTCCTAATAAATATCCAATACTAATGCCTAATAAGGCTGAATGTCCTAAGGCATCACTGAAGAACGATAACTGTCTTAAAATTGTAAAACTGCCCAAAGTTCCACCCATTATCCCCGTCAAAACTCCACCCATTAAAGCTCGTTGCATGAAGGGGAGCTGAAAAAGTTCAATCACGCGAAAAAGTTCTGTTTGAATCATCATGACAAATGTGAATGATGGTATCGGACAAATTCTGGCTCGTAGGCAGCAGAGAGGTTTTCCGCAGAGAGCACAACTTCTGGGGTGCCTTGACAGCGTAATGTCTGATTAATACAAAGGACTCGATCGCAGTGTTTTCGGACCATATCTAGATCATGAGAAATCTGCAAAATTGCCCAACCTTGTTCTTTTTTCAGTTGATAGAGTAGTTTATAAAACTCCGATTCAGCCAGCATGTCTAGCCCAGCCGGAGCCTCATCCAAAATCAACAATCGACGCGGGTAAACCAAACAGTAAGCTAACAGAACACGCTTAGCTTCACCACCCGAAAGTCCGCTGAGCAGTTGATGTCTGAGACGGCTTACCTTGACCCGTTCTAGAGCCTCTCGAACGGCAGATTTCCGTTTTTTGTAGTTTGCCCAAGGCCACTGAATTCCTAGCTTATCCCAGCCTAACCCGACGAGTTCTTCAACGGTCATCGGAATGCGTCGATCAACTAGGAAATTTTGAGGTAAGTAGGCAATTTTTTGACGTGTACTTACTGGGAGAAAGCCCTTAGGGCTAAGAGGTTGACCCAGGATAGAAATGTTACCCGATCGCCTAGGCAAAATCCCCAAAATAGCTTGAACTAATGTCGTTTTACCGCCGCCGTTGGGACCCACAATCGAGGTATCCGTACCTGATTCTAGAGAGAATGAGACATTCTGCACGGCTGCGTAAGTTTCGCGGTAAACAGTGAGATTTTCAACGGATAGTACGATATCTTTCAAGTAAACCTCCTTGTAACAAGTACATATTTAAATGGGTTTAGGTTAACGGGGTTTTCCGCCAAAAGATTCCTCTAGATTTGTCAAGTTCTGACGCATTACAGCGAAGTAATAATCTGGCTGTATTCCTTCTGCACTCCCTGTTTCCATAGGATTGAAGCTACCTATCTGTACATTCAAGTCCTTAGCTAGGGCTGAAAATGGATTTCCTACGGCTTGAGGCTCTGTTAATAGGGTTTTTAGATTTGATTTCTTAGCGGAATCTATTGTTCTTTTTACATCCTCCGGTGATGGGTTCTCTTCAGGAATACCGACTAGAAACTGTGCTTTCAAATTGTAGCTTTCGGCAAGGTATGGCGCAAAGTCGTGATAAGTTACAAATGTTTTGCCCGCAAAAGGTCTAAGCGTTTGCGTAAATTCCATATCTAATTGCTTAAGTTTAGTGACGTAGGTAGCTGCATTTGCTGTATAGATATCCTTCCCAGTTGGATCAGCCGATATCAGTCCATCACGAATATTATAGACCTGTTGAATAACACGTTTAGGATCAAGCCATATGTGGGGATTAAACTCTATATTATTTTTGACCGATCGAGAAGATTGCCCTTTGATTGTGGCGGTCGATATGGTCTGAATTCCCTTACTAGAGTCAATAATCTTTAGGTTCCGATTGCCTGTATTTTTAACTAAATTATCTAGAAACTCCTCTACTCCTAATCCATTCTCCACCAGTACGTCTGCCTTTGTTAGCTTCTCAGCATCCTCAGGTTTTACTTGATAGTCATGGGGTCCAACATTGGTGGGTAGCAGTTGTGTCACTTTTGCCCGATCGCCTGCAACAGCTTTCGTAAAGTCTGTAATAGGGATAAAGGTCGTAACAACCTGTAGTTCTTTTCTCGGAGGGATTGACGATTCAGGAGTCGTTAACGGAGCCTTAGGCGTACAGCTTCCTAAGCTAATTGCGATCGTGCTCACAGTAAACATAGATAATGTTTTTGTAATAACGTTAGACTGGTTTAATCCTACTTTTAGACTAATCATATTAATTTTCCTTGCATTAAGTAGGTGAGGTGAATTAAACATAAAACAGGATGACCTGAAATCCTTACTCAGCTTGAAACTGTTGTAAGTTTAATTAGCGCTACCTACTTATTAGATAAAGTTAAATACACTCATGACACGGTGCAACCGCCAACATCTCTTCAATGTGAGGGCTAGCCCACCCTGCTGCAATTCTCAAAAACTCAGGATCATCGTTTACACAATTGAACCGCATACAAGTAATGGAAGGATATTTGACTTTTAAAGATTGAATCACATCTTCTACATCCAAAATGGTTTCATAATTCTCGGTAGCCCAGCCAACCGGCTTGAACAGAATAGCTTGAGCACCTGCCTTAATTAAACTCTCTGATGCCTGTTTTAAGTTCGGTTGTGACCATTTAATGAACGGCACATCATGATTAATCCAGCCGATCGAAATTAGGGGATATTGATGCTGCAATTGTTCGCAAATGCGATCGTACAAGATCTGTCCATCAATAACCCCTGTCAGTAATCCTAACGCCTTTTCTGGGCCACCATGAACGGTTAAAACAATACCAATCTGTGACTCGAAAAATTGACTGATACAGGGTTGATCTAAGCTGTTTTTCATTTGGCTGACCATCAAATCTACGTAGGCAGACTCGGTTGCAAAAGACGGAATATATCGAACACTTTTAAAGGTCAATGATTGTAGTTTAGACTGCGATGCACTTGTAGAAATAACTTCATTAACCTGCTCAACGGCTATTTTTCCTGTGAAATCAGATGCGACCACTAACAACGGATAAATGAGCAAATGTTGAAAATTTTTCTCTATAATGCTTTCAACAATATCTTGTACAGTAGGTTCACAGAAATAAAATCCTTTGAATACCTCAACTCGATCGCCCCATTCCTTCTTCAAACAAGTTTCAATCCCAACCCGTTGCTTTTCAAACATCTCATTTTCAGGAGACACAAAACCCCGATGCTTAACTCCAAAATTATATAAATCTTGAAGGGCAAGCAGCCATCCGGCTATAGGATATAGCCATTCTGGAATAGATATGAATTGAGATGCAATATATTTGGTCGCTGCTCGGTTGTAAAGGCTTAAGTCTCGGTATGACTGCACCTCACCATATCCAGTCAGCAAAACCGCAACACGATTAGTAACGGGCTGCGTCGTTTGGGATAGATGACTATTCATGGTAAAAGATGAATCTGACGAGTGAAACAGCTAGATAGCTTAAGAGCGCATACGCAACAATCGCAATCACAATATTGACATCAAATATGTAGTGTCCAGTTTCTGAAGTTGGACTAATGAATAAAGTGGAAAATGGCGCAATAAAGGGTGTAGATAGATTATTAATGAGTTGAGAAAACGAATTTTCTCGATTGGCACCTAGTAACCGGAGAAAAAATCTTATTCCAAGGAGTATTTCTATCATTCCTGCTAGCCAGAAAATGCTATTAACAATCCAAGTAAAGATATTACTTCGCCTTGCTGTCCCTAATCGCCTTTCTTCTTGACGAAGCTGAAACGCCTCTTCATCATGTTGTAGATTTTGTCGTCTCTCAAAGTTTTCGTCATCATGCTGATCGTGTCTCATAGCTCAAACCATAATTTTTGAATTCTAGTGAAAAGTGGAATATCGACCACTCATGGAAACAGAATAAATAGTTCGCATGAATGGTCGGTATTGTTGATTCTATAGATAGGTTCTCACTGTTCCTCACACCTCTTCTGTTACAACAGAACTTTAGACCTACTCTGAAAAACGAGACCATTGCACAATAAGATTATTGTTAACGGATAGAACTCCCGGAGCAGCCCAAGCAGCCCGTTCGGCTTCATCTCGTTCGGCATAGTTCCGAACTTTACCTCGGAGTGTTACCTGACTTCCAGAAGTCTCCACTTGGACTTTGTTTGAATCCAATAGGGCACTTCGTTCAAAGGCCGATCGAATCGCCATCTTAACCTCTGTGGGTGTCAATTTAGGTTTGATAGAAATCATATTTGACACGCCTTTAACGCCCGACAAGTAATGCACAGCGTTTCCAGCAGCGTTCCTTTGATACCACCACTCGACTTCACCTTCAAGTGTGATCCAGCCATTACGAACTGTTGCCGTGATAGCTCCCATGGGAACGGTGGTAGACCATTCGAGATGGTGTTCAGCGGCAGCGGCAATGTCAGTATCTGTATGGCTGACGCTATCAGGCAGCTTGACTTCGATATCATCTGCGATCGCCTTCACTCCCGAAATCCGTTTAACAGCACGGACTGCTTCCCACTTGCCATTGTAACTACTCGTATGTCCATTAAGGGTTACAATGCCGTCATTGACTAAGATTCCGAGATCGGTGACTTTGACACTAGGTTCATACTTAAGTTCGGCAAGCACATCATTCTTGAGTTCTGAATCAGTTTTGTCTATTGTTCTTTCTAGGGTACTTTTCATGATATTTACCTGGAATGGGTGAGTTGTTAACCGAAAGAATCAAAGCAACGAAATAGCGATCGGCGCAAATTTCATTGACCTTGAGTACAGTCCAAAGCCCGAAACTCTGGCTGACAGAATGGTCATCTTAGTGTTAGTCGCCAAAGCGGAACCACTGCACTTTGAGATGATTGGCGACTGAAGTTACTCCTGGTGCAGCCCAAGCAACTCGTTCGGCTTCCTCAAACTCATCATAATTTCTAACTTTCCCGCGAAGGATGACGTTATTTTCAGAGATATCGACTTCGACTTTGTTGGCATCTAACAATGCACTTCGTTCAAAGGCCGATCGAATATCTTCTTCAACGCCCGCTCTTGTCAATCTGGGCTTAACCGAGATTTGATTTGATACTCCTTTGACCCCGAAGATATTATGTACAACTGTTTCAGCAGCGCTCTTTTGGAACCACCACTCAACGTCTCCCTCTAAGGTAATCCAGCCTTTGTGAACCGTTATTTCAACAGATTCTAAGGGAATGGTGGTAGACCAGGCGATTTGGTTTGCGGCAGCGGCAGCAATATCTTCGTCCCGACGTTGTGATGACGTCGGTAGTTTGACTTCAATTTCATTCGCGATCGCTTTCACGCCACTCACTCGTTTCATGGCTTGCGTCGCTTCCCATTTCTCGTTGTAGCTGCCAACGTAACCATTGAGTGTGACTGTGCCATCGTGGACTAAGACGCCAATGTCTGTGGCTTTAACGCTTGGCTGATAGTCAAGTTCGGACAAGACATCCGCCTTAAGTTTAGCATCAGTTTTGTCTGCTTTTCTTTCTAGAGTAGTAGTCATTTTACTTGCCTTATATTGGGTAAGTTAAGTTGATTGCTAGAAAACCTAGGGGAGTGGAATAGAAGGAAGTTCTACGAGTCCTCGATCGGGCGTCCACACAGAATCTTCACCATCACCGAAGTAACCCTCAAATTTCGTAATGGACACATCCCCCATTACCTTGACTTGGCAGGCTAAACGTCGTTCTCTATGCGCAAAGTGGGGATGAAAAATTGTCCGCTTAGTTTCTTCTTTAGTCGGTTCTGAAACTGGACCCTCAACGCCAATAAAACACGTTCCACAAGTCCCATGTCCCCGACAGTTAAAAACTTTAGCCCCCGCGCTGTAAAGATTAATGTCTTGTTCCAGTAGCGCTTCACGCAGGTTACTTCCCTCAGCAACTTCAAACGTCTTTCCTTCAGCAGTAATCATGGGCATAATCGTTCTCCTAGTATGGATAATATTTCAATTAGTTAAACCCTATTCACAAGCCTAGCCACGAACTAACGGTGTATCGACTAAATGTTCAGCTATAATCCACACCTGCAATTCATGGGTTCGCAGCACGTCACTCATCAACAGATCATTTGTTCCGTCATCACGATTAGCCGCTGTTTTTGTGATGCCATTTCTAATCTCATATAGGATTAGCTCATGTGCCTCTAGCAATCGCGATAGCATAACCGGAACTTCTTCAACGCCATTGGGTGGACGATCGATTCTTGTGATTTCCGAGACATGCCTAGGATCAGCGATCGCCACACCGCCTAAGGTCTGGACTCGTTCACCGATTAAATCAATTAATCTCAGTTGTTCATTAGCATGTTTGTCTAGCAGCAGATGCAACTGATAAAAGGTGCTACCACGCATTAACCAATGATGCTTCTTGTAGAGACTATAAAGGATTAAGCTGTCGGCTAAAATTTGGTTGAGTTGTTCACAATTTTCGGCACGCGCAGCGTGCAACAACCCGATCGGCAAATTTCGAAGCGTCCCAAATAACTGTACTTCGTGACCATGCTGGTACAGAACAGGTTGACTGCTTCCTTGAGAAATCAAGTTTGAAGTTTCAGTTGGCATATAATCTCCTTCGGGTTAGCAGATCTTGGCCCTAGGCTGCGATCGATAGACTCATTCCGTGACTCACTCGGTCCAGCAACGTCTTTGCCTGCCTGACATCTTCATCGCTGCCCGTCACTAGGATAATAAATTCGCCTGCTTTGACTTTGGTTTCATATTTTAGGACTTCATTCTTGGGGATGCCTAACCCTCCCAATGCTCCGGCCAGACCTCCGATCGCCGCCGTTCCCACACCTCCGACTACAATGCCTTCTAACCAACCAGCGAGGACGCCTGTAATCGGCCCTGCAATTACGATCGGAGCTATGCCAGGAATAAATAGCACCCCAGCACCTGCAAGAATGCCAAATATCCCTCCAACAAAACTACCCCAGTATCCGCCACCGACTGCTCCTGACTTGGCCGTGTCTTTCCAGCTTAAAAATCCGCGCACATGTTCAGTGGTTCGATAGTCTTTTCCTATGATCGAAAGCTTTTCCATATCAAAACCCTCACTCTCTAGGGAAATGACCACTCTTTCTGCTTCCTCATGAGTGGGGAAATGAGCGACGATCGTATGGGTGTATGTCATAATCTTCTACCTCTACCTTGAGTGTATTCGTAACCGCACATCTGTAACAATGGCTAGATTTCTTGGACTCTCTGACTTACTTCAACTGCCAGTGCTGAGATTTAGGCAATTGATAGTCGCGAGAATCGATCTTTTGTTGATCGCCTAATAATAGTTACATAGATTACTTTTTGGCCTATCTATCTTTAGACTGTTTTAGTATGAGAATAGACAAATCATACATAATGCTATTTATATCCTATTCATTGTTCCTACTCATTGTGTAGTAACGCGATCGGATCGAGTCTAGCTGCATTTCGGGCTGGAATTCCACCTGCCAAAACACCAACGATCAGCGACAAGCTAAACCCGATCGCGATCGACCATAACGGCACAATAAACGGAAATTTGAAGATCGTTGTAGCACTAAATGCTAACGCAACTCCCAATCCTACTCCAACCGTGCCGCCAACTGTGGAAATGACAACAGTCTCGATTAAAAACTGACTCAAAATGTCCGTACTAGTTGCACCCACGGCTTTGCGAATATCAATTTCGCGCGTTCGTTCCATGACCGAAACTAGCATAATATTAGCAATGACAATGCCCCCAACGACGAGAGAAATACCCGCGATCGCCCCTACCAGCAACGTTAATGATCCCACTACACTGGTGAACGTATTGATAATGTCAACTTGATTGATTGTCCGAAAATCATCTAGATCGGGTGGCTGAATACGATGCCGTAAACGTATGATATTTGTCACTTGAAACTGAGCTGAGTTAAGCTGATCGACATCGCTGGCTTCGACCCAGAAGCCGTTAATAGCCACACCTGTTAAAGCATTATTGCCAACAATTTGGGCTGACATATTGCTCAGTACCGGGTGGAAAGCTGAGTAAAATCTGTTCGTTTCCAGTTCAACCAGATTTAACTTCAGTTTTGTCATTCATTGTGATGCCGATCGTAATCGGCACAAAGACCGGATCGCCCTTATCTTTCGCCACAAATACACCCTGAGCATTAGTTTGTTGAACGATCGCCGCTGTTGGGACGACCAACATATTTTTCAACTCTCCAGCTTTGAATTCCAGACTCACATTCATTCCTGATTTCAATAGCCGTTGAGAATCAGAAACCGATGTCTTCACCTCAAAACTCGTGACATCTTGTACGACATTTGATTGGGTCGCAATTTGTATTACTCGTCCAGTAAAGGGCTTTCCTGGATAAGCATTGACCTGAATTGTCGCCGCCAAACCCATGCGAATTTGAGCAATATTCGCCTCTGCAACTTGGGCAATCACTTGATTTGTGGAGGCGAGAGACAGAATAGAAGACGATGTAGCAGACGAGACCGCACTCCCTGCCGTGGTTGGAGTAACAAATGCGCCAGGGTCGGTAAATTTACGAGAAACAACCCCTGTAAACGGTGCCCGAAGGACCATATCATCGAGGCTTGCCTGAATAATTTACATGGCTCCTTGAGCGGAGGTCATCTGGGCTTGGGCTTCGTCGATATCTTCGGATCGTGGCCCTGCTTCAGAACGTGACAGCGCTTCTTCTTTTTGTTGGACCACCGCTTCGGCTTGAGTAATCTCTTCTGGGCGAGTCCCCGATCGCATGAGTGAAGCGGCTTGTTCGGCTTGGTTGACTTGTACTTGTGCGCGATCGCGAGTTGTCCGAAAACTGTTCACACTTTGAAGGGAAATGGCACCTTCGTTATACAGGGTTTGATTTCGTTGCAAATCATCATTAGCTTGACGCAAAGCATATTGTGCATCGTTCACCTTAGCTTGGGCTTCGGCCAGTTCCTGAAGTCGATTACCATTGCGTAATTTTTGTAGATTTGCATTTTGTTCAGCTAGTTCTGCCCTAACTGTGGCGATATCTTCCGCCCGATTACCATTGCGCAATCGTTATAGATTTGCATCTGCCGCTGCAAGCAAGCTTTCCTTGAGATTGTTGCAGTTCTCCTTGAAGATTTGAGTTATCCATATAGGCCAGCACTTGACCTTTCTCCACCGCATCCCCTTCTTTCACCAGAAGTTGCTTCAGTATTCCGGCTGTTTTTGGACTGACATTGACCGATCGCTCAGGTTGCACCGTGCCATTGGCTGAAATTGTTATGGGGAGATTGCCCCGTCCGACTGGAGCCGTTTGGACCTTACTTTTTGCTTGCTGTTGAGGCACGATGACAACTTGCCTATACGCAAAATAGCTAACGCCCATGATGGGAATAAGCATCACTAAACCCATAAGCCACTTGTTTGATCGAAGTCTATCCAAGCCTTTGAGTGGCTGCACTTCTGTAGATTCTGGTTCGACCGCTTCTGGTTCGGTCGCTTCTGGTTCGATCGGAGCGAGTACCTTAGATTCTGCTTCTGTAGGCGGTGACTCTGTAGGCTTTAGAGATGTGCTCATCAGGAATCCCTTTTAAGTTCAGCAAGCTGAAATTTAATAGAGAACTATAGCATTCAATTTTAAATTTTAAATCATCACAAGCAGAGTCAAAAGGCAGAGAGAATATTCAATTACTTGTGTGTTTGAAAGAAGGCTGAATCTCAGTTTGTTGGAATCATAATACAAAAAAATTTAGGACTCTCTACCTTTCTTTCTACCTTTTGACTTTAGAACAAACAAAACGATTGACACTAAAGGGTTGCGATCGGATTGGGGTTAGCGGTGTTATCAAGCCTAATAATTTCGCCTGTGAAAACACCCACGATCGCACCATTCACCGTTGATAGGACGATCGATTTAGCCAATCATTTCCCCATTGCACTACTCATGAGGATCGATCGATGTCACAATGAGAGATGAGTTAAAAAATGTAAACATCCCTCAAGAACTTTAGGATTTCGGCCCATGCGTGTAATTTTGATGACAGGAAAGGGCGGAGTCGGGAAAACCTCCGTCGCCGCTGCAACAGGTCTGCGCTGCGCCGAGTTGGGGTACAAAACCCTGGTTCTCAGTACCGATCCCGCGCATTCCCTAGCCGATAGCTACGACATCGAACTCGGTCACGAACCCAAAGAAGTCCGTCCGAACCTTTGGGGGGCTGAGCTAGATGCCCTCATGGAACTTGAAGGCAATTGGGGAGCTGTAAAACGCTACATCACCCAAGTCCTCCAAGCTCGCGGACTAGAGGGAGTGCAGGCTGAAGAACTGGCTATTCTTCCTGGCATGGACGAAATCTTTGGCCTTGTGCGGATGAAGCGCCACTATGACGAAGGCGTATTTGATGTGTTGATTATTGACTCAGCACCGACGGGGACGGCCCTGCGGCTGCTCAGTCTGCCGGAAGTCGGCGGTTGGTATATGCGTAAACTTTATAAGCCATTCCAAGGACTTTCCCTGGCGCTGCGTCCGTTCGTGGAGCCAATTTTCCGTCCGATCGCAGGCTTCTCCTTGCCCAACAAAGAAGTCATGGATGCGCCCTACGAGTTCTATGAACAAATCGAAGCCCTACAAAAAGTGCTCGTCGATCCAACCAAAACGTCTGTCCGTCTGGTGATGAACCCAGAAAAAATGGTCATCAAAGAATCATTGCGTGCCCATGCTTATCTGAGCCTGTACAACGTCGCAACCGACATGGTGATTGCCAACCGGATTATCCCGGATAGCGTCCAAGACCCATTTTTCCAACGCTGGAAAGACAACCAGCAGCACCACAAAGTTGAAATCCACGAAAATTTCCATCCGCTTCCCATTAAAGAAGTGCCCTTATATTCCGAGGAGATGTGTGGTCTTGAGGCCCTCGATCGTCTAAAGGACACGCTTTATCACGGCACCGAAGACCCCACCGATGTCTACTACAAAGAGATTACCCTGCGCGTCGTCCCCGTCGAAAACCAGCAGTACAGCCTAGAAATCTATCTTCCCGGCATTGAGAAAAACCAAATCAACCTCAGCAAAAACGGCGACGAACTCAATATAACGATCGGCAATCATCGCCGAAACATGGTGCTGCCTCAAGCCCTCGCAGCCCTGCAACCCGCTGGCGCGAAAATGGAAGATGACTATCTAAAAATCCGCTTTGCCGATCCCGCCCGCATCTAACCCACCCTAATTCCATCGCGCCCCCAAGCCCCAAGCCTGTACGGGCGCGCCTCCCGCGCCCCACCTACCGATCGCCCGCACCCACAAAAAAAGGAAGAACTATAGCCCTCCCCTTTCCAAATTTTCCAAATTCAAAACCCAATCGAAACCTAAGAATCAAACTGATTAGACCGACGGTACTGAAGATACGCTGCAAAAAACAACCCACCCAGCGTAATCGGAATCAAGCCTGCCACAATTCCCAATAGAATCGGTTCAATCATCTTCGCTCTCCTGAAAAATTATTCAGCTCAACCGGCATAATCAATTGCTATGTAATGACACCAACAATCGCTATTTAGTATATTCTACCTTAGCCCTGCCGCAAACCCTAAAATCTAATGCCTCATGACTTATAATCTATGAATAATTATATAAGTTTGGGCTAAAAGCCTCCGATCGGAATTTAAATTCAACGGTCTGCTTTAAATGTCAAAGATTCATATCGCTCTATCCCAAAATCCCTTGAACCAGCAATTTCTTCCCACTCGTCCCCAAGCCGAAGGGTTTCCCCCCAAGATTGCAGCCTTGATCTTGGGAATTTTGGTGTTGAGTACCTCATTTCTGATGGGGATGTATCCGTTTCAGAAAAGCGATCCATACATCGATCGCGTCCTCGCTCAACCCGGTGACTCAGTCCAAGGTCATGCTATTTTTCAGATGAATTGCGCGACTTGTCACGGTCTCAATGCAGATGGCAAAATAGGTCCTAGCCTCAGAGGCGTCTCCACTCGGCGAAATAAGACATTTCTTATCGAACAGGTTACCAGCGGGAAAACGCCTCCCATGCCTCAGTTCCAACCTGGCATTAAGGAGATGGCGGATTTGCTTCAGTATCTGAATACGCTATAGACTGAAGAACGATCGATGTTGAATAGACGCTAAACATACGTCTAACAGCAATCGCTCGTTTTAATGACGTTAGCTAAATTTAATTTGTTACTGCTGGAATGCCATGTCTATAAATCGCGTGTACGACAATAACGAACTGAGCCTCTTGGATTTAGAAATAGACCTTGATGATCCGCTCGACAGCATTGCTCTGCCCGAAGATACACCGATCGCGGCCCCTCCGAATCCCGCCGAAATGCTGGCATCGCTAATCCACGGCGATACCCAAGCCCGCATGAATGCCGCCCGCGCCTTCTGCGAAATCAAAGACGATCGCAGTATTCCTCACCTGATTCGGCTGCTTGACGACGACTGCGCCCAAGTCCGCGTCAGCGTCGTCTACGCCCTTGGTCGCAACACCAGCCGAGACGCCGTTGAACCGCTGATCGATCGCTATAATCAAGAGTGGAATGGCTACGTCCGCAAAGGCATCGTTTGGGCATTGGGTAATCATCGCGACAGGCGATCCATTCCCACCCTGCTTGAAGGAGTGCGCAACGATATTTCAGCCGTGCGGCTATGGGCAGCGAGCGCATTAGCGCAATTGGCGAGCTTGGGCTACGAGGCAATGATCGTTGCGATTCCGCCCCTGATTGAAGGCTTGCGGCGGGATACGGTTTCTGCCGTTCGCAGCAATTGTGCTTGGGCAGTGGGTGAACTGTGTCGTGAGTTGCCGTCCAACGTGATTTACGCTACTGCCGTAGATGCCTTGATCGAAGCCTTTGCCGAAGATGACGATCTCAGCGTGAGAGAAGATGCCAAAACCGCAATGCTAAAGCTAGGCGATACGCGAGGGTTACAGGTGATTGAAGAACTTGAATCGGAAGGGTGGGGTCTATAGGTGATTTAGTTATACCGATGTGAATTGTAGCGAACGCGGGAGCCGCCCCAGTGCAGTTTTTCCTCTAACGTGCGGTAATAGGAATGGTTATCGCGCAGAATAATAAATTGAGCGTCGCATTCTGCCATTCTAATATCCACCCGCTGCCCAGGATATAAGGTCGTTGCGAGCACGCCATCCATCCACAACTTAGTGGTCATATCCGGGTCACATAAAGCCCAAATACTAACGACACACCCTGGTGGAATCACAATAGGACGACTAGACAAACTCAACGGACAAATGGGCGTAATCACAATAGCTTCCATCCCCGGATGCACAATGGGACCCTGGGCCGCAACGGTATAGCAGGTGGTCCCAGTGGGCGTGGCGATTATCAACCCGTCTCCTTGGTATTGATCCACCACCGCACCATCAATCTCCATTTCCAAGATAGACGTTACCATCCGATCGGCAGACGCGGGACGCAAACACATCTCATTCAACGCCAGATAGGTATCACTCACCGGGTCGAGGTGATTGCGATCGTTTCCCTCAAACATCCGCGCTCTGAGCATCATCCGTTTCTGGATGGCGTAGCGATCGCTCTCCAATCGGTCCCACACTGTATCGCTATCGAAATCATCCGCCGATTCCGCCAAAAACCCTAAATTTCCCCCAACATTCACCGCTAATATAGGAATGCCTTCGGGCGCTAGAT
>JAYVVL010000427.1:0-20523 GCA_043787035.1 Synechococcales cyanobacterium
TCCACCTCCCCGCCCCGAAACAAATAAGGATGCGCCCACACCGGAATTCCATCACAGGCCAAAATCAGCTCAATCCCCTCTGACGCATAGAACTTCTCATAGTCCACACAAGCGGGCATCCCCTCCCCCAAAAAACGATCGAACGCCTCCCTTGAATCCTTCACATACCCCGCCTCCCGCAGCGCCCGCGCAATATGGGGTCTTCCCGGAGCCATCCCCGGTCCCATAGGTGGCAGCTCCACCGGATAGCCCAACGCCTCTAGCTTATCCAACATGGCCTGTGCCCGACGCTTACGCCCTGCGAGCCGTTCCATTAGCGGACCACTCAGCTTGTCGCGATCGGGATAAAAGCCCAAGATGTGCATCGATTTTCCGTTGTAAACCGTACTCAACTCCAATCCCGGCACAATCTCGATCGGCTGACTCACCGAAAAAGATGGCTGGGATAAGCGATCGTATAGATCGGGATCCTTCGCAGCTTCTCTGGCCTCATCCCAACCCGCCAGCGTATCGTGATCCGTAATAGCCATGGCTCTGACCCCAGCCATCACCGCCGATTCTACTAAGCGAGTGGGACTTAAGGTGCCATCAGAAAATGTTGTGTGACAGTGAAGTTCAATCATTAAAACCAGAACCTTGACGCAGGATAGTTACTGCAAGTTTAAATGAATTTCAAATAAATTTTAAGTGCGATTTTAAAGTCCGGCTCACTCAATAAGATGAGGCGATCGTGACTTCCATAACAACTTACTACGTAGACTTCATGCACCCTCCGTCATCAGATGCCTTTTTATCATGCCTTTATGTGTTCAGAAGCGGACTGTAACTTTTGGCCTACTCCCTCGTCAACACTCTTAACTCAGGGCTATGCATCTTACCGTTTTGATTAGGAAAAGCGTTTACTCTACAGTCAGACTTTCAGGGCTTTTCAGGGTTGCGTTGAGTCTTCCATTATTGCTTCTGAGTGCTTGCATCAGTATTCCATCGAGCAGTTCTGTAACCTCTCTCAACAGTTCTCCCAAAGCTTCTCTTAACCCAGCCGCTGGTCCTTTAGCGGCTCAAACGCGGCTTATTCAGTCTTTCCCTCGACTGATTGTTTCAGTGCAAACTCTGTTGCCCATGCCCGTGGTCCCCCCTAAACCAAATCGAAATCTGAGGTGTAATGGTTAGGGTAATGCGTCCGAGAAAAGCACTCTCTGTCAAAACCTTACGAGGTATTGATTTTTGTAATGATTGTGAGAAGTTTTCTCCAGGAGGTCTAAAGATTGAGCCTGGATTCAAAGTGGTATGATTTGACTCAAGAAAATGTAGTCAAAAGCAAAGGAATGCAACCTATGGCACAGGTGCCAGTTTCTCCCATTGTGTTGGTTATCTTAGATGGATGGGGCTACCGCGAATCCGCTGATGGGAATGCGATCGCGGCAGCCAATACGCCCATTATGGACAGTCTGTGGGCGGCGTATCCACACACACTAATTCGGACATCTGGTAAGGATGTAGGCTTGCCTGATGGGCAGATGGGGAATTCAGAAGTTGGGCATCTAAATATTGGGGCAGGACGGGTGGTCCCGCAGGAGTTGGTGCGGATTACGGATGCGGTTGAGACGGGTGCGATCGGGCGTAATGCATCGCTCGTTAAGGCTTGCAGTGCGGCTAAAGCGAGGGGCGGCAAGCTGCATCTGGTGGGCTTGTGCTCTGAAGGTGGCGTTCATTCGCATTTGCTCCATATATCCGGTTTACTGAAGCTGGCGAAGGAGCAGGGTCTAACGGATGTGTGTCTCCATGGCATCTCCGATGGTCGCGATACGCTTGCAAAGGAAGGCATTGAAGCGTTTGCCCAACTCCAAGCCATGATCGATACCATCGGCGTAGGCCGGATTTCCACGCTTAGCGGTCGCTATTTTGCGATGGATCGAGACAATCGCTGGGATCGGATTCGGCTTGCCTATGACGTGATGACCCAAGACGGGGCAGGCACGGGGCAGTCGGCGGTAGAAACGCTGAAGGCGTTTTATGAGGCTGGGAAAACTGATGAGTTTATTCCGCCGACTCGCCTAGCTCCGGGGGCCGTGGAGTCCGGGGATAGTGTGATTTTCTTCAACTTCCGGCCCGATCGCGCCCGTCAACTCACCCAAGCCTTTGTCGATCCTAAGTTTGTCGGCTTCGATCGCCTGATGCTAAAGCCATTGACCTTTGCGACGATGACGCAGTACGACTCAACCCTCAACGTGGACGTCGCCTACACGCCGATGAGCTTGACTAATATGTTGGGCGAAGTGATTTCAAAGCGGGGTTTGAAACAGTTCCGCACGGCTGAAACGGAAAAATACGCCCATGTAACTTATTTCTTTAATGGTGGCTTAGAGAATCCCTATCCCGGTGAAGACCGCGAAATGGTGTCTAGTCCCATGGTTTCAACCTATGATTTGGTTCCGGCCATGTCTGCTGAGGCCGTCACGAAGGGGGCGATCGCTGCGGTGAGGAGTCAGCAGTATTCGCTGATTGTGATCAACTACGCGAACCCCGACATGCTCGGTCATACGGGCAAAATCGAGCCAACGGTTCAGGGGCTTGAAGCCGTCGATCGGACGCTGGGTCGGCTGGTAAATGCGATCGGGCGGGTGGGGGGCACGGCGCTCATCACCGCTGACCATGGCAACGCCGAGCAGATGTGGGACGAGCATGGAAATCCTTGGACAGCCCACACGAGTAACTTGGTGCCGTTTATTGTGGTAGAAGGTGAAAATGTGAGAATCCCCGGCCATGGAACGGACGTTCATCTGCGAGATGACGGGCGGCTATCGGACATTGCGCCGACGATTCTGGACATTCTTCAAATACCGCAGCCGGACGAGATGACTGGACGGTCGATGATTCAAAAAGCAGATTTCGAGGTTCGGGTGAATCGGACCCCGGTGAAGCTAGAGCACTAGTGCGGTGAACTCGATCGTTCTAGATGACTCGATCGAGTATATTTTGGTGTAGGTAGATCATTAATTCTGGCAGGAACCCTTCCGTGAATATCATTACGGTTATCAAGTTTATTTGGATGTTTTCGGCCACGGCGCTAATTATCCTAGTGCTGTTGCACAGTCCGAAGGGGGATGGTCTGGGCGGGTTGGGCGGACAGTCCCAGCTTTTTACTAGTGCAAAAAGTGCAGAGATGACCCTAAACCGGGTGACGTGGACTTTGTTCGCTATTTTTATGGGGCTAACGGTGGTCCTGAGCGCGGGTTGGATCCGCGTGTGATTAGGCTAAAGCGCGATCTGTTGCGATCGGTTGGACTGACGATCGCATTTTTGTGGGGACTCTTCTTGAGCGCACAAATCGCGTCTGCGATCGCGACTGATTTGCCCGATGCTAAAGCCAAAACGGTTCCAGCTCAACTTTCGCAGTCGATCGCTCAGCTTCCGATGACTGCTGAACTAGGGACATCTAGTGCATCGGATTATTTTGATCAGGTTCAGAAGGTCAAAGTCGGGTATTTGCTCTGGACCGATTTTCCGGTGCGCGTGTCGATCGATCCGGCTGGCGATCTCCGGTGGCAAACGGCAGTGCGAAAAGGGGTAGAGGCGTGGATGCCTTATTTCCCGCTACAAATTATCGATGTGACCGATGGACGAGAAGACGCTCAGATTCAGATTCAAGCTACGCGCTTCAAACTGAATCGTCCGGCAGGGAGCACTACGCTTCCCCGATTTCGAGCCGCAGAAACCCGGTGGGATATCATTCCGGTGATGCCCGACTCACTCACTCCCCTATTGCGCCATCGTATGACGATCGCCCTTCCTCCGGGACAAGCGGATGGGGTGATGCAGTCGGCGGCCTGTCATGAGATGGGTCATGCCTTGGGGATTTGGGGCCATAGCATTGACGCTAAAGACGTGATGTATTTTGCCCAAGTCAAAGATCCCCACCCGATTTCGCCTCGGGATTTGCGGACGCTCAAACGGGTCTATGAGCAACCTACTCGGTTAGGAGAGGAGATGAGAGTTAAGAAGTGAGAGGTGAGAATTGAGAGGGAAGTTTATCTTATTTGTAGTGTTAGGGTGGTATTGCGATGTTTAATCTTTCTCGCTCATTTAAACCGCTAGTTAAACCGCTGCTCGGCGCGACTATTTGGACGATCGCAGCGACAACGGTCCTCTCCAGCTGTAGTCCATCCAAGCTTGCGTCAGATTCGGGCCAAAAGTCGATCGCCGTGACTCAAATTGTCGAGCACCCGTCTCTTAATGCGATTCGCGATGGGTTAAAGGAAGAGTTGATTCAGGCGGGCTATGACCCCGCAAAAAATCTGAAGTGGTCATGGGCAACCGCGCAAGGGAATCCCAGTACAGCGGCTCAAATTGCTAAGAAGTTTGCAGGCGAAACCCCGGATGCGATCGTTGCCATTTCGACTCCTTCAGCCCAAACGGCTATTGCAGCGGCTCCCAAACTCCCAGTTGTCTTCTCTGGCGTCACAGATCCTCTCGGCGCAAAGCTTGTCTCGAATCTGCAATCCCCCGGCGGCCTCGTCACTGGAGTAAGCGATCTAGCTCCTCTATTCAAGCACTTAGAACTCATCCGCCAAATCACCCCCACGGTCAAACGCGTCGGCGTCCTCTACAACTCCGGCGAATCTAACTCTGTTACGCAGATTAAAATTCTTAAAGAGGCGGCGGCGAACCAAGGTTTGACGATCGTAGAAGTTACCGTTACAAACTCCAGCGAAGTTGCGACGGCGGCGAAAAGCTTAGTGGGTAAAGTCGATAGCATTTACATCCCGACGGACAATACAATTGTTTCCGCATTGGAAGCGGTGTTGCAGGTCGGAATCGTAAACCAGTTGCCAGTTTATGCAGGCGATACGGATTCAGTCGATCGCGGGGCCATTGCAACCTTAGGGTTTAATTACAAAGATGTCGGCAAACAAACAGGTAAACTCGTCGTCCGTATTCTAAGGGGAGAAAAGCCTGGTGCGATCGCCGTTGAAACCCCCAGCCAACTCAACCTCGTTATCAATCCTAAGGCCGCAAAACAAATGGGTGTTGTGATTCCCGATCGGATTCTTAAAAGTGCCCAGAAAGTGATTTTGTGAGAATCTTACCTAAATAAATAATGAGCACTGAACCCAAAGCACAATTCACATCGGCTCTAACGTCTAGCCTAGAGAATCAAGAATTCATTCGGCTGACGTTGGGTCAATACAAAGGTCATGACAGCACGCTGACTAAAATTGTGGCTAGGGTGGTGCAGCTTAAGTCGGGGCTAAAACTTTCGTTTACCTATCATTATAAAACGAATGAAATGGTCAGAAATTACTCGATCCCAGAAGGTACTGGTCTGATTAATACGCTGATCGGGACTGAATTTATGAGTGCGAGGGTCTTTGGACTCAAACAGGATGTTCAGCTTGAATGCAGAAAAAAAGGTGAGATGAAATTGTCGGTTATGAAGCCAACGTTTACGGATCCTGAAAGCACCGTTCCACAAGCGCATAATCATCTGAAAAAACGATCGATCGATGCCAAAGACAATGCCTACCTCACCCAACTTGGCATTACCAACCAGCAAGGTGAAATCGTTCGGACCATGGAAGATAAATTTAGGCAGATTAATAAATTTGTTGAGATTGTTCAGGGATTGTTGGGACCAGCGGGTTTGACTGAAAAGGATGAATTTTCAGTGGTTGATATGGGATCAGGGAAAGGATACCTAACGTTTGCAATCTATGATTTTCTGAATAACAATCTGGGCAAAAAGGTCTCTGTGACGGGGATAGAAAGCCGAAAAGAATTGGCCGATTTTTGTCAATCAACGGCAGTTTCGGTGGGGTTTGATGGGTTAACCTTTGAGCATGGAACAATTCAAAGCTGTACGGTGAAAAACTCCGATGTCACGATCGCTCTTCATGCCTGTGATACGGCCACCGATGATGCAATTTATAAAGGAATTCAAGCCCGATCGTCACTGATTATCTTGTCGCCTTGCTGTCACAAGCAGATTCGGAAAGAAGTTCAGGTCAGCGGTAGTTTGAAGAGTTTGCTTAAGTTTGGGATTTTGCTAGAGCGGCAATCTGAATTGGTGACGGATGGACTACGGGCGCTGCTGCTCGAATGGTGTGGCTATGAGACAAAAGTGTTTGAATTCATATCGTCAGAACATACGAGTAAGAATTTAATGATTGTTGGTGTAAAACACAATAGACAAGTCGATCGGGGTCACATTCTCACACAGATTAAGGAAATCAAAAATCTCTATGGAATTAAGTTCCACTATTTAGAAGGATTACTCTTTCCTGAATCGTTGATGTCTCCTAATCTGATCGATCGAGCTGAAGGGTAGCCTGTGAAAATCACGATAAAATTACGCGGTTTGCAGTGCGGCCCTTAACTCCGGAAGTGCGATCGACTGAACCTTCGGTGTGAATCCAAGCCATTGCCGAGAAATTTGGATAAAGGGCGTTGGGTCGCTGCTGACGTAAAACTGAGTTGGTAATGCTGGACCGAGATGGGCGATGCCTAGAAGCTCTAGTTCTTGTTCAGCGGCGAGGGCCGTTTGGACGGCAGGATTTACGAAGACGACGGTGGGGGGCAGGATGGCTTGCAAGATTGGCGCGAGGTGCGGGTAATGGGTGCAGCCGTAAACCAGTGTGTCGATTTCGTTCTCGATCAAGGCGGCGAGGTACTCTTGCGCGACTTGGTAGGTGTAGGGATCGTGAAGGCGATCGCTTTCTACTAACGGAACAAACTCAGGACAGCCTACCTGCCACACTTGGACATTGGGATCAACTTCAGCAATGGCATTTCGGTAGGCATTGCTCTTGGCGGTTGCGGGGGTGGAGATGACGCCGATGCGTTTCCCGGCGGCCACTGCCGCTTTTGCACCCGGAAAAATAACGCCTAGAATGGGAATATCAAACTCCGATCGCACGGTTTCGAGCGCCAAGGCTGAACTGGTATTGCACGCCATGATCACCATTTTGACGCCCTGACCCACCATCCAACTCAGAATTTCTCGCACAAATTGAATGATTTCGTCTGCCGATCGAGTGCCGTAGGGAAGTCGTGCCGTATCGCCAAAATACAAAATCGACTCGTTTGGTAACTGTCGATAGAGTTCCTGCAATACCGTCAACCCACCGACTCCACTGTCAAACACACCGATGGGCAATTGATTCAATTTCTGACTCCTCAACGCACTATCCCTCTTTAAAAAATGTAGATTTTTAGCACCGATCTAAACACCGATTTCGCTAGGGATAGTTATACCACTCTAGTTAGCCGCCCCCGCGTAGATATTGCACAATCCCTTGGGCGATGCCTTCTGCCATTTGCCTCCGGAAACCCGGATTCATGAAGTTCCGCGCATCCTCCTCTCCCGTCACAAATCCCGTCTCCACCAAGACTGACGGCATAGACGTATTTCTGATGACATAAAAACGGGCCGTTCGGACGCCTCGATCGCGCATTCGGGTACTTCGGAGGACATTGCTGTGGATGATGCGCGCTAAGTCTTGGCCACTCTCGAAGTAGTAGGTTTCGAGACCATTAATATCCGGACGACTCATATTAATAGAATTGGCATGGATGCTGACAAAAATAGTGGCGCGATTAGTTTCTGCAATCTGGACGCGGGGAGCAAGATCGAAGTCATATTCTCCGGTGCGCGTCAAAATAGTTGCAAACCCTTGTTGTTGAAGAATTCTGGAGACTTGGTTGCTAATATCGAGGACAATCTCGGTTTCACGCAACCCCCCAATGCCGATCGCACCCGGATCGGGGCCGCCATGTCCAGGGTCAATCACCACTAGTTGCCGACCATTAGGCACGCGAGTTTGACCGGGAAAAGGCCGGGGAATGGGAAGGTTCGTGCCGGGATTAATGGGCTGAAATCCAGCGCGACGAAGTTGGAGAATTGCGCTTTGAGGACCCGCTTGGTTTAGTTCGCCCAGTTGGACCCCGGAGGTTGGGAAGACGAGAACTGAGACGGTTTGGGCATCTTCCTGGCGCAATTTCACTTGTTGGAGGGGGCTGGTGGCGGTAAGTTTTGGGCCACGTACGGTAGGGGAAAGCCGGCTGAAGGGCAGAGTGATGCGATAAGCACCGGAGGCTCTATCCCAGTTCCCGGTGTAAGTAAGGCGCCCGGAGGTGCGGATGACAAGCTGTCGATCGCCTTCGAGTTCCACGGACTGGACTTGATTGAGCGACCCTGCACTTGGCCTGCTCGCTGAATCGCCCGAGAGTTTCGGAATAACAATCACACCACTGCCGTCGGCGGTACTGCTGGCCCGCCACTCAGTGCTGTTGGGCGCGACGTTGAGGGTGAGGCGGGTAGCGGGTGGATTGGGGCGATATTGGGACAGGATGGCGCGGGAGACGCCGCGTTGATTCACAATTGTGTCTCTAGGGCTGGCATTGGGGGCGAGGGTGCTGCCGAGCAGGTCGATATAGATTTGGCGACGATCGAAACTTTTGGAGACTTGGACTTGAGGCTGTTCCCCAATGGTTCGGATAAAGAAGCCATCGCCCGTCACTTGGAAGCCTTGAACCTGCGTGCGTGCTTGAATCGGCGGGGTGTAGACCGAGGGTTGGGTCGGGGGTTGGGTGTAGACCGGGGGCGTGAATCCGCCTGAGGGTGCAGGAACTTCGACGCCTGTGGTGCTATCGCCTGTGGGGGCCTGCTGGGTAATGGCCGGAAGGGTGACACGCCATTGACGAGGAGAAATGCCTTCAAACTTGACTTGATTGGGATCAATGGTGTAGCCCGATTCAAGTTCAATCACCAGACGGGCCGTTTGCGGGTCAAATTGCCCAACGCGCAGAGATTTGACGCCCGGTGCATTGCTAATTGCTTGAATTAGCTGTTTACGGCCAAACTTTGTCCCTGGCAGATCGATGACCAGACGACTTGGATTCGTCACGAGTTGGGCGCGGGGTTGGACCCTTTCGTCTGTTGTAAATTCGAGCTGATTTTGCTGAGTGTTGTAGCCCCAATTTACTAATCGTCCCGCTTGCGCAGGGAGTGCGGACAGAAGCAGAGAAGACGCTAAGACTGACAGGAAAACCGGGATTTTTTTGGAAATCATACGCATGGTCTATGACCTAGAGAGTAAGCTCGAACATACCCAAAGCCAACAGACGTTTGGATTTAATGCGATTGCATTCTACCCTGAAAGTCGATCGATCGACATCGAAACTGGCGGGCTTAAGGGTCTAGGACTCACGATAAAACACTGAGGTTCCCACGATCGAAATAATACATGTTCATTAGCGTGATATTTAGCTAGAGCGCCAGACAGTTGTATTAATCCGGACAGTTTTGAGGCTAGATTTCAAGAAAACTAAGTTTTTGGGCGAATAGTTAGGAATGATCAGGAATGAACCGTCTAACCCGGCCTCTAGGATTCTAGATCAGGACCATCGGCTGAGATTGAATCTGGGATTTGGCCCGAGATTTGGCCTAACGCTTGATTGGGAACTTGATCTCCAAACGCAACTCTCAATAAGGGCGGTGCAATGAACGTGGTCACGATCACCATCACAATAATGGCTGCCTGCAATGATGGATCCAAAACCCCGCTGGCGGCTCCATAAGCAGCAAACACTAGGCCCACCTCACCGCGTGGAATCATCCCAATCCCGATCGCCCATCGATTGATTCCGGGCTGCCCAAAGACTACAAACCCTGTTACAAGTTTCCCCACGATCGCAACAATCATCAGAAAGGCTGCTATGAGTAATCCCTCCTGATTAGCTGGATTAAACGGATTAAGAACGCTCACATCGGTCCGCGCACCTACGACTACAAAAAAAATCGGCACGAGGAAATCGGCGATCGGCATGACCTGTTCTTCAAGTTCTTGGTGTCTTTCGGTTTCCGCTAGAATAAGCCCTGCGATAAAGGCTCCCAAAATCGCCTCAAGCTGAATGACTGCGCCAATATACGACAACGTGAAGGCAAAGACGAGTCCGCTCACCAGCAGATTTCCTCGAGTTTGGAGGCGATCGATGAGCTTGATAAATCCGGGCATGATTAATCGTCCCAACCACACGCCGCCAATCAAAAAAGCCGCTGCGGACACCATCAGAATCAGCACGTTACTGACTTGTACCTCGCCCGTCTTGACTAATCCACCGACGATCGCCAGCACAATGATTCCCAGCACATCATCCATCACCGCCGCACCCACAATAATCTGACCTTCCCGCGTTTTAAGCTGACCCAGTTCCGCCAACACCTTTGCCGTAATCCCAATACTCGTCGCCGTCAACGCCGCCCCTGCAAAAATCGCCGGAATCGCACTCACGCCAAAGCCCAACATCAAGCCCGCCGTCCCCAAGGCAAACGGGGTCACTACGCCAACCACCGCTACCGTCGTCGCCTGTACACCAACCTTAAGCAACTCTTTCAGGTTTGACTGCAACCCAATTTCAAACAACAAAATCAAGACGCCTAGCTCAGCAAGGACGCTAATAACTTCACTCTGGGCCTCGAAGGTGGCGGTCAATTCAGCGGGACGGAGGTGGGCGGTGAGCTGAATCGTCTGCATGACGATCGACTCGCTCGCCTCGATTGCGCCTCCCGGAAACGTGAGCAGATGCAACGCCGAAACGCCCACTAAAACACCTGCAACCAGTTCACCCAGCACAGGAGGTAAGTCAACTTTGTTACACAATTCGCCGCCTAGCTTGCTGGCAATGTAAACCACGACCAAGCTTAATAAAACACTTGCTAGAACCATCGAAGGATCGGCCATACTTTTCCTTAACGAATAAGTACTAAATAATAACGCATTCCCCCCTTCAGACCCGGTAAGCTCTAAAACAAATGACAATCAGTCGATCGCAATCGTTTTAACTGCTCTAACCGTTGGTTAAAGAAATAATAATCCAATCGACTATAGTCATGCAGCTTTGCATTTACTAAAGCAATAGACCAGCTCCACAGGTGAGACGCTTGGGTAAACGATCGTAAACTCTCTAACTCCCACGTCTCCAAGAGCTGTACGGATTGATACCCTTTGAGAAACGCACTTCTGATCTGTTGGCTAATCCCGCCCCGTAATCCCACCTGAAAAAACTTAGCCACCTCAAACGCCCGCCATCCATAGCCACATTGGTCAAAATCAAATAGCGTCGGCGAATTTTCAACAAAATGAACATTTCCACTATGCGGATCGCCCCAACACACCGTCCAGTAAGGGGAATCCTGCGGTAAATCGCGCAGATGGGTTTGCACTTCAACCACAGCCTCGGTTAAGTACTGTAAATCCTTAGGCCGATCAACGAGGAAGGGCGCGATCACATCGAGAGAATTGGCTAGTAGATGGTCCGCTGACAGTGACGGCTTGACATAATCACTCGAAAAATTCTGAGCCGCCTGATGGAACCGAGCCACGGTTTCGCCTAAAACATGGCTCTGTACTCCGCTCAAATCGCCCAGTGGAATCTCTCCTGGTGCATAGATAAATAACGACGCATAGCGATTGCCCTCAGGAGCCCGAATCGGGATCAAAAACGCTCCCGCCATCGTGCGCAACGGATAGGCAATGGGAAGATCGTTCGATCGCAAGAAATTTAATAAATCAAGTTCAAAGGCCACTTCATCGTGCGATCGCCAGTGCGCATGAGTTACCCGAAGCACATAAACTCCAGTAGATGTCTCGACCAAATAAACATCGCTTAACCCCTTGCACCAAAATTGACATGACAACACAGTCCCAATCTTGTATTGCGGCAACGTGTGTGACATCAGCCCTTCAGCAGACAGCGTGGAATAAGTGATGGGAAATAGGGTTTCTACCATAGTGCAAATAATGAATGAAAAGGCGATCGCAAATTGTATCTACAGATACCTACACCCCGTGTCTCACCTCGCAGCTTAATCCTTTCTTATCCCTCGTTTCTAGATTTATTCACTTTTCTTTATTAAGTCCCTTGGCAATGCGTCCTAGATCGACCTTCTCATCGATCGCAATCCGCGTCGGCGATCCACTGATGATGCGCTCGAAGTTCCGGAAGGAGTCTTTGATTTCGGGTCCGTTGGAAGTGATGGTGTACTCGCGAATCCCGCGATCGTGCCAAGATCCCCGCATCTTAAAGACGTTCAGCGCTCGGGCCATTTCCCCCCGAATTTCAACGTATTGCAGCATCAAGATGGTGTCGGTGATGGTGGAAATGTGGGTGTCGGTGATGGAGTGCGATCCCATGAACTGGTCTGTGGTATTGGTGAAAAACCCGGTAATTTCTTCCTGCTTGGCAAATCCAGTCACACCGATTACAAACTGGCGAAAAGCGTTGTCGCTGACGCCGCGTGATAGGGCCGAGAGCGAATCAATGGCAATCCGCGTTGGTTTGAATTCCGCCACTTCGGATTTGATGGTTTGCAGATGATCTTCAAGCCCCGCCGATTCAGGGTACGCACAGATTATTTTTAGCAGGCCGCGCTGTTCGAGATCCTCGAAGTCAATGCCCCAGGAGTAGGCATTTCGAGATAGCTGTGCCCGAGACTCTTCGTAGGCAAACAAAATCGCCCGTTCACCCCGAGCGCAGGCTTCTTTCGTAAACATGCTCACCAGCAGCGTCTTGCCCGTCCCTGTTGCACCTGTCGCCAGAATGATGGAATCTTTGAAGAATCCGCCGCCACACATCTCATCCAAGATTTCGACGCCGGAGGAGACTCGGGTATTGGAGGATTTTTGGGTGAGGCGCATGGCCCCGAGGGGGAAGATATTCATCCCATTGGCGGTGATGGTGAAGGGATATTCGCCCTTCATGTGGGTGGTGCCGCGCAGCTTGAGGATTTCAATGGTCCGCCGCCGCCGTTCGCCTTCTAGAACGTTGCGGACAATTACCACGTTGTCTGATACAAATTCTTCTACCCCAAAGCGCGCCACCAGGCCATACTCTTCGGTGCGTTCGGTCGTGATGACGGTCGTGACGCCGAGGAACTTAAGGCGGGTGACGAGACGTAAAATTTCTCGGCGGACCAAGGAGGCCGAGTCATATTGCTGAAACAGGGCTGTGACTGAATCGATCGACACTCGTGTGGCCTTGTACTTCCGAATGGCGTACTGAATGCGCTCAATCAGGGCTGAAAAATCGAAATTACCGACGACCTCTTGGCCTTCAGGATCCGGCGATGCGTCTAGGATGAATAGCTTCCCTTCGTCAATCAATTTTTGCAGATCCCAGCCAAAGCTCACGGCATTCTTGATGATGTCTGCTGTAGTTTCTTCAAAGGTGACAAATACGCCCGCCTCTTTGAAGTGCTCAATTCCGTTGTACAAAAACTGGACAGCAAACAGAGTTTTTCCAGTCCCGGAGGTACCGCTGACCAAGCTCGTGCGCCCGACTGGAAATCCCCCATGGCTAATATCATCAAAGCCCTCAATCATGGTCGTAATCTTATGTACGCCCAAGGCTTCGAGACGGCGACGATTTTCTGCGGTGGTGCTTGCTTCCATGCTCAATCAATGCTTCCAAATTTATACTGATATTGTGCCGATGCTGCCTCATGGACGGTCTGGTTGAAATCCAGCTTACTGTCCTTCCCAAACTTCAGTTCGATCGCTCTGAAGTTCTTCATAGAGCAGGTCAAGGCCAATGAGAACCCGCTCTCGATCGGAGAGGTCTCCAATAATCCGGCGCACGGGGGGCGGCAAAATCTTTGCAAGAGTCGGCGTTGCGAGAATTTTGTCTTCCTCCGCAAGCTGTGGGTTCTTAAGGACATCAATGACTTTCAAGGCATAGACGCCCTGGAATTCCTGTTCGAGAATGAGATTTAAGGTCTTGAGTGCTCGAAGGGAATTGGGCGTGTTTCCCGCAACGTAGAGCTTTAAGACGTAGGTTTTACGGATGGTTTGCAAGGGATGAGACCTCCACTGTGAACTAGAAATCGGGGGTGGCATTGGACGTGTCTTTGGGAATCGATCGACGATACATTTCGCACAAGTGCGCCAAGGTATCAATCAGTGTCAGTCGATAGTCGAGGACCACTTCTTCATGTCTACCTTCTAACTTTAGTTGCTTCGCAAAGTCATCCATGATTTCCATATGTATTTCTACAGCTTGTGACACCGAGATGTCTGCAAAAAAGGCTGCATCAACGTAGCGATCGATCTTTTGGTTGATTTCAGAATCCTCACTAAAATAACCCAAAATGATGCTGTGATAGCCAGATTTTAGATCCGCTAAGACGTCTTCCTGGTCACGCCGAGATAAATTCCGCAAAAAAGAACTCGGGTGCCGCTTGTAATAGACGCCCATGTAGCCGAGTCGTTCTTTGAGCTTGTCGGAGAGGCGGCGCTGCTGGAGCAGGATGAAATTTTGGGTGGTTAGCTCTGTGATTAGGTCGGGTTCAGCTAAAGTGGGAATCCCACAGGCCGGAGAAAGGTACAAAAATTGGGCGATCGCTCGTTCGACAGCGGTTTCGAGTTCTCTGAAGTCTGTAAAGGCTAGTCGAACCTCCGCCGTATGGTAGAGATTTAGGAGTTGGACTTTGGGACCTAGAAGGGGAAGAATGGCAGTCGGAGCGACCGTCGTGGCGTTACCCGTGTTGACAATGACCGTTGGGAGCAAGATGGCATGACGATGAAGCCAGGAAATAATCTCAAATAAAGCGGGGCTTTCTTGAAGAATCAGGCAATCGACGCTTTGGCTTTGCAGGTCTAGAAAGTCAAACAAGTCCGCTTGGGTCTGAGGTTGTAAGAGGTCAATGTGAACCTCTGATAGATAGGACTCGGCGATCGTGGAGAGGTTGCGCGTTTCCATGAAGCAGCACACGATGAGACGAACTGCTTCTTCTGAAGATGGAAATGAAATCAAGGCCGCGCGTTCAATCACAATGACTCAGGTTAGATAGTTTTGAATGGGTTTGGATAGATTGGATGAAAGAGTTGACCCCTGAATTTTAAAATGCAGGTGAATTCTAAAAAGTAGAGAGTCTGAAGTGATTATAACGGTTTCTGGGGGATGGGAAATTTGACCGGATAATAAGCTCACTATGGCCATTCCTTTAGATTCCGCACTACCGCTGACTCCATCCGTCGCTGATCCTCTGCGACAGGTCAGGTTCGATCACACGTTGGACCTTGATGTTTCATCGATGTCTCCAGTTGAACTAGTCGATCTCAATCGGCTTAAGGATGAGTTTTTGGCCTGTGTGAGTCATGAGCTGCGATCGCCTTTGACGGCGTTGCTCGGATTGTCACAGCTTCTTCAAGACCCAATCATTGGAACGCTCAACGATCGGCAGCGTCGCTATGTGCAGTTGATTCATCGCAGCGGTAAGCAACTGATCAATATTGTGAATGATATTCTCGATCTGACGCGGATGGAAACCGGAGAAATAGAGCTTCATCCCATGCTGGTTTCGGTTCCGATCGTTTGCCAGCAGGCTTTAGAGCAGGCCCAGCACCGCATCCCAAATCCTGAAAATGTTGGGGCAGCAGCAGACCCCCGACAGTTGCCCAGCTTTAAGCTTGAAGTGGATCCTGATCTCGAAACATTGATCGCCGATCCGACGCGCCTCCAGCAAATCCTGCGGCATTTGTTATCAAATGCGCTGAAGTTTACGCCGCCTGAGGGCCAAGTGGGTCTGCGGGTAGCAAGGTGGGAAGGCTGGGTCTCCTTTACGGTGTGGGATACGGGGATTGGGATTCCGGCGGAAAAACAGCATCTCATCTTTCAAAAGTTTCAGCAGTTAGAGCATCCGCTGACGCGTCAGTTTGAAGGGACGGGGCTGGGGCTAGTATTGACGCAGCGGCTGGCTCGGCTGCAAGGCGGCGATATTACGTTCACCTCGCGCGAGGGTAAGGGCAGTGAATTTACCCTGTTGGTGCCGCCGTCGCCGTCTGGACTGCTCTCGGAATTGCCGTCGGTGTTGGGTTCTGGGTTGCCGCCGATTCCGGCTATTGCCCCGCCGATTTTTTTGCCCGCCCAGTCCCCGGTTGTTGCGCGGAATCGAATGGTGCTAGTGGTGGAGTCGGGTGTGCGGAATTTGAATGACTTAATTGAGCAGCTTACAGAACTCGATTATCGCGTGGCCATTGCTCGATCGGGCACCGAAGCACTTGAAAAAGTCCGTAAGCTTCAGCCTTGTGCAGTATTGCTGAACCCGTCGCTGCCGCTGTTGTCGGGTTGGGATGTGCTGACCTTGCTCAAAGCGCATGAGGACACTGAGGCGATTCCGGTCATTATTACCGATACCACGACGTCTGATGAGCTTCGTGCCCATGAATCTAGGGTGGATGGTTTTTTGAGGCTTCCGGTAAGTCCTAGGGCGCTGGCGGACACGTTGGAGCAGGTTCTACAGCCCCAGACGTCCGAGCAAGAGGTTGCTTCACGGATGATTCTTTGCCTTCATCTGGCTGAACCCGAACCCGATCGACTGTTTCCGATTGAGAGTTTTTTGCACTCTAATCATTTTCGCGTAGTTGAAGCCCATGATTGTGAGCAGGCAGAACTCTTGGCCCGAGTCTGGAAACCTCAGGTGTTGCTCCTTGTGGGCACGCTCGTTGACCCGACGCCCTATCTCCGGCGGCTGGTCCAACAAACCTGTCTGGCGTCTCTCCCGATTATTACCCTGGATACCGCCATTACTCAAGCGGCGATTCAGACCTCGGAACTGGCAGTTTTTCCCTGTCTTCACCCCAATCGCTCTGATTTACTCTTGCAAACCATTGATGTAGCGATCGGATTTGCGGGGCGTCCATTGCTATTAATGGTGGATAGCGCTCAGTGGCAATTGGCTCCATCGATTCATTTTGACTGGATTCAGGCGTTGCTCCAGTATTTGCACACCGCCGGACTTCAAGGGACAATAGCCCACAGCACCCCTGAGATGCAGCACAAACTTCGATCCCAGGGGGTCGATTTGTTGTTGATCTATTGGCACGATGGTGTTTTGTCGGAGACGCTGCGATCGGGCCTTGCTTTGCTCAACGATCAGCAGACGCCTCCGGTCTGTTTGATTTTAGATTACCGAACGCAACATCAAACTCCGCTCGATTTTCCGTTGTCTCCCACCACTCAAATCACAACGCCTCATCCCACCATGGATGGATTATTACAGCAGATTCAGCACTGTTTGGGACTGGGAAATTGAGGTTTATTTCAGAGGATAAATGAGGAAGAGAGGGCGATGTGAACGATCGCGTTATGATAAAGAGTCTGGATTTCTTAGGCAGGATAGGACCATGAATGATTGGCAATCGGATTTTCTTGCTGCGATGAATCATGCGATCGAGGGCCTAGAAGATTTGGCGGTCGAGGTTGTGGCTGGGGTGGAAGGTTGGGTGGATGATCTGTCACTGGGTGCTACGAAACAGTTCGATCGTCTAGTTGAGTCTTCTGCTGAGTGGTCGGATGAAGTGGCCACGGAGATAGCAGATGTCGTAGCGGATGCCATAGCAGATGTAATGACACAAGTCACTACTGAATTTTCGGCACAGACCCAAGCGTTTCTTGACACTAATCTAGATGCATTTCTGAATACATTGCTTCATCCGTTGACCGTTGAGTCTTTAGAAGATTGGATCAATGCCGTCTCAATTTCAAATCAATATTCTGGCGTTGCGATTAAGCCCCATCCGCTCTGCGTCAACTGCAAAAATTTTCATGGTCAGGCATATAACGATGTTTCTCTAGTCTGCGGGATGCACCCCTACGGTATTGCAGACGAGCAAGATGAGTGCGACGATCGCGATCTCTGACCTGTAAGTTCTATTCTATTTTGATTGCTAACGTGATTTGCTGGGATTTCTTACTTATTAAAGACGATCGTCTGTTCAACTTCTCCAAAGCCAAACTCCTCTTCCAGGATCACCTTCGTCTCAAATACCGCCAAAATGTCCGCATTACTAGGATTGGCTTTGGAGGATCGGGTGTTACCCTTTGCAATGATCAATGCACAGTGCCCTTTGGAGGCTTTCGATCGTTTTTCCCAGAGACTTAACCACTCTCTCTCCTCGGGATCCCATTCATTAAACTCTCCCAGCAGAAACACCTCACCATTCTTTGTTTTTAGCAGCCCCAAACTAGGCCGATTTCCCATCAAATGGCTATCCCCCGAATGAAATCCAATGCCCTGAACGCCCTCCATCGCCTGAATCATTTTGACCATTGCTTTCGCCTTGACCAGAGAGGTTTGGAGTAAAAAGGTGGGTATTTCAACCTTATCGGCTGAGGTCTTAAAGCCTTTAGATGGTTGTTCAAGTTCTTGGTAATGCGAGGCTGTTAATTTGATTTGCGCTAAGAAATCTGATGTCGCCTTCCCAAAGCCTGTAAATGCATTTTCCGGAACCAAGTCATCCCGAAACAACTCCTCGCCCTCATCATCATATTCCTCGTCATCGTCCTCTAAGAACTCATCTGCTAAATCGGGCCTCGTCAAAACTTTTACCGTTAGCGGATTGGGGATGCCGTCGATGTCGGGAGTGGGAAGCTTGTATCGGCTCTTAATGGCGGGGAACTGATCATTGATTAGCTTGGCGCGATTTTTGGTGATGAAGCGATGAAGGGCTTCTAGAATGACGGCCAGCGCGATCGTCTCATCCTCATGTAAAAACGATCGCATTCCTTCAAGGGGATGAAGACTGCCAAAACTGGGTTCCATAGATTCATAGGGCATCGATCGCGGTGTTCTCAATATCACGTCCGCCGATCGCTCATTGATTTCATAGTTCATAAAAATACAGTCTTGCGCTAGGAACGCCGCTTCCATCTCCGCCATACTCCCTTGAGCCACGGCCCGAATCCGAAACTCCTTTAACGAGTCGAGATCGCGATAGGCCAAAATGCCAAATTCCATCCCCAAGTTGCCCAGCACCGAGACATACACGGTCCCGAGATCCCACTGATTGACCTCGACTTCGAGGATTTGGTGATCTCCTATCAAAGCCCAAGGTGCGGTATTCCACAGTTGCTCCGCTTTTTCGAGGAGGAGACCGTCGTACTTTAGAGAGTCGTCGGAGGGGCGCTGGTTGCGGAAGGACTTGAAATCTTCGAGTAAATCATCGATCAGCGGCAACTCCGGCACAAACTCTAGGGTGATGTCGAGATCTTGCACAATCGACTTTAAGTAGAGCTGGATTTGTCGGTCGCGAACGACGATTTTTTTCGGACGGGCAGGGTGGCCGGGTTGGTGAGGGTACTCAATAGCTTTGAGAAGGGCACGGACGATCGCCTCCGGCCCAGCCTCTGGCGAAATGGTCTCTATGATGCGCACGAATCCCTGTGTCCCATCGACCCAGAGCACATAGTCTTCCACTTCAGGCATATCGCCCTGAACAAGCTGAAGTCCATCATGAAGCTTGGCGCGATCGCCTTCCCAGACGCTTGCGTCCTGGGGGAGTTTCATTAATCGACGGCGCGTTCCAGGATTGAGATGACTCATAAAAATTCAAAGCTTTCGCGAAGGCGTAGGTTCGATTGTTACCCAATCCTACCGTTTCGGTCCACCGTTGGTGCCATAACCCGAAACTGTTATGCCAATTTTTCCAACATTTTTTTGAAATCGCCTATGGATAGAAGGCGTAGCCTCTAGAATAGAGAAGCTTAGAATCAAAAAACTTGGCAATCTGTAGACCTTGGCAATCTGTAGACCTTAGCAATTTGTAGAGCGTCATGTTCTATTTCGCATTCTTTGAAATTTTCACGCTTTAATCCATTTTGAGAGGCACTTCCCCATGATCGCAGTTCAAGATGCTCCCGCGCAAGCTCCCCAGCACGGGATTCTCATGTCAGAAACGGCTTTGACCCAAGTGAAGATGCTCCGTGACCAGCAAGGATCCGACCTCTGCCTGCGAGTCGGAGTTCGAGGCGGTGGCTGTTCTGGGATGTCCTACACCATGGACTTTGAGCAGTTGGCTAATGTCCGATCCGATGATGAAGTTTATGATTACGATGGCTTTCAGGTTGTTTGTGATCCTAAGAGCTTGCTGTATGTCTATGGCATGATGTTGGACTACAGCAATGCACTGATCGGTGGCGGCTTCCAGTTCACAAATCCCAATGCGGCTCAATCCTGCGGCTGCGGTAAGTCTTTCTCAACTTAATCTTAGGGTCTCTTCAGGTGCCTCACTGGATGCCTTGCTGTAGGGAACCGCGAGAATCGATCGGTTCCCATTTACCTGTACTATTGAGAAACTGAAGGAAGATTTGAGATTAGTGAGAGATTAGTTGCTATCATGACGACCACCCAGACCGTTGAAGATTTGTTCGATGCAGGTTTAGAGCGCTATAAGGCTGGAGAATCAGTGGAGACGCTGATCCCAGTGTTCAAGGAAATCTGCGATCGCTCTCGTACGGTGAGCGCGGCTTGGACCTGTTTATCATGGCTGTATTTGCTAGCAGATCAACCTGCCCTAGCCTACACCACATCTCAGAAGGCTGCTAAGCTCAACCCTCAAGATCCCCAAGCTCGGCTTAATCTGGCACTAGCGATGTTGGAAACCAATAGAAAGGGTGTCCGATCGCACATTGAGTTGACCCAGCAGATCATGATGGTCTCCGAAGAGCTGCGGGATGAAGTGAATAGCA
>JAYVVL010000428.1:0-7957 GCA_043787035.1 Synechococcales cyanobacterium
AAATCGGATTGAGAAATGCTGGGCTTGGTTGAAGAGCCGCATCCGTAAACAGTGACGCAACTCGGATAATTTGCGTCACGCCATAGAGACCGTCCTTAAACAAGCGACGTCCTAACACGGCTAGCCGTAGCTATAGCTCGGCTAAAATCGGAAAAATAAAGATTTCTCGCCGTGTGATTTCTGCCACAGGTCTGACCCATTTAAGATTGCGGGTGAGATAAAGGGTCAGATCGTTTAATCGTGAGTGAATGCCGGGTTTAGTGGGAAGACGAAGGGACGATCGATCGAATTTATAGCCCAGATCCGCAACAATATCTTGAATTGAAAACGGAAGGTCAAAATGTTTGCTAGAGGTATAGCTTTCTTTCGAATCAAGCACCTTAAACTGCTCTGGATTCATACCCTGCTATCCTCAAATTCAACAGGTGTAAGGTTTAATCCTGAGCCGAGCATTTTCTCTATGCGCAACCCCTTCCTTTATTCTAAGCCTATCCCGTCTGACAAATAGCGATCGATCACGCAAATCACATACGCTACTCTTGGGATCATGAACACCTACGATCGCATCTACGAAACCGTCAAACGCATCCCCCACGGACAGGTTGCAACCTACGGACAAATCGCCAACCTTACCGGACTTTTCCGCAAGGCACGACTTGTGGGCTATGCCTTGTTCAGAGTGGCACCCGACGCAGATATTCCTTGGCATCGCGTCATTAATGCCAAGGGAGAAATCTCCGAATCCCCCTTTCGAGAAGGCAACGATTATCTCCAAAAAGCCCTTCTTGAAGCCGAAGGGATTTCCTTCACCTTAACGGGCAAGATCAACCTCGCTCAACATCAATGGCAACCTGATCCAAGCGAATATCCCGAAGACTATCCAGATGGTCCTAATCCACTGTCGATCGATCGTTGAACACCTGCAACACATCCCGACAAAACGCCTTCAAAAATTGCTGGGCCTCCACCGAGGGAATGGCCCGCCCACCAATACTCCAGTTGTCTACCGTAGATAGCCGCCACTGCTCCCCCACATGATGAAACCCCGCCACCTCAGCCCCGATCGCCCGCTTTTCCTTCGTCTCGGGATCTTTGTAAAACCGAATCTGGACCAATACACTCCGACACTGATAGCGCGGACTCCAGCCCGGAAAGTGAAATCCAATATCCATTGAGTGAGGATCCACTTGTTCTAAAGTATCCGGATCAGTCGCCCATGGCTTAAGGTCCGATTTTGCATCGGGAAACGATCGCTTAAAAATGTTCACCACGGTCGCAATCTTGCTCGTGGTTTCAAGCGTAGTCGCCTGTTCTGCTGCATTCATGCGCTTTTATCCTCACTATCAAGCGGCATCAACTTAAGGTAGCACGCACCTCTTCAGAGAAAAAGAGGAAAAGAGGTTGACAGACTTGAGGTAATGTCTGCTATAGTTGGGAATGTAAAAGACGCGTTGGGGCGTCGCCAAGTGGTAAGGCAGCGGTTTTTGGTACCGCCATTCCTAGGTTCGAATCCTAGCGCCCCAGTTTTGAAGGTTTTGTTTGGATGAGTTTGAGCTGCTAAGTTTAGATGTTTGGTTTTTAAACATTAGCGGTATGCAACGATGTCCGATCGATTAATGGCACTTGATTTCGATGGCGTGATCTGCAACGGTTTGCGCGAGTATTTTCAAACGTCATGGCGGGTTTACAGTCAGTTGTGGGACGTTCCACATCGCGTACCCTCAGGTAAACTTGCTGAGACCTTTTATCGGTTGCGTCCTGTCGTTGAGACCGGATGGGAGATGCCCTTGGTGCTTCATGCGCTGGAATCGGGGCTGAGTGAAGCTGATATTTTGCGAGACTGGTCTAATCTGGCGACTGGCCTGCTTCAGAAATCCAACATGGATGCAAAATCCATCGGTGCGATGGTTGACCGGACCCGAGACCAGTGGATCGTCGAAGACTTTGCCGATTGGTTGTCTTATCAGACGTTTTATCCAGGGATGATCGAGTTTCTGAAATCTTGCGATCGCTTTGTCATCATTAGCACCAAAGAAGGACGATTCATCCGTGCATTGCTTCAGCCCTGCGGCATCGAACTTCAAGACGACCAGCTCTACGGCAAAGAACGTCAGCAGCCCAAACACGAAATCCTCCGCGCGCTCAAACCGGACTACAGCCATATCACCTTCATCGAAGACCGATTCAAAACCCTCCAAACCGTCGCTAAACAGCCTGACTTGGGTGACATCGATCTATTGTTGGCCGACTGGGGTTACAACCTAGAATCAGAGCGCGAAGCAGCCAGAAACAGCGATCGAATCCAGCTCGTTTCTCTCACCGAATTTGCAGGATCTTAGAGTGGGGCGTTGAGAATGGAGAATGATGAACTTAGAATAGAACAAGAGAACTGCCGAACTCGCCATTCGTCAAATTCTCAATTCTTCATTCTCAATTCTTCATGCTTGATTTTAATCAACTCGCCCGTCAAATGCAGGGTATTAGTCAGCATTTGGTGACGGAATCATCGGCCATGCGGCAAAAGCTGGACTACGCTGAAGTTCTGATGGAGCAGATGCCTGCCATGCAAACTGAACTCATGGAACGACAGGAAAAATGGGGCGATCGCACTATCTTCACCGCCGCCGTACCGATCGAACCGATTGAAACGCGGGTGATGATTGAAGCTGCGCCCTACGCTCATACCGTTTTGGCCACCGATGGATCGCAAATTGCTCCGAGTCATCATGAGATTGCCTATTGCTATTTGATCAACACCGGACGAATTATTTTGCACTACGGCCAAGGTAAGCAGCCCTTGCTTGATAGCTTGCCAGAAGTATTTTATCGGCCCGAAGATTTGTTTGTGTCGCGGCAGTGGGGCATTCGGACCGAGGAGTGGATGAGCTACCGCCGAACGGTCACCGAAACCGAAGTCTTAGCTGAACTGGCGCAATGGGTGACACAGGCTCCGACGAACAGAAACTCGATCGAATTAGCTATGGATAGCACTGAAGGAACCATCCAAACCGCCCCCCAGCCCCCAATTCTGGGGGAGCAAGAGATTCCGAAGCCCCCAGAATTAGGGGTTGGGGGCGGTTCGCCAGAGGCTGTTCTCAGTCCGATCCCAGAACCCATTACAGAAGTTGCCGCCACAAAAAAACGATCGACCCGCACTAAAATAACCAAACAGCTCTCACTGCTCGAATCGCAACGAACCCGTGCGATCCCTTTGATCACTCCGTCCAAAATTCCTACGATCGCCATGGTGGATGGATCGTTGATTTATTGGTTCCTTGAACAATTGCCTGGAGAAGCCCGCGATCGGATCTTGCAGCCAATATTGACGGCATGGCGGCAGTTACAATCGATCGGCGTTCCGATGGTTGGCTACATTAGCGCCTCTAGAAGCGGTGAATCGCTCAACTTCTTTCGGTTCCTCACCTGTCCCTACACCTCACCCGACTGCCAAAGCCACTGCTCAAACCTCCCCGACAAGGCCCCGTGCCAAGTCCTGGAACCGCTTCGAGATGCGGCGGTCTGGGCGAGACTACTCAATCCCGGCCAGCGTAGTCCTTTGTGGCGAAGTTCTGCAAAAATCCAGGACTATTATGAAGAGCAATGCATTTATTTTTGCTATCTGCATGTTGGAACTGAAGTCGCGCGGGTCGAAGTTCCGGAATGGGTTGCTCAGGATGCCACTATGATGACCCGTGCGATGAGCCTCGTCATTGCGCAAGTCCAGAAGGGCTATGGTTATCCGGTCGCCCTAGCCGAAGCCCATAACCAAGCGGTTGTTAGAGGCGGCGATCGATCGCGGTTTTTTGGGTTATTGGAGCAGCAGATGATTCGAGCTGGATTGCGCAATGTCGGGACATCGTACAAGGAGGCCCGTAAACGGGGAAGCATCGCCTAAAACTGTAAATCCCCCCCAATCACGATCGCCAATTCTTATTTTCCACATCCCGAATTTGACGTTCCAACCTGTCGATTCGGCCCCGCAGCTCATCCACCTCAGACTGACGGGCCACCCCCATATCCTGCATGATATTGCGAATTTGGCGCTGAATTTGGGCTTCGATATCGCCTTGGTTGCTCTGGACCTGCTTCACCAAAGCATTTACCAGTCCAGCCGCCTGATCCGGATTAAGCTTACCATCCGTGACGAGTTGTTCACTGACTTCCTTCAGCTTCTCCGCTGCAATAGAAGTAGTCCCAACGCCCAGTAAAAGCAGTTGATTCAGCCAGTTGTTGTTATCCATGAGTTTAAACGTCCTAAGATAAAGTCATATCGATTAGCAATAGGATGAGATCTGCTGCTATGTCTATTGTGGCAAAGGTTTTGCGAAGCGTGAGTTCGGTTGACGTATCGCAAAGTCCGAACAGAAAACCCTAACCTAAAACTGGAGAATGCAAAATGGTCATTGAATGGCTCAAGGTAACGGTCGAAAAAGACGAAATCGATCGCTATATCCAGCTTGATCAGGCCATTTGGACGCCCGTACTTGCGGCCTCCGACGGATTTCATAAAAAAGAAGTCTGGTGGAGTCCGAATGGGGAAATCGTAATGGTGGTGTGGTGGAACACCCGAGAACAGTGGAAAGCGATTCCGGCCAGTATCTTGGATGAAACCGATCGGGCCTTTATTGAGGCGCTGGGCTATCCCGTGAAGTTCTTGGAAGCGCGTGAGTATAATGTGACACAAGGCGACGATCGATCGGCTAAAGTTTGGAGCAGCTATTGAGCCATTTAAATTTAGATTTTCTTAATGTATGGATAACCTAAGCAGAATTTTCTTTACCTAATCTCTATGTTTAGCTAGTGGTGCGTTAATCTTCGATCGGTATTCTGGGTAGGTGCGAGAAAAATTGCGTGTCAGTCGTACGTACCCGCATTGCGCTGGGCATCTTTATGACTGGTCAGTTTTCCGTTCTACAATCTATCCTGCACTCGATCTAGAGATTTAAAAGCATTATGTACAGTTTCAATCGTTCCTCTTTATTTGTTAGTGCGATCGTCTCGATCGCGGCCATCACAGGTGCGGCATCAGATGCACAAGCCCAAGTCAAAGCTGATGGCTCTAGTACTGTTTATCCCTTGACGGAAAGAGCGGCTTCTGATTTCCAGAAAAGTTCTGGGAAGCGCGTTACGGTAGCGGTTTCGGGTACAGGTGGCGGATTCAAAAAGTTCTGTAATGGTGAAACGGATATTTCTAATGCTTCGCGTCCAATTTTGGAAAAGGAACTGAAAACCTGTCGCGAAAAAGGAGTGAAATTCATTGAAATCCCGATCGCCATGGATGCTTTAACGGTCGTAGTTCACAAAGATAACCCGATTAACAGCATCACCACAGGTGAACTCAAAGCCATTTGGAATGACGGCAGCAGCCTGAAGAACTGGAAAGAAGTGAATAGCAGCTTCCAAGATGCACCCTTGAAGTTGTTTGGACCAGGCGCTGATTCGGGGACATTTGATTATTTCACCGAAGCCATTAACGGAAAAGCAAAACAAAGTCGTCGTGATTTCACCGCAAGTGAAGATGACAATGTTCTTGTACAAGGCGTATCTCGCGACAAGAACGCACTGGGCTATTTTGGCTTTGCTTACTACCAAAAGAACTCAAGCCGTTTGAAAGCATTGTCGGTCAATGGCGTCCGTCCTGACTTGCAAAATGTCAAAAGTGGATCATATAAGCCTTTATCTCGTCCGCTGTTCATCTATGTAAACGCTGAGAAGATGAAGAACAATCCGGATGTAAAAGCATTCGTTGAATCATATATCAGCAATGCAGAAGATACCGTGAACAAAGTAGGTTATCTTCCGCTAACTAGTGCAATCTACAACTTCGCAAAATCGCAAATTTCTGATGCTAAAACGGGTACGCGCTTTGGTGGCAAAGAGGCGATCAATTTGAAAATCGAAACCTTGGCAACGATGCCGTTAGTTGAAAACTAAGTTGATTTAAATCAATCCTCTAGTTCCTTTATTTAGAGAGGAATTAGAGGATTTGGTGGGTGATCTTAATGCTATGACCCAATTGTTATATCCCAACTGTTATGAAGCTTTCGCGTCCTTCTCTCGCTGAGGCGATCGCCGCTCCACCCCAAAGACAGATGGCGCGTCAATTTAAGGAACGGCTGGTGGAGTCGTTCCTATTTTTTTGTGCCTTTTCCTGTGTGGCCGTTACAGTTGCCATTATGGTCATTCTGGGCACCGAGGCGATCGGATTATTTAAAACCGTTTCACCCTTGGAGTTTGTGACTGGGGTAGAGTGGTCGCCTTTATTTGAACCACCGAGATATGGCATTTTGCCCTTGGTCACGGGGACATTAACGACAACGATCGTGGCATTGTCGGTGGCTATTCCCGTGGGGACGACGATCGCGCTGTTCCTCAGTGAATTTGCAGCTCCAAATGTCCGTGTTTGGGTCAAGCCGATTTTGGAATTATTGGCGGGGGTTCCGACGGTGGTATATGGCTATTTTGCTCTGCTATTGGTGACGCCTTTGTTGCAGACAGTACTGCCTAATTTGGGCGGGTTTAATATGCTGGCGGCAGGGCTGGTTATGGGAATCATGATTGTGCCGCAGATCAGCTCCATGAGTGAGGATGCCATGCGATCGGTTCCGGCGGAACTGCGCGAAGGTTCCTACGCCGCAGGAGCCACTCGATTACAAACCGCTTGGAAAGTGGTGTTTCCCGCAGCATTTTCAGGGGTGTCTTCATCCTATGTTTTAGGCATTTCTCGGGCTGTAGGCGAAACCATGATTGTGTCGATCGCGGCGGGCCTGCAACCGACGGTTTCCCTAAATCCGATGGATTCGGCAGCAACGATGACTGCTTATATTGTGCAGGTCAGCTTAGGAGATTTGCCCCACGGCTCGATCGGCTATCAGACTATTTTTGTGGTGGGGTTGCTGTTAGTGTTGATGACCTTAGGGTTGAATATGATCGGTTATTGGTTGAAACGGCGGTTTCGGGAGACCTATTAATTATGACTTTTTCTCTCAATCAAATTCAGACTTCAGTGATTCAGCGACAACGTTGGAGCAATGTATTTGCGGCGATCTCGGTCATGGCGATCGTAATTGCATTTATCATCTTAGTAGCACTATTTGGGCAACTGCTGTGGCAGGGAATGCCGAAACTGAATTGGCAGTTTTTGACGTCATTCGCTGACCCGGAAGCCAGTCTAGCTGGGATTTTCGCGGCTTGGGTAGGCAGTTTTCTAGTGATGTTGGTGACGGCGACGATCGCGGTTCCGGTCGGGATTGCGGCAGGATTGTATTTAGAAGAATATGCACCCAAAAATTGGTTTTCAGATTTAATTGAAATTAATGTCACAAACTTGGCGGGCGTTCCGTCCATTGTTTATGGGTTACTCGCACTGGGACTGTTTAAGTATTATCTAAATCTAGGGGAAAGCATTCTCACCGCCGGACTGACATTGGCATTACTGGTCTTACCTGTTGTGATTGTCAATACTAGAGAGGCTGTGAAAGCCATTCCAGGAACGCTGCGTGAGGCGGCCTATGCTATTGGTGCTAGTAAGTCGCAAATGGTCTTTGATCATTTATTGCCCTATTCCTTTGGCAATATTCTGACGGGGGTGATTATTGGATTGTCGCGAGCGATCGGTGAGACGGCTCCGCTCGTGACGATCGGCGCACTGACCTTTATTGCATTCCTCCCAGATTCACCCTTTCAATCAACCTTTCCATTCATTTCGTTTGCATGGTTAAAGGCTCCTTTTACCGTGATGCCGATTCAGATGTTTAGCTGGGTCTCTCGCCCGGAACCTGAGTTTCAGGTTAATGCAGCGGCGGCGGGGGTGGTGCTGTTGGGCATGACGCTCGTCATGAATGCGATCGCAATTTACCTCCGCTATCGACTTCAGAAAAATCTGAAATGGTAGTAGTTATCAATCCATAGCACTCAATCTTCGTCATTTCAATCCTAGGAAAGTTCATGCTAGACA
>JAYVVL010000429.1:0-7955 GCA_043787035.1 Synechococcales cyanobacterium
GTGCTGAAGATTTTTTCGATCTTAGTTTCTTGGATGACGTGGGAGAACCAGATGCTCCGGCTGAAGAGGATGCGCTTGGGCTATCCATGTTTGACACTGACGTTTCTGAGAATACGCTCAGCGAAAATGATTTAGAGTTTGATGACCCTCCTGAATTGTTTTCTGCTAACCGAGTGGTGGATGATCTCACAGACGATGCAGCTTCATCACTGAGTGAGCTTGGGGATCTCTTCATGGGGTTCGATGATTCTGATCTCTCCTTTGGGGAGAGCTTCGGGGAATTAGGGTCGATCGCTGAATTGAATGCGACGGATGATTTTGATGACTTGAATTTGACGATGGGACGATCGGGCGGCTCCGATTTTGACGATCTCTTTTCTCTTTCAGAAGAGTCTCCTGTTTCACAAGCTTCTCCTGCGGACGATTTGATAGGAGTTACAGAATTGTTCGCCGCAGAGGGGACTGTAACGAGTAACGATCGGTCGTGGTCTTCGGTGTCTGATGGCCTGTCTTTTGGAGGCACGTTAGCGTTAGACGATCGATCGCTTCTAGAAGACTTTGGAACTGAGGATGACGCGTTCTCTTTCCTGAATGAAGATTCACCGACGCTGCTTGATCTGACGGACCCTGATGCGGAGAGTACGCTCTTTAATAATCTCAGCAATCCACTGTTTTCAGAGGGTCGTGAAAGTGATACTCGGATCCAGTTTGATCCGGATTTGCACCTAAATTCTTTAGGCATGACTGATGACAACTGGACAATGCCAGGTACTGATCTGGATTATGAGTTGGGTCAGCTCATTCAAGATCAACAAGAACCTGACTTTTTGTCTGAGCTAGATGAACTCGAAGGCATCGTGGGGTTAGATGAGCTAGGTGGTTTGGATGATTTGGATGATCTAGGCATAGGGAATCTAGATAGTCTGAGTGGTCTGGATGATTCAGAGGGTCCGGATAATATTTCGATTCCGGAGATGAATATTACTGATGATCCGTGGGCTGATTTTGACCAGGATAGCGCTTTGGCATCGGTTGATCTCACGGCTGACAATCTTACGGCTGATCTGGCTACCGATTTGTCCTTAGGCAGCTTGGAGGTTGACGACTCGGATTTCAGTGGCTTGGACCTAGATGAGTTGGATCTGGGCGATTTGGAGGGTGATTTAGATTCCGATCCCTTCGATCTCGACAGCCTGGAATCCTTCGATCGCTCGGATGTTGACCGTTTGGGGATTGATTCAGCTGAAATGAACAGTCTAGAAGCTTCGATATCCTACGACGATATGGAATTGCCGATGGATGTTTGGGATGATCTTCCGAGCGATGCCTTAAGTGAAGACCCCATTGATGATGAATCGGGCGGTTTGAGTGGACTAGATGTTCTTCTGGGCGGGGCAGCTTTGGGTGCGATCGGAGTGGGTGCGGCGAGCATGATGAAAGCTCGATCGGCTCCAGTAGAAGCTCCGATAGAGGGGGTTAAGACTCCGATCGACCCTGAGTTTGATCTGGATATTTTGGGTGATGGCGATCTAGATGACTTAGATTTTGATGACTTAGGTAATTTGAATTTGGGCGCTGAAAATTCTGACTTTGCTAATAGTCTGGATGATCTAGATGATCTAAATTTAGACGATCTGGATCTGGGTGATTTAGATTTTGGTGCTGGCGATAATGCTGACAATCGGATGATGAGCGAGTTGGCCATTGATCCGCTAGATGGTTTTGCGGCTACTGACAGCGACTTTGATGAGATTCAGAACAATCTTCAGATTGATGATTTTAGGGATGATGATTTTGGGGATCTCGATCGCTTGTTGAATGGAACGGCGTCGCAATCGACAGTAGCCCCTGATCCATTTATGGATCTTGAAGAATTACTGTCATCTAATCCAGAGATGGCAATAGGAGCCACTGCCGTTGCGGTTACGGCGATCAGGGTATCTGCCTTTACATCCTCGGTCTTGGACGATCCAGAGTTTGATGACTTAGAAAGACTGCTGGAAGACTCAGATCAGTCCATCATTGCACCCGCAGCGGGAAGTCGAGGTGCCGCCGCTACCCGTCGCACGGTTCGGCCCAGCAGCAAAGGCTTTGGCGAACAGACGATGCGTGTTCCCGTCAAGCACTTGGACAACCTCAGCAACCTGGTCGGGGAGCTGGTCGTCAACCGCAACACCTTGGAGCAAGATCAAGAGCGTCTGCGTCAGTCTCTGGACAATCTGCTCTATCAGGTTCAACAGTTGAGCGATGTTGGGCAGCGGATGCAGGATCTGTATGAAAGATCGCTGCTAGAAAGTTCGCTCTTAGCTAGCCGTCAGAGCTATCGCATGGCGGGAAGTATTTTCTCTCCGGCGGTGGTTGATCCTGAGCGATCAAATGATATGGAATACGATCCGCTTGAAATGGATCGCTTCACCGGATTTCACTCGCTCTCACAGGAGATGATCGAGCTGATCGTTCGAGTTCGAGAGTCCGCGTCAGATATTGAATTTATTGTGGACGAAACGGATCAAGTCACTCGAAACTTCCGTCAAGTGACAACTCAGCTCCAAGAAGGACTCACGCGGTCTCGCATGGTTCCCTTTGCTCAAACAGCCGATCGCTTGCCTCGGGCCGTCCGCGATATTGCGATGAAGTGTGGCAAACAGGCCGAACTCTTGATCGAGGGTCGGGAAACGCCGATCGATAAGATGTTGCTTGAGCATCTGTACGATCCCATGACGCACCTCGTCAATAATGCGATTACTCATGGGATTGAGACGCCTGAGGAACGCCGTCTTGCTGGAAAACCTGAGACCGGACGCATTAGCATTCGGGCCTTCCATCAAGGGAACCAAACGGTGATTTCGGTCTCTGATGATGGTGCAGGGGTAGATATCGATCGGGTGAAGCAAAAGGCGATCGAAAAGAGCCTCATTACCGTATCCGAATCCCAAACCATGGGCCGGATTGACGTCTATGACTTGTTATTCCATCCTGGGTTTACGACTCGCGATCAAGCCGATGACTTTGCAGGACGCGGCGTCGGGATGGACGTGGTGCGCACAAGCTTGAGCGAAATTCGGGGGGCGGTGACGACTGATTCGACCTTAGGGAAGGGGACGACCTTTACGATTCGGCTCCCATTGACGCTAAGTATTTCCAAAGCCTTGTGTTGCATTAGCGATCGTGCTCGAATTGCATTCCCGATGGATGGAGTCGAGGACATGCTTGATATGCCTAAGGACCGACTACATAGGAATGCTGAAGGTCAGCCTTACATCGTCTGGCGTGACAATGAGCTTCTCCTGCGTCCTCTGACGGAACTTCTAGCCCACAATCGTCATTTGGGACGGGGCAACGTCTACGGTGGAAGTCAAGATGAGGACACGGTGTCTGTGGTTGTGCTGCGAAGTGCGGGTAATTATCTGGCGCTCCAAGTAGACCAAGTGCTGGGAGAACAAGAAATTGTAATCAAGCAGCTTGAAGGCCCAGTGCCAAAACCCGTCGGTATAGCTGGAGCAACGGTTTTGGGGGATGGTCGAATTATGCCGATCGCCGATGCCTTAGAGCTGATTGATCTTTCCATGGGCCGAATTCGTCGAGATTCGGGCAGCATGTGGGAGCAAACGGGTGGAATTACCGTTGAGGCGCTTCCGGCTAAAACTGAGCCGATGGTGCTCATCGTGGATGACTCGATTACGGTGCGTGAATTGCTGTCCATGACCTTCAATAAAGTCGGGTACCGGGTAGAACAAGCCCGTGATGGCCAAGAGGCTTGGGAAAAGCTCCGATCGGGTCTCCCCTGCGACATTGTATTTTGCGACATCGAAATGCCTCGAATGGACGGTCTCGAACTGCTCTCGCGGATTCAGAAAGATCCCAATCTCAAGGCGCTCCCTATTGCGATGTTAACTTCACGAGGAGCCGATCGTCATCGTCAAATGGCCTCTTCTCTAGGCGCAAGTGGCTACTTCACCAAGCCCTATCTGGAAGAAGCGCTGCTAGATGCGGCTGCGCGGATGCTAAAGGGCGAGGTCTTATTGATTGCTGATCGCGAAGAATAGCGGGTTTGAGATAGCCGGGAGTCTGGATCGGGAACGCTAAATGTGACCGAACTGTGAGACCTCCGGCTATGCACATTATTGTTCTTGAAAAATATCCATCCTCCCAACGAGGTGGGCAAGAACGGAGTTTGGTCGATGTGACTCGGCAGCTTGCTCAGCGAGGACATCGAATTACATTAATCTACGGAAGTTCTGGCGATCTACTCCCGCAATATGAAGCGTTTTGCGATCGGATGATTCCGGTAAGGGATTTTGCGATTGTGCGATCGTGGCAGTCGCTGCTTTGGTTTGTGGCTGATCTGTGGACGGTTTTGCATCAGCTTCGAGCTGAATCACAGGTTGGATTACAGGCTGAATCGATGATCGTCTATATCAACCAACCCTACGACGTGCCCTTTGCTGCCGCATTGAGTTGGCTTAAAAACGTGCCGTTAGTCTGCCATTTACGGTTGCCATCTCCGGTGGACTTCGGATTTCAGCGCAGGCTTACAATTGGTCGGGTCAAGCAGTTTATCTCCGTTTCGGCGGCCAACCGTCAAGGCTGGATCTCACAGGTTAAGGCTCCGATCGCGGTTGTTCATAATGGCGTGATGCCGGATCGATTTGTGAGACAAACGTCCTTGTTGGATCTGCGAAGTGCATGGCAGATTCCTGAAGGCGATCGGGTGATTTGCTATGTGGGGCGTCTCGATCGGATGAAGGGCCTAGGGACGTTATGCAGCGCCTTTGCAAAAATTCTAGAAATTCATCCTCAGAGTCAGCTTCTGATTGCGGGGAAGCCCTTGCAGGATGAGGCTTGCTACCAAACGGAGTTGGGGCAACTGTGTATTGAGCTTGGAATTGACGATCGGGTGCGTTTTCTCGGGCATATTGACCAGGCGATCGAGGTGTTTCATCTGAGCGATGTGTCAGTGGTGCCGAGTCAATGGGCCGAACCTTTCGGACGCACCATTATTGAATCGATGATGGCAGGCACGCCTGTTGTCGCCAGTCGAGTAGGAGGGATTAGTGAGGTCTTGGCAGGCGAATTTTCATCGGGTTTATTTACGGCACGAGATGTTGATGATCTTGCTCAAACACTGGGATCGAGTCTGAATTGGCGGCAGGATGACCCGACGCTGGGCGATCGAACCCAAGACTATGCCAAACAACGATTTCATCTTGACGATAAAGTCGATGCGATCGAGCAGATTTTCTTCCAAGTGACCTCACCTATTACCGTTGAAGGAGATTTATATGTTGCGTGATCAAGTGAGTCAGGTTTTTGTGATTGCTTGCGGCGAAGATACGTCGATGTTGGAGGACGTGCTCGATCGAGAAGGAATGCAGGTTGAAATCCTTCGACAGCCGCCTGTCGATCCGAGTATTCCGTATTCTCGCAGCTATCTCTGCCTAGTAAACCATGTTCGCGCATGGCAAAAGATTGTGGCGGGAGACCAGCCGGGATTAGTGATTGAAGCGGATTTTGTTCCGGTTAAAGGCTTGGGATCATTGCCCGTGCCCTGTGATTTGACCGCCAAAACGACTGGACTGGCATGGCTTTATACCTGTGCATCACAGATTTACTCCGTGTCAGAGCAAGGGTATGCCGAGGGCTTTTCGGTGTCTACAGTGGCTTACCTGGTGACGCCGGACGCTGCGCGGACCTTGCTGTCCTATGCAGAGGAGGTGCGATCGGAGTATGGAGAAACGCGCTATAGCCCTTGGGATTCTGGGGTGGAGGGATTTCTGCGATCGCGCGGGTTCAAGAGCTACATTCCCTTCCGCAACTACGGCGAACATGGTGGCATTCCTAATCCGGAGCATCTCCAAAATCGTCATCTTTGGAAACAGCTCAGCAGCAGCCATCGAGCGGACACGCTATACGGCAAGCTAGCTTTCTTGCCTGCCTATGCGAAAAACCATGAAGAACTGTTGCAGGCTCGACTGTATGCGCGGGTGAAAGGGTTGGGGCGATTGCTCACTGGACGACTGTTACGCCTTTCGATCGTCACGCGATCGAGTGTCCCTTGGCGGCTCATTGGATTTGCGCTGCGGCGACAGATCACGTTTTAGATGCAGATTTAGGGTGTTAATGGAACGGGCGGAAACCTTTCGCCCCTGCGAATCCTCCATCATCGATCGCTATTGAAATAGCCCAAACCATAAAACGGACTTTTTAAACACCCCCAAAAAAACGCCATCTCTGCGGAGGCCACACAATCAGACGGAATCTGTTTGCGGTATTTGATCGCATGAGCGATCGCTTTACGCAGGTCATTCGCCCAAAAAATGACCATCATTCCAGTCTGCTGCCACGGCTCAAACCCTAACTTGCGAGTATTCCAGCGCCCTAGCCCAATGCCATGCATCAATCGCATTGCGTACTCACGGGTTAAGCGACTTTGATCAATGCGGTGGTCGAGACACATATCCGGGGTGTACCAAATCTCCCACCCCGATCGGCTCAAATGCACCATCGCTTCAATATCCTCAGATCCCACAAGCGATTTTCCCACTCGCCCGACTTGCTGAAGCTGAGTCGGCACACTGTCTAGCCAAGCCTGGCGCTGGACGACGATGCCAGCACCGGGAGGAAGTAGCCGTTTGCGGCTTGCCTCTGGGTCGGTGGTGTAGCAACGAACCGTCCGTCCACCCCCGATCGCCCAAAACGCCGCAATTCGATCGAAATGTTTGGGGGGCGCAATTTCATAATCCCCCCGAACTTTGCCGTGAAATGCTCCGGCATTAGGATTCGCCTGTGCAAACTGGTGTACCGCTGCAATCCAATGCTCGTCCGGCAAATTATCGTCATCAAGGAAAGCCACCCATGGGCCTTGGGCGTTTTCAATGGCGCATTGTCGTGCGAAGGCAAGTCCTTGCTGGGTTTCGGGGATGTATCGAATGGTTGGAAGACAATGGTTTAGGGCGGATTGCTGTTCTTGATTCACCCATTCAGCAGTGCCGTCAGTGCTGTTGTTGTCGATGACGAGAATTTCCCACCGGACCTGTTCAAGGTTTATTTGCGATCGCAATCGATCGAAGACGGCAGGCAACCGCTGTTTTCCGTTGTAGGTACAAATAGCAAGGCTGAGGTCAAGCATAAAGTCCGGTGGAGGAGGATATGATGTGTTCAAGTGTTTGTAGACTTGCCTTAGTCATGCCCTCGATCGCCATCCAACCATCATGCAACGCCTAAAAATGGCCTAGATCCTTCAGTCTAGACCCTAACCGTCTCCCGAGTTTTTTGGATGTCTAACGGCTGGGCGATCGATCGTCCTACGGCCACGGCGATCGGCTTCAAACTTTCTACTAATGCGGCCATGGCCTCCAAGGAAATCGTTTGCTGAGCGTCGGAGATGGCTCGATCGGGATCAGGGTGACACTCAATGATCAGACCATCGGCCCCACAGGCGATCGCCGCTCTCGACAAGTCTGCAACGAGTTCCCGGCGTCCAGCAGCGTGGCTTGGGTCAACCAAAATCGGCAGATGGGTAATTTGCTTCAATGCGGCAACTACGCCAAGGTCCAAGACATTTCGCGTGTAGGAATCAAAGCTGCGAATTCCGCGCTCACACAGAACTACGTTAGGATTTCCGTGGGCGAGAATGTATTCTGCCGCCATGACGAACTCCTCTAGGGTGGCGGACAGTCCCCGCTTTAGCAGCACAGGTTTATCCGTTTGACCTAGCGCTTTGAGCAGGTCGAAGTTTTGCATATTGCGGCTGCCGACTTGGAGCATGTCCACCGAGTGCGCTAAGGTCTCGATCTGGGCGATCGCCATGACTTCTGTGACAACCGGTAGTCCAGAGCTACGACGCACCTGTTCGAGCACCTCTAACCCATCCCGGCCTGCTCCCTGGAAGCTGTAAGGAGATGTGCGGGGCTTGTATACGCCTCCCCGCAAACCCTGAATGGAGCCTCGTAATC
>JAYVVL010000430.1:0-2784 GCA_043787035.1 Synechococcales cyanobacterium
CCCCGCCCCAACGATCGCCCAAGCGGGGATCATCATCCACCATGCCAACAGAATAATATTGCCCGTCCCAATATGAACCACTTTTCGCACGTACTCAGACCCCCGAGGCGACACACGACCCGTCACCGTCGCTGCAATCCCAACGATCGCCAACCACAGCGCCGCGATCGCTAGTTTCTCCCACAACGGACCCACCGTTCCCAGCCAATCGATGATCATCCCAACGCTCCTAGATTTAATCCCTACATAAAATTAAGTGGATCTACATCTAGTGTCAAACTGACATTGGATCCGATCGCCAATCGCAACTGATTAAGTTGGAGTTCCACGGTTGTGGAACTCCAGCCTGTAGAACTTGAACATTTCACCATCACCTGCCAACGATACCGCTGTGCGACTCTTAAAACCGAGGCTTCAGACGGACCGAGGACTTCATAACTCGGAGCCTTTGTCCTTACCCAGTCTCGAAGGATCGTCGCCACAGTGGTCGCAGCCGTTTGAACGGCGATCGCATCAGGACTGCTGAGCCTGATTAAGATTAACTGACCCGTCGGCGGATAACCCAACACCCGTCTAGTTTCCAATTCGCCTCGGGCAAATGCGGCATAATCCTGGCTAACAACCGACGCAATCACTGGATGGTCGGGCGTATAGGTTTGTAAAATCACCTGTCCCGGCTCCGACCCACGACCCGATCGACCCGCCACCTGAAGCAACGTCTGACAGGCCCGTTCCGCCGATCGAAAGTCCTGCAAATTCAATAGCCCGTCTGCCGCCACAATGCCCACCAGCGTCACCTGCGGCAAATCCAATCCTTTCGTCAACATCTGCGTCCCCACCAGCAGATCTGCCTCGCCTCGTGCAAACTGCTCCAGCAAATTCCGGTGCGCGCCTTTCGTCCGGGTCGTATCGCTGTCAAACCGCAGACATCGCAACGCTGGAAACTCTCGCTCCAACTCCTGCATCACCCGCTGGGTTCCGCTGCCAAACTGTTTGAAATACGTAGAAGAACAGACCGGACACACCTTAGGCTGACGTTCACCATAACCACAGTAGTGGCAGCGCAATAATTCTGCCGCTGAAGCGTGGACCTGATGATAGGACAAAGACACGTCGCAGTTTGGACATTCCATCACGTAGCCGCAACTTCGACAGGACACATGAGTACTGTGACCCCGACGATGAATAAATAAAATGCCCTGCTGACCCCCATTTTTGAGCCGGGTCAACGCGTCCCGCAGCGGCTTACTAAAAATCGATCGATTGCCACTCGCGAGTTCCTGCCGCATATCGACGACCTGAATCGCGGGATGAGGCCGATCGTACACTCGACGAGGAAGCGCCACATAGTGATCAGGACCTTCAGCAGGCGTTTCAGCGCAAGCTTGCCAGGACTCTAGTGAGGGCGTTGCGCTACCCAGCAACAACGGACAGGATTCAAACTGCGATCGCCACTGGGCAACCGTTCGAGCGTGATAGCAGGGCGCGGGCTGATCTTGCTTAAAACTTGAATCATGCTCCTCGTCCAGGATAATTAACCCCAAATTGCTCAATGGCGCAAAAACAGCCGATCGCGTCCCAATCACCACTTGAGCTTCACCTGAAAACATCTGCCGCCAGGTGTCGTAGCGTTCCCCCTCGGAGAGCGCACTGTGATACACCCGAACTCGACCCTCGCCAAATCGCGCCCGAAATCGATCGGTCAACTGCGGCGTCAACCCAATCTCTGGTACCAATACTAGGGCCGATTTTCCATCGTCTAGCAACGGTGCAATGGCCTGCAAGTAGACTTCAGTTTTCCCCGATCCCGTGACCCCATGGAGCAACATTTGCACCGCTTTTCCCCGAACTTTCTGAATGCGACCCAGGGCTTGCAATTGGTCGTGGGTCAGTGCTTTGGGCCGATCGGGTTCCACGGGATAGACCTCTTGTCGAAGCATCTCGCGCATCTGAATTGTCACATATCCCTTCTTCTCCAGGGTTTTCAACACCGTCGATCCAGTTTTTGCAACTTGAAGCAACTCACTTACCCACGCCTCACCCCCCATCCGCCGCAAGGCATTTACAATCTCTCGGTGCCGATCGCTGCCTGCTTCTTCTACTTCGGCCACCCAAGTCACCGATCGTTGCTGTTTAGGTCGCACAGCTTCAGGCGGTTGTAAATAGCTTTCGACTAAGCCTAACTTCGTTAATTCCTGTACCGCAGCATTTGCACCTCGCACCTTCTGCTGAATAAATCGCCAAGAGTAATCACCCGTCTTACTCGCAGACAAAAGATCCAGCACCTTCTGCGCCATCGGACTTAATGTGAATGAACCTAACCGGACTGGTGTCAGATTTCGACATTTAAGTCGCCGCTGCGATCGAGATAATAATCCAGGAGGCAATGCAACTCGAACAACTTGTATCAATGAAGTTTGATAGTAACAAACGACCTGATTCAATAGATTCCAATAGTTCGATGGGAAGAATCCTGAGCAAATCACATCGTCCACAAGACGGATTTTAGACGGGTCTACACCCTTGAGATCTAGCTTTAAAAAATCAGTTTCTAAGGAAATTGCGATCGCCCCAATCTGCTGCGCACCAAAAGACACTGACAAAATATCACCGACGACAACGTGCATATCAGCCGGGACTTCATAGGTGTAAAACCCCTGCACACCCGGACAATCGACCAAGGCACTCACCCAACATTTCAAGGTCTTTCCCGTTATCATCTACATTACAGTGTATAAATTTGCCACTCTTCATTCAGACCTATTCCGATCCATTACTGACTTT
>JAYVVL010000431.1:0-2780 GCA_043787035.1 Synechococcales cyanobacterium
TTTTGTCTATCTACTCAAGGTATAAATACGATCAAGTCACCTAGATTTGACGACTGAATGTGACTGAGTGGTTGGTCAAGCAAATCTGCTCCGAAAACAGCTCCGAAAACAGCTCCAGTCGTGGTTAATCATAAAGACGAATGCCTGCTATCTATTGGAAAAGTAAATGTCCCAACCTATCTCACCATTGTCACGGCGCAAGTTCTTAGTCACAGCGAGCGTAATAGCGACGACATCCGTCCTCCTGAAAGGCTGTGTCGGAAATCCTCCGTCGGATAAATCTGCTAGTGTTTCTTCCACGCCTACGGCTGCCGCTGGTTCAGGAGTGAAAGCAGGAGCAGAGCCGGAAGTTAAAACCATCAAGTTGGGCTATACCCCTATTGTGGAAGCAGCACCTTTAATTATTGCGTCGGTCAAAGGCTTCTTTGCCAAGCATGGCATGACGGATGTCAAAATTGACAAGCAAGCAAACTGGGGTGCGGCCCGCGATAACGTCAAAATCGGTTCTGCGGGAGGTGGAATTGATGGGGGTCAATGGCAAATGCCAATGCCATATTTGATGACGGAAGGGATTATTACCGACGGCACGAAGGTGCCGATGTATATTCTGTGTCAGTTAAATACTCAGGGCAACGGGATTGCGATCGCCAATAAACACAAAGGGAAGAATGTTGGATTAAAACCTGATCCGAAGTACTTTGCTGAGTTGAAAGCCGGAGGAACCCGCTTCAAAGCAGCCTATACCTTCCCGAAAGCCAACCAAGAAATTTGGATTCGCTATTGGTTAGCAGCGAGTGGAATTGATCCCGATTCTGAAGTGGAATTGCTCACGGTTCCGGCGGCGCAAACGGTAGCAGATATGAAACGCGGAGCGATGGATGCCTTCAGTACGGGCGATCCTTGGCCTTATCGGATCGTGGCTGATGACATTGGGTTCATCTCAGCGCTAACGGCTGAACTGTGGGAAGCTCACCCAGAAGAGTATTTGGCGGTAAGGCAGGACTGGGCAGAGAAGTATCCGAATGCGACCAAAGCGGTACTCAAAGCCGTGATGGAAGCACAACAATGGTGCGATAACTTTGACAACCGCAAAGAACTCGTCAAAATCCTGTCTCAACGAGAGTACTTTGGGGTTCCGGAAGCGGTTCTAGAAGCGCCGATGATGGGCAAATACAATCTGGGCGAACGGGTAGTGGATGATAAACAGAAAGCGGTCTTGTACTGGAAGGATAAGAAAGGAAGCGTTTCCTATCCTTACCAAAGCCATGACCTGTGGTTCTTAACTGAAAGCTACCGTTGGAAGTTCCTCGATAAAGCCCAGTATGATGCGACTAAAGCCCTAATTTCTAAGGTGAATCGCGAAGATATTTGGAAGCAATGTGCGCAGGAGCTTGGCATTTCAGCGGGGGATATTCCCACTGATAAGTCACGCGGCATTGAGGAATTTTTCGATGGCGTTAAGTTTGACCCAGCCAACCCCGATGCTTATCTAAGCGGCCTCAAGATTAAGCGAGTTTAGGCCCGATCGATATTAAAGCTTTGCCGTACAATATTTGTGCGGCAAACGTATATTTCAAACCCAAGTCACTTCGTCATTGTTTAGGAGTACCACAATCATGACCGTTGCCCCAAAGCCTGCTACCCGGAGCAGATTCAAACTTGACGCCAAAGCTTGGCAGCGCATTGATGATATTTTGACGCCGCTGGTTACGTTGTTCATTCTGTTGGCGTTGTGGGAGTTTTTCTCACTCTTTAATAAAAGCCTTCCTGGACCCATTAGAGTGGTACGGGACACTTGGACATTGATTCTCTATCCGTTCTACGATCGTGGCGGCACAGACAAAGGACTGTTCTGGCAGATCTGGGCCAGCCTTCAACGGGTATTAATTGGCTATTCGTTCGCAGCGGTTGTGGGAATTACGGTTGGGGTCATCATTGGTCTAAACAAGCGTGTTTACAAAGGACTTGACCCTATTTTCCAAATTCTCCGAACCGTGCCGCCACTGGCTTGGGTTCCGATCGCTCTTGCAGCATTGCAACAAAACCAACCTGCTGCATTATTCGTAATTTTTATTACCGCAGTATGGCCAATTTTGATTAATACCGCTGTGGGTGTGAAGCAGATTCCTCAGGACTATATTAATGTGTCGCAGGTGCTGCAACTGCCTCGGGGTGAGTTCTTCTTCAAAGTCTTGTTTCCTGCTGCATTGCCTTACATCTTCACCGGATTACGGATTGCGATCGGACTGGCATGGCTGGCCATTATTGCCGCAGAAATCGTGATGTCTGGGATTGTGGGTATCGGCTTCTTCATCTGGAATGCCTACCAAAACGGTCAAATTAGCGAAATCATCCTAGCGCTGGTCTACATTGGCCTTGTGGGATGGGGCTTGGACAAATTCATGGAATGGTTACAGGGTCGCATCCTTCCTGGCCAGAACTAGCTACAGATGATTTTCACCTTTTCTCACGATTGATTGTAGTTGCCCATATGGTTCAGTTTTAGGAGTAATGTGCTATGTCTTTTGTTAGCGTTGAAAATGTCGAAAAGACATTTAACCTGAATGGTGGGGGCACCTACGTTGCGCTCAAAGGGATTGATTTAAACATTGAAGAAGGCGAGTTTATTTCGCTGATTGGGCACTCGGGCTGTGGGAAATCCACCTTGCTTAACATGGTCGCTGGACTAGACTTGCCGACCGAAGGCGTGGTGATGTTGCAGGGTGAAAAAATCCTGCGCCCTGGTCCCGATCGGATGGTGGTTTTTCAGAACTATTCAC
>JAYVVL010000432.1:0-7880 GCA_043787035.1 Synechococcales cyanobacterium
TTACCTCGCTTGATGCCGTTTCTACGGATGTTTGCACTATTACACTCAGGGCATTTCATCGGCTAATCCTCATGACTCATACCTTAATTATGCAACGCCCAGAAGACCTTCCCATGCCGAAGATTTTGCACAGATCGCTCGTTACGAGAGAATCGCGCATACCCTTGCTCATCGTGGAATGGATCCAGATCTTGTGGATAAAGTCATCCTTACCAGCACGATTTCTGCGCTCATAACAGCAATCGACCGACTTGATCAGACCGGCTGGCTCTGATGGAGACGACGATCGTAAAACACGGGGAATTCTCAGAAAGAATCGTAGTATCTTTAAAGAATTTGGGTCTTAGAAAGCAAAGACTGGCACCGTGATTCTCATACAAAGCCCTCATCCGATCGTCTGGTGAGGGCTTTGTGCTGGGGGTTGGGCAGGGAGCGATATTAGCTTGCAGGAATGCCATATCTAAGTTAAACCCGAGCGAGTATGCTTGGGGGCGGTCTAAAACTTATGTGACTCAGTTTGAATGGCGATTAAGAAGTCCGATCTCTACTCTTCCCTTTGGGCATCCTGCGATGAGCTGCGTGGGGGCATGGATGCTAGTCAATACAAGGATTACGTCTTGTTTATGCTGTTCATCAAGTACATCTCCGATAAGTACGGGAACTCCGATGACTTTGCGCCTCCGGTAACGATTCCGATCGGCGGCAGCTTCACGGATATGATCGCGCTGAAGGGGAAGAGTGACATTGGGGACAAGGTTAATACCCAGATTATTCAGCCGTTGATTAATGCGAATGCTCGGCTGGCAAGGAGTGATTTTCCGGATTTCAATGACCCCAATAAGCTAGGGGAAGGGCAGGCGATGGTCGATCGCCTCACGAATCTGATCAGTATTTTTCAAAAGCCGGAGCTGGATTTCTCGAAGAATCGGGCGGAAAATGATGACATCTTGGGAGATGCCTATGAGTATCTGATGCGGCATTTTGCGACGGAGAGTGGGAAGAGTAAGGGACAGTTTTATACCCCGTCTGAGGTTAGTCGGGTGATTGCGAAGGTGATTGGGATTTCGCCGCAGAATGCAGTGGCTTCGACAACGGCTTATGATCCGACTTGTGGATCGGGTTCATTATTGTTGAAGGTGGCGGCGGAGGCGGGGACTCACATTACGCTGGAGGGTCAGGAGAAGGATGGGACCACGGCGGGTCTGGCGCGGATGAACATGATTTTGCATGATTTTCCGACGGCGAGCATTTTGTCGGGGAATACGTTGGCGGCTCCGAAGTTCAAGGATGGGGAGCAGTTGCGGACCTATGACTATGTGGTGGCGAATCCGCCGTTTTCGGATAAGACTTGGAGTACGGGGCTGACGCCGGACAGTGACCCGTTTCAGCGGTTTGCTTGGGGTGAGCCGCCAGGGAAACAGGGGGATTATGCCTATTTGCTACACATTATTCGATCGATGAAGAGTAAGGGGAAGGCGGCTTGTATTTTGCCCCATGGGGTGCTGTTTCGGGGGAATGCGGAGGCGGTAATTCGGCGGAAGCTGGTGCAGTTGGGGTATTTGAAGGGGATTATTGGGTTGCCTGCGAATTTGTTTTATGGGACGGGGATTCCGGCTTGTATTTTGGTTTTGGATAAGGAGCACGCGATGGCGCGGCGCGGCGTATTTATGGTGGATGCGTCGAAAGGGTTTAAGAAAGATGGCAATAAGAATCGGTTGCGGGAACAGGATATTCATCGGATTGTGGATGTGTTCACGAATCAGGTGGAAACGCCGAGATATTCGCGGATGGTGGATTTTGATGAGATTGGCGATCGGAAGAATGATTATAATTTAAATTTGCCGCGCTATGTCGATAGTACGGAGCCGGAAGATCTTCAGGATATTGAGGGGCATTTGCGGGGGTGGGATTCCGGAGCGCGATATTGATGCCATTGATGCCTATTGGCGGGTGATTCCGGCGGTGCGGGCGACGTTGTTTGAATTCGATCGTCCAGGGTATGGGCGGTTGCGGTTGCCGATCGCGATGGTGAAGGCGGCGATTTTGGAGCATTCTGAGTTTACGGCGTTTAATCAGACGGTGACGGCGTTGCTTGGGGAGTGGCAGGTGACGAATTGGCCTCGGTTGCGGGGGTTTGATTGCGGGGATAATCCGAAGGTGTTGATTGAGACTATTGCGGAGGATTTGCTGACGCGGATGCGATCGGCGGCATTGTTGGATGCTTACGACTTGTATCAGCATTTGATGGATTATTGGGCGGAGACGATGCAGGATGATTGCTATATCGTTGCGGCGGATGGCTGGGTGGCTGAGACTTACCGGATTGTGGAGACGGATAAGAAAGGAAAGGAGAAGGATAAGGGTTGGGCGTGTGATTTGGTGCCGAAAGCTTTGATGGTGGGGCGATACTTTACCCCGGAGCAGGGGGCGATCGAGATGAAGCAGGCAGAATTAGAGGCGGTTACGGCGAGCCTTACGGAGCTAGAGGAAGAGCAGGGTGGGGAGGAGGGATTTTTGGGGATGTTGGAGAAGATTAATAAGGCGGAGGTGAATGGGCGGCTTAAGGAGATTAAGGGAGATAAGGACGCGAAGGAAGAGGCGGCGGTGCTGAAGCAGTGGCTGACGATGTTGGGAGCGGCGGTGCAGGGGGAACTCGATCGGGTGTCGCAAACGTTAACAGGACGGGTGCGGCAATTGGCAGAACGGTATGCGGAGCCGTTGCCGAAGCTGGAGGATGAGGTGGAGGTGTTGGCGGCGCGGGTGGCGGGACATTTGAAGCGGATGGGGTTTTAGGAATGGAGAGTTGAGAATGGAGAATGAGGAGGCAGGAGGATGAGCAGGATTGAACGATCGCTTATTAAAGAAAAGGCGATATCCTTTAATAAGCCAAATTCTTATTAAAGGTTTTCTGAGGGTCATGCGACGTAAATCGACAGGGCATTATGAAACCAGTGTGGCAGGAGGGGAAAATGTCCGAGCTTTTGTGCCGGATCCCTTGCCGCCAAATCCGCCCTTGGATCTCAGTGGTGGGCGGCAACGGTTACTGGAAAAAGCGACTTTGGCTTTGGGGCGTTTGGATAGTATCTGTACGCTGTTGCCAGATCCGCAGCTTTTTTTGTATTCCTATGTCCGTCGCGAGGCGGTGCTTTCCTCCCAAATTGAAGGGACGCAATCCTCTCTGAACGATTTGCTGCTGTTTGAGATGGAGGAGGCTCCTGGGGTACCCTTTGATGATGTACAGGAGGTGAGCAATTACCTCGCGGCGCTGGAGCATGGCATGGAACGTCTGCGATCGGGGTTTCCGCTGTGCAATCGACTCCTGCGGGAAATGCACGAGAAGTTGATGGCTAAGGGGCGCGGTAGTGAAAAGCAACCGGGGGAGTTTCGTCGTAGTCAGAACTGGATTGGGGGGACTCGTCCGGGGAATGCTCGTTTTGTGCCGCCGCCACCTCAGGAAGTTGATGCTTGTATGGGTGCGCTAGAGCGTTTTTGCCATGGGGAAGAGGATGGGATTCCGACCTTACTACGGGCAGCAATGGTGCATGTACAGTTTGAGACGATTCACCCATTTTTGGATGGGAATGGACGATTGGGGCGGTTGTTGATTGGGTTGCTGCTGTATCATGGTGAGCTTTTGAGCCAGCCGTTGTTGTATCTCAGTCTCTATTTGAAACAACACCGATCGGTCTATTACGAGTTATTGGATCGGGTCCGGATTGAGGGAGATTGGGAGGCTTGGGTCGATTTTTTCCTGGAGGGCGTTGAACAGACGGCTTCGGCGGCGGTACAGACGGTACAGCGGTTGACGGGATTGTTTGAGGTGGATGTCGATCGCATTCAAATGCAAGGCGGTGGCTCTGCGACGGCGATTCGGAGTCGATTGCGGGTTTTGGGTGCGTTACGGGAACGGCCTTTGTGTAGCCTGAAGGAGCTGGCTAACCGGAGTGGGTTGAGCTTCCCAACGGCAGCCAAGGCGGTGCAAACCCTAGTGGAAAGTGGATTGGTGCATGAACTGACGGGTCAACAGCGAAATCGGGTTTTTGCCTATACGGCTTATCTCGACATACTCAACGAAGAGGATAGGTCATGGTGATGAATGCAGGTGAAAGAGGATTGAGTCGGAGCAATTTAACCGATACGTGGTATTTTTATTTTCTTTCTTCAATATGTGAGAAGGCTGCGCACCTTTTCGGATGGGTCGATCGCGGAAGAGTTGCGGCGGGAGTTCAATCAGGTTTGGCAAATGGAGGACGATCGTGAATAATTCTGAATTGCGGGAGGGCTATAAGCTAACTGAGGTGGGAGTGATTCCAGAGGATTGGGATGTGCCACCTTCAAGATCTATTAGATCGTAACAATCCAATTGCCTACGGCGTTTTGAAGCCAGAAAACTATGTTCAAAATGGAGTTCCATTATTACAGATCCGAGATGTTATCCATGGAGCTATAGACATAGAGCAACTTCACAGGATCAGTGCGCAGCTTGCCCGCCAGTATTCTCAACAAGACTTGCTGGGGGTGAAATTGTTGTATCTCTTTTAGGTACAATTGGCAGAATAGCCCATATTCCTGTGACTCTTGCTGGTGGCAACTTGCACCGAAACTTAGCAAGAATTCATGTTGCAGAAGACTATGATTCAAAATTTATCTACTACTTTCTAAACTCAAACCGTGCCCAGGCAGCGATCAAACTTACAACATTTGGAAGTACCCAGGCACTACTAAATCTGTCTGACTTACGGAGTCTTCTTGTTCCCCTTCTACCTTTACCCGAACAACGATCGATTGCCACCGCCCTCTCCGACATGGATGAATTGCTGGGGGGACTCGATCGGTTGATTGCTAAGAAACGCGATCTCAAACAGACTGCCATGCAGCAATTCCTTACGGGTAAGACACGTTTGCCAGAGTTTGATGAGGGGAAGAAGTACAAACTGACTGGGAGTGGGTTGATTCCAGAAAATTGGGAGGCTTTAACTATTGGTGATGTCGCTACTTTCTCAGGTGGTTCTCAGCCACCACGTTATACATTTAGATTCTCGCCGACCCAAGGATACATCCGACTGATTCAAATTAGAGACTACAAAACTGATGAGTTTATAACCTTTATTCAAGAGGCGATGGCACGTAAGCGTTGTACGGCTGAAGACATAATGATAGGAAGGTATGGTCCTCCTATTTTTCAAATTCTTCGTGGTATTGACGGCGCTTATAACGTTGCACTGATTAAAGCTACACCTAATCAAAAAATAAGTCGCGATTTCTTTTTTCACATTCTTAAGCAAGAAAAGCTGTTTCAGCTTATTGATTCGCTTTCGCAGAGATCCTCAGGTCAAACAGGTGTTGAGATGCCAGCGATGAAGGTCTATGGACTACCATTGCCGCCCTCCCTGAACAAACCGCGATCGCCTCTATCCTTTCTGACATGGATACCGAAATCGCTGCGATCGAACAACGCCGCAACAAAACCCGCGATCTCAAGCAAGCCATGATGCAAGAATTACTCACTGGGAGGATTCGACTTAAAATTGAGGCATGATAGGGAGCAACGAAATCGTCGATTGAAAGGAGTTAGACCGATGGCACTACTGGAAAACTTAAGAGAACAGCGATCGCAGATCTTACAAATTGCGGCGCGGCATGGAGCATTTAATATTCGCGTGTTTGGCTCAGTCGTACGGGGAGAAGAAACCGCAGAAGGCGACATTGATTTTTTGATTGACTATGACAAAAATCAGACTACAGCTTGGTTTCCAAGTGGCCTATTAATGGATTTACAAGATTTGCTAGGGCGCAAAGTCGATGTTTTGACAGAGCCAGGAATCAGTCCCCGGATTCGGGAAAAAGTTTTATCAGAAGCGCAACCCCTATGATTTTTGAGCGCGATGTTAAGAAAATTTGTTCGCAGACAGAAATTCTTGAGCATTTTGTGTTAACAACAGTAAAGTCTCAATAAAATCTTCCGCTGGAACTTTGGAGTATCGGTATGGCTACACAACCCCGCCCAGAACGAGTCACCCAAAAACGAGTCATCGATCGCTTCTGCAAAACCACACCCACGCCCCTCGTCCGAGAACCACAGGGAACCTATGATGCCGGGACAGCTACAGAACAGCAGAACCCGATCGCCCTCGGCTACCGCAACCTAGGCAACTGGCAGCACCACCCCAACAACCGCAACATCGAACCCGAACTCCTCCGCGCCAACCTAACCGATCGCGGCTACACCCCCGCCCAAATCTCCGCCGCCCTCCAAGAACTCGAAACCGCCGCCGACACTACAGGTATCACCCTCTACCAAGCCAACCTCCGCACCTACACACTCCTGCGCTATGGGAGCAAGGTCAAAATCGCCCTAGACAGACCAACCGAAACCGTCCACCTGATCGACTGGGAAAACCCCGAAGCCAACGACTTCGCGATCGCCGAAGAAGTCACCCTCAAAGGGGGATACGAACGCCGCCCCGATCTCGTGATTTATCTGAATGGGATTGCGATCGTCTTGGTCGAACTCAAACGCAGCTCCGTCAATATCAGCGACGGCATTCAACAACTGATCAGCAACCAAGAACCCATCTTCAACGAACGCTTCTTCAGCACCATCCAACTCGTCTTCGCAGGCAACGACTCCCAGGGACTCTACTACAGCACGATCGGACCCGATCCAAAGATGTTTGTTGCCTGGAAAGCTCACAACTCTGCACCTCTCACAACAGGCTCCCTCCTCGATCGCCCTCTCGCTGAACTCTGCGAAAAATCTCGACTTCTTGACTTGATTCGTAATTTCATCATCTTCGACGGTGGCAGAAAGAAAGTCCCCCGTCCCCACCAATTCGCAGCCGTCAAAGCCACCCAGGACCGCATCCGCCAGCGCGAAGGCGGCGTCATCTGGCACACCCAAGGCAGTGGTAAAAGCCTCCTCATGGTGTTCATTGCCAAATGGCTACTCGAACATGACCCCGAAGCCCGGATTCTAATCATCACCGATCGCACCGAACTCGATAAACAAATTGAGGGCGTAATCAAAAATTCAGGCATCGTTGGCGAAGAATCTCCCTCACTCCGCATCACCTCCCGATCGCAATTCATTCAAAAACTCACCGACACAACCCCCCGAGTCCTCTGCGCTCTCATCCACAAATTCGACCTCGATCTCAAAAGCCCTCCGCCCAAAATCCACGGACGCTTCTACGTCTTCGTCGATGAATGTCACCGCACCCAAGGCGGCGATATGAACACACAAATGAAACGCTGGCTCCCCAATGCCCTCTTCATCGGCTTCACCGGAACCCCGCTCCTCCGCAAAGACAAACAAACCACCCGCGAAGTCTTCGGCACCTACATCCACACCTACAAATTCCACGAAGCCGTCACCGATAAAGTCGTCCTCGATCTCAAATACGAAGCCCGCAACGTCCCTCAACGCCTCACCTCCCAAAAAGCGATCAATGAATGGTTCGACCAAAAAACCAAAGGACTCAACGACTTCCAATGCGCCGTCCTCCGTAAACGCTGGGCAACCCTAGAAGAACTCATGAGTTCCGGCGAGCGGAAACAGCGGATCGTCGCTGACGTCATCCATGACTTTGGGGTCCAAACTCGATTAAACGACGATCGGGGTACCGCCATCCTCGTCGCCTCCTCTATTTACGACGCTTGCCACTACTTCCGCCTCTTCCAAAACACCAGCTTTGGTCAATATTGCGGCATCATCACCTCCTACGAACCAACGCCCAGCGCTATCTCCAGCCAATCCTCAAAAAGTGACGATCGATATAAGTTCGACCTAAGTACAGGACAAAAACTGAATGGCTTGCAATAGCTGCTGTCTGGCAATATTGAAGTTAATCATGCCATCTCGAATATAGTCACAGCCAACC
>JAYVVL010000433.1:0-2768 GCA_043787035.1 Synechococcales cyanobacterium
AAACCACCCAGGTATACAGGTCTACTCCCGTTTTAACGCTCTTCACCCAAGTAAATCGGTAAAATCGACCTTGCCGTCATATTTGCGGCGTGCTCCTCTTGCCTTCTGTTCTCCCTCAAATAGATAGCGGAGATTCGCGTTTTGACGCAGTTTACTAATCACATCAAGTCCTAGTATTTTCACCCCATTGATAAAGGGAGCATCGCCGATATGCGGTCGTCAGCGGCGATCGTTCTCTCCGTCTGTATTTACAAGTTTCGATAGACTTCTCCATCATTCCGTTTACCAACGCGAAAAATTTGAACTTCGCCTAAACGATCGCGACCTGCAACACCGCAAGATCTTGAGAGGGATTTGCGATCGGGTCAGCCAGCGCATACAAAAACTAACGGTTAAAATTTGGCTTGCTCAACGGCAGACGATGAGTTTGCTGATTGTCGAGCTTCACCTCAACGGTTGCGCTTGGGGGGATTGAGTCCAAATTCTGCTTAACGTGCGATCGGGGTTAAGAGCGTGCGATCGCTTTTTGCGGTAGCGATCAGATTTAACAAAAATGCCACAGTTGCCTGATCAGCAGCCGTTTTTTCGGGAGTGGTCATCTGCCACAAAGTTTTTGGGCTGAGTCCTTTTTGCCCTGACTTAACCGCCATTGGCATCTGCTCAAAACTCAGCGTTTGTTGGGCCGTTTTCACGGTAAACGCCTGAATTTCTGCTTCCTTAAACGTAAAAATCGGCTTTGCTTCAGTCTGAGCTATTTGCGGCTGTGGCTCTTTTTTCAGCTCAGAAAAATAGACATAGCCACCCAAAAGCAAGGCGCTAAACAGCAAAGTTAAAGGCGTTTTGTGAAACTTCATGGAGGCCAGCGATCGCGATTTAACAGAGTCTGCAAGTCAGATCCTAACAGGACGTGAACTCGACGGCTTCGTTACTAGTCCATCGTGCCTTCTAAAATCCCTCGATTATGGGCAGGCTACTGGTGACTGCGAAACTCTAACTCTCCTGAAACAGGTCGATCGAAAACATCTCTGTCAACGTCCGCAAGTAGGGGAGCAGAATCGTCATGTCTTCCGTTGATAGTTGCCCATATAGCTCCCAGCCCATCACCTGCAACATATCATGCACCATCTGCCATTTGACCTTCAATCGAGGGTAAAGCATCACACAAAGCGGAAACAGTTGGCGCTGCACCGAAGACACATTTCCTTCTAAAACACATAGACACAGGTAAACCTGAAACATCTCAACATCACGAATGCTGGAGATTCTGACCTCTGAGGAGTTAAGACTGCCGCTGTAGGTGTGATAGCCAGGATCTAGACGACAAATTTGCTCACACACGCGATGGGCAACTCGGCTGCTGATTGGCAGCAAGTTCTGCACAGCAATCAACTCAGGAGAATCAGGATCGTGATCCGCCGCTGCCTGATAAGCATCCTGTAGGGGCATATACAAGTGGTCATCCATGACCTTGAGATAGGGCGAAAATAGTCCCTGCTCGGTTGGAGAAAGCTGGTCTAAGAGAACCTTGCCCGTGTAGTGAAACTGCATACTGACAAAGCCGATCGCGCGCGAGTCTTCGGCCGTATATTTTTGTCGCAACCGCCCGCAGTCAGCGCCAATCACAACCGAGAGACGCTGGGCTGTGAGTTGATTGCCATAGGACGACAGCGCTTTCTCAAACAGCTTATGGGAGTCTCCGGCAATCTGCCAGGGGTCAAGCAAATTGGAATTGATTCCATGACGCAAAACTTCTACTGCCAGGAGATCTTCGGTCATCGACCAAGCTTGGGCGCTCGCTGACTTCAGTCTTTGCATCAGCTTCTCAGCCGTGTATCGTCGCCCCTCAAAGGAAGCGAAATCTGAGAGGCGATCGACCTTTTCGACCTGCGCTTCGTCATAGCCCGAAGTCACTGAGACAATATATTTTCGGGCCCAGGTTGCCGCCAGCGCGTGAAGATTCGATTCTGTTGTATCCGTCAGAGGGCGATCATCGGAAGGAGTCTCAGAAGCGTGAGAAGCCGATAGGACGTGGGTCTGGATAGATGCGAGTCGATTCATTGTTTAGCCCAAACTCATCAAAAAAATCAGGTATGTGAAGTGTAACTGAACTTACGTTATGAAATGTTCACGCTCAGTGACTTCTGGAACTCAGTACAACAAGTCAGCAACCCGGACAATCTTGATTCAGACCACTCGCGATCGCTGATATGGGTGTATGTGAAAAAGCGTTGACTGATGAGCGAAATTATACAGTACCACCCACTTGCACAGCCAGTTTATTAAGAGTAAAGACTTTTTCATCGCGAAGTACTTATTGTTTCTTAAAGTGCTGGGTAGTGCCCTTTTCTAAAGGACAGAGAAAAATAGCCCTCGCAGCTTAAGTACTGACCATGCCGCTTTCGAAATCACCTTATTATTCTTTACCCTTCACATAATGGCACTACCAAATGCTGAAGTCTTGGTAGCGCTAAACGTTTGTTCTGTATTTAACTCAGAAAAGAGGCCCAGTGGATTTTAAGAGACAGCTAAGAAGTCGGAAGCACATTTATGGTAAATCTCCGCGTCTTGCCGATGGCAGTTTGTGAAGTTATCGCAGCGATCGCCGTCTCCTTCAAATTTTTCATCGTCTCCCCGACATTTTTCGGATTCTTCCCGATCAAATCTTTATCTAGAGACTCCTTCCCCGCCTCCCGTTTCGCCGCCTTGAGATAATCCTGAAGCTCTTCCTTTTGGTCCGCCGTCAATCCCGAAGCTTCGATCGCCTCACG
>JAYVVL010000434.1:0-7851 GCA_043787035.1 Synechococcales cyanobacterium
CTTGTTACAAGCCTGTGGTTGGGTAAGGGTCGCACCTGACGATCCGCAGTTAGACCCAGGCAATCCGTCGCTAATCCCACTATCGACAACGGCAATTTCACCTTCATCGATCGCGATTCAAACCCTTCTGCCTTGGTTCACCACTTGGGGAATAAATGATGCCCGATCGCAATGGTTAGCAGTGATTTGGGTGTTGATGGATCAACCCTATCTTCGATCGGATACGCAACTGATCCAACGCATCATTCCCTGGATTCAATGCATTATCCGATCGGATCGGCAAGCCGTTAAACCGATCGCAATGATAGAACTGCCGATCGATGAGACTGAAGGAACGGATCAAAGCCGTCAAAATTCGGGGTTTGGGGGGGACTCAACTGACAGCGCAGTGCAAAAGTTGATCGATCGAGACGTTGAGCGCAAACTAATCGTCAGTTCATTGGATGCGGGTGATTCAACATGGCTAAATTCTAATCCTGAACCAATTGACTCTCCACTTATCAAATCTGAGCCAGACCTGTTGTCATTACTGCAAATCGATCGTAGTTCATACGCTGGATTCTTTAGCATCATTCCATTGCTGAACCAATTGGGATTTTTTCATCGTTGCGATCGTTTGAGTCTAAACTTCCCGGCTCATCTTCTATCTCAAGTTGCGATGAAGTTTGGGATTCCCGATGTCGATCCCATTCGTCAAGCGCTGACGACTCAATCCCCAAATTCCTTTTTTGGTCATGTCGATCCCCTCGCTGAAATCACCCCTGAAATTACCGCTTGGATCGCAGCAATGCGGGTCTGGTGTCGGCGCCATGTTGGGATGAAGCTCACTGAAATCATCGATCGTCCCGGTGCCTTTACCCTGACCCGAACCCATCTGGATATCTATTTTCACCATGACCAGGCGGATATTCGGATTCGGCGATCGGGGTTGGATCTTGATCCGGGGTGGGTGCCTTGGCTCGGACGGGTAGTCTTATTTCACTATGGCAATGGAGCGTAACAGGTATGGTTTCTGTATCAGCTAATCTGAATAGTTTTGCAAGCACTTCTGCAAACGATTCTATTGCCGTTATAAAAACGGGAACAGAATCCATTTCGTTATTGAGTTATGCCTTAGCAGCGATCGCTCAACATTTACCCGACGCGGATGCCACAACTCCCACCGAACTGCAATTTTTGCATCAGCACTGGGAACACGTTGCCAAATTGCCCTTAACCCAATATCTTCAAAATCCTAATGTCCCCGATCGCCGCTTACTCCAACTGGCCAAAGCACTCCATCTCCCACCCCTAGAAATCCTCACGATCGTCCTGACCCTCGCTGTCGAAGAATCCGTCATGGTCGGACGCGCCCTGGCTAAAGTCCAGTCCCCCGTCGGTGGCTCACGACCCACCCTCGGGCTTCTCGCGACGGCCTTCGCAGACTTGATCCCCGATGATCCACACCCCATCTATCACCTCGTCAACAGCCTCAGCCTCCAAAGCGGACTCCTCCAAATCCTCAATGCCACCGCCCCGCTTCCCGAGCAAACCCTCAGCGTGCCCTTACATTTGGGATTGGCCCTGCGCGGACAGGATTGTGCCCTGCCGCACACCACAATCGGACTGGGACGGTTCAGCCCGATCGCCCTCCCCCCGTCCCTTCTCACCGAAGCCAAACGCCACGCCACTACCCTTCAACCGGAACAGGTGTTATTAATTCGTACCGGATCTGATCAAGAAGCGCGATCGATCGCCCAGGCCGTCGCCCAGGCCCGCCAACAACGCCCATTATTTCTGGAAACCGAAACTGAAACCAACGCAGTTCCTGGATTGGGAATCTGGTTGCAATTACGAAAACTGTTGCCTGTTTTTTGTCTAGACCTAGGACCGGGCGATCGGAAACCCCTGCTTCCTATTCCCTTTTATCACGGTCCTGTCCTCGTCCTCTGTGGACCCGATGGCAGCGTTGATACCCACGGCAGCACGGTCCTAAACTGGACTATTCCTATCCCCACGGCATCTGAACGGCAGCAGCTTTGGCAGCAAGCCTTCGGCAATCATAAGAGCACTGAGTCCCTTTCGACAGAACTGGCCACCCTCCATCGACACGGCAGCGGTCGCATCGCCCAACTCGGTCAACTGGCCCAACACCACAGCCGTCTGCAATCAGAGTCCCTGCAATCAGGGTCTTCGACATCTCATCCCACTCGCGAAATGGTTGCCGCTGCGGCTTGGAGTGACGCTGGACTGGGATTAGATTCGCTAGCACAACCGCTGCGGGATCCCATCAGCGATCGCGCCCTTGTCGTCTCTCCCGCGCTCCGTCAGGAACTCCAACGGTTACTCCAACGCTGTCAAACCCGCGATCGTCTGATCGAAGGACTGGGAGTTTCGGCTACCGCCCGCTACCATCCCGGCGTCCGAGCGCTCCTCTTCGGTCCTTCCGGCACAGGCAAAACCCTCGCAGCGGGATGGCTAGCGACTCAATTGGGTCTACCACTGTACCGAGTGGATCTCTCTGCCATTACCAGTAAGTACATCGGCGAGACGGAAAAGAACTTGGCTCAACTGTTATCGCGGGCAGAACAATCCGAAGTGGTCTTGCTGTTTGACGAAGCGGATTCGCTCTTTGGGAAACGCACCGACGTGAAAGACTCCAACGATCGCTTTGCTAATGGCCAAACCAATTATTTACTCCAACGTATCGAGACGTTTGATGGGATTACACTGTTGACCAGTAATAGCAGAAGTCGATTTGATTCAGCTTTTTCGCGACGGTTGGACCTGATTGTAGAATTTATTCTGCCAGGACCGGAGGAGCGGCGAGAACTATGGCGATCGCATTTGGGCACAAACCATCACCTCAGCGATTCCCAAATCAATCAACTGTCTGCCATCTGCGATCTCTGTGGCGGACATATTCGTAATGCGGTGTTTGCCTCAGCAGCGGTAGCGCAGGCGGAGGGGAGGGCGATCGAATTTACAGATGTGGTGCAGGGAGTAGCCAGCGAGTATCGTAAATTAGGAAAACAGATTGCTTCGGAATTGCTTTCGTAAAAATTTCCCAACTGGAGAGCATTGATTATGCCCCAATATGCACCCAATACGCAGAAAAAAGATAGAGAAAAAGCGTTAGAGCAACGCAAGAAGGAACAGCAGGCGAAAGCAGAACGTTTGTTGAAAGCGCCGTCTGTGTCTAGCTCTGAAAGTATTTCTGTGGAAGGGATGCCGATGTATTTGCGGGTAGCTTCTCAGCAAGGGGAGCAATCGACCGATCGACCTCTTGATACCGAACATCAAATTTCAGAACAAACATCTGCTCCCACTCAAGACAGTCGCCAACGCAGTGAATCTCAATCTGAGACAGCGGAAAAGAAGGATAAAGTTTCTACAGCAAGAAACACTTCCCAAAAAAGTGAATCCGATATCAGTGCCCAACTTCCGAAAGCGCGAAGTCGCGCCACAATGCAAAAAGAAGTCGCAGAGGCAACCACAGAACCACAAGTCACCACCCAAAAAACAGAAGGAAGTCCAATATTCCTAGTTCCCAGCGAATTACAACCCGCTCCACCTCAGCCTTCTGTTCAGTCCTCACCTCACCGATCGAACCCTTCACAAATTAATACCCCAGGGATGCCATCTCAGGGAATGGGACAACCTCAGACTCCAAAAACACCAGGCAAAGACCCTCTAGCAGGAATACAGGCAAAGACGGGGCAGAAAGATGCTGCTCCGAGTGAGAGAAGCACTCACGCTAAAGATAAATCCACTAAGGGTCAGTCCACAAAAGAAGCAGTTCAATCTCCCGGAGAACGTACTGGAGGTCAGGTAGCAAGCCGTTCTGCTTCTGAACCTGTTGCAGGAGCGACTGCGGGTGCAGCGCTTGTGCCTCCTGTGGCCCCGGATGCCCTCAGAAGTCAGATTCCTCAGCGAGAACTTACGGAAGAAGAAGTATCGACAGCCTTAGCGCACGATCGGACTCCAGAGCAAGATCGTGCTGAAGTTCAACAACTGCTGGCAGCGTTTCAAACTGAGGCAGAGCAAGAAAAACTGTCGATTTTAGCTGAGATAGAAACTCAAAAAGCAGCGATCGCCACTCATTCAGAAATGCAAGTTGGCGAAATTCAAACGACGATCGCCACTCAAATCAGGACGATTCAGGCTCAGTTTGCGTCTGTTCACGCGGCAATGACGAGCCATGCCGAACAACAAAAAGTAGTCCTGCAAGCAGAAGTTGAGCAGGATGTGATTCAACTTCAAACCGCTACAGTACAACGCATTGCTCAAGCCGATACCCAATTTAGCCAGCGTCAAACCAGCCTCACAACGTTTGCCGAACAGCAGCAACAACAGCCTCAAACTATTGCCCAACAAGAAGCAAGCCGAGCCGATAGCAAATTAGAAGCTGCTGCCCTGGAATGCGAACAAGCCGGAGACGCAGAAGCCGCCCGATATGGTGGCCATGACGATCCAAAACCAGAACAACGTACCGCAGCCCGTGAAGTTGCTAGGCAAAGTGCGGTAGATATTCGGGAGAAAAAGCCTGCGATCGCCAAAGATCTCCGCTCTCGTGCCGAAGAATTTGGTGGAAAATATCTGGAGTATGCTACCTCAATCAGTACTCAGATTACGCAAGCGCGCGAAACGTTAATTCCTGAAATTGAGGGGACGGCACTCAGTGCAGAAACCAGTTTGCGAGGAACAGTAGATGCGGCTCTAGCCGCAATTGATGCTCGTTTAGCCACTGAATTACAGGCATTAGAGACGGCTGAATCAGACTCTAATACCCGCTTACAAAGTTCTGGGGACAATGCGATCGCCCAAGTTCGATCCGGTGCTAACCAAGCCTCTACCGAAGTGGATACCGCTGGTACTGCGTTAGTGGTTGAAATCGATCGCGGCATTGAGGAAACTACAACAGTCGTATCAAGTGAGGCAGAACCTTTCTTACCCGGAATTCGAGACGTGATCGAATCAGGACGTGCTGCAATGCTCATCACCAGCACATCCGGTCGTGCCCAACTAGGCACCTCTGCCTCCACTGCCCATGATTCACTCTCAGAGGTGACTTTCTCCTTTGCCCGTCAAGCTTCCGAATTAGTCAGTGTGGCTCAAACCAGTGCCGAGCGAGTCCAATCTCAGGCACAAACAGCGATCGCCCAATCCTTAGAATCGCGCCGCCAGCAAGGGCAAGAAATTCTAGCCGGGGCAGCCACTCAGCAGCAAGAAATGATCAATGCCGTCTTGGCAGAAGTCAATCGTGCCAATGAACAAGTCAAACAAGAAATGTCAGGCATCACTGAACAATGTCGTACTGAACTGACCAGTGCCACAAACGAAAGCATTACTCAGGCTATCAAACCTCGCACAGATCAGGTAGAAACTCGCGCTCACGAAGCCGCAGAACAGATTGACGAAAGCTGGCTCGTGGGGTTGGGTCGCGCTGTCGGACAAATCCTGATTGGCATTGTTATTCTGGTGGTAGTGGCGCTGGTTGTTGCGGCGATCGCGGCAGCCTTTGGAGTCATTCTCACCGCTTGGACTGCGATCATGATTGCCGGAGCAATTCTGCTTGCTGTGGGGCTGATCATGTCACTCATCCATCGCTCCGGACAACGAGAACTTCAGGGTAGACCTGTAATGATTATTGTCCTAGCACTAGGCGATACAGTTGGTGTGGTCGGCATTATCGAAGGCATCTCCGGAAACGATATTGTCACAGGTCAAGACCTCACAGATGCAGAACAAACCGAACGCGGCGTTTTAGGTGCTGTAACTTTCATCTCTTTAGTGGTTGGGGTGAGATCGGCAATTAAAGGACCTCCAGGTGGTGTGTACTATACTCGACCAATTGGGGGTGTTAAACCAGGTTGGCTGCCTTCAGGTGAAATTGTTCCAGGTTGGAGAGCTATCTTTACTCGTGCAGGACAAGGTACTAAGAGTGTTGCACAAGGGCTATGGGCTGGCGCACGTCAAGGAGTCAGAGACTTTCGAGAATGGCTCAGCGAACGCTTGAAGTCAGAAGAAAATCCATCTAATCCTAGAGAAGCAGATCCAGCACGTCCCCGTCCTGCGTCAGATCCAAACGTGATTGAGGTGGATTCTCCTCAACGCATTAAAGCAACTGAACCGGAGTGGGTTTGGGATGACACGTATGGTGCGGAAGTTTGGCGTTGGTTTCTGTATGATGAAATATCTGGAGCTAGGTTTTGTGAGGTCAATGTTAGAGCGTCTAGCTCTACGGCTCCTCCTCAATCGGGTCCTGAACTCACGCTAAATGTAAAACAAGCAACACTTCCCAACGGACAGCAAGTGAGCCTGCGTTCAAAGGGGTTTAGCTGGACTCCAGAATCGCTCCGGGCTGCGATCGAAACTTTTATCCGCAGATTTGGCAATCGTCCATCTAATATGGGAGGAGAGTTAGCCTGGGATAATCTATCGAATTTCCAAAAAGAGTTTGCTCGAATTAGAGCTGAAAATCCAGGGATGAGTGATGAGGCGATCGCCAATGAAGCCATTCGACATATCTCCTTTGGTAGCCATCGAATTTTAATTGGGTATGGTGATTTTTCAGTGCGGGCAAGCAATTTTGGCGATGTCTCCCTCAAAAATGGACCGGTATTAGAAAATGTTCCTAACCACGTTGAAATTGACGCAAGACCAACCCCCAGTACGGGCACTCCGGTGATTCCAGGAAGAACACCTGATGATCAGGATCCAAATTAATTTCACAGATTTGCGTAGGATAAATGCTGCCCAAAAATTGACGCAAACAAGGGTGCAAAATGCGATCGTTAAATTTGGCAACAGAGATAAAGATGATTCGATAAAGAATGTAGACAACCTAATCAACCTTTTATTAATCGCTTGAAAGTGAGACGAGGAAACATTAAATGTCAGAGAAACCATTTGATTTAAGGCGACTGCCAGTTTGGCTGCAATATTTGATTTCCCTCAGTGCTTTAGCGGTCGTGGTAACTGCCGCCTGGTTAATTGGCAAAGATCAGCCTGTCCCTAGTTGGCTAATCACAAAGATGATCCCAACGTTAGGATGGATCTATATCGTTTTGCTTGTTGTTGCTATGGTTAGTCGCTGGGCTGGGAAAAAGCCTGAGTAAAACGCAAAAATTAAGTTGCACAAACTATTTTTCTTATATTCGAGGATTCCCTGGGAAGTTCTTCTTTATGCAATATGCTTCTGCGGTCAACCCAAAATATCAGCGACAAACTGCTTTGCTGGAAGATTTGAATAAATCCCATGACTCGTCTCAGCGCAAGTCCGATGTTGCCTCAGATTTGCCGTTGTTCTTGCAACGATCGTCCATCCCCAATGCCACTGCCGAGGCAGAACCCGCCGCCTCTACTGCCGTCGCACCCCTCCCCAACATTTCCGGCATGGGCGAACCCTACAATCTGGTTGCCTACGCCAACTCCGTGCGCCTTCAGGGTCGCACCAACGCCCGCTTTAGCAATAGCTTTGCGACCCAAAATGTGGTCACTACTGCTGCTACCGATTGTGATGGCTGTGTCGCCAACCAATGCATTCACGCCATTGGCATATTACAATCAACCTTTCAAGTCGTCATCACCGTCACTTTACCCCAAGTCGCCGATTTTCCCACTTTAACGCCCTGTCAACAAATGCGGGTGCAAAATGCGATCGATACCGTCCTTGCCCCTCACGAGCAACAACACGTCGCCGCTTTTCAAACCTATATTGGCATAATTTCCACTCCCTTCGATCTCACCCTGTGCCGTAACAACTTCAACACCGCTATCCGAGCTTTACACAACAGTTTAGAAGCAAGCCGCCAGTCCGTCGCCCAAGCGACCAGCGATGCCTTGGATCCATTTAAATTTGATGTGGAT
>JAYVVL010000435.1:0-7845 GCA_043787035.1 Synechococcales cyanobacterium
ATCTCGGATAGCTGAGTCATAATCTTGAGTCATAACTTTGGATGGATCAATTCTCCTAGATCTTGCCCACCTCTCCCCCATTTATTTACATTTTTATTGTGATAGGAGTTGGTATGGTGAAGCCAGAAACGATCGCTCTTTCAAGGTCGCCGAGGTGCCCATTGAACTTCCCGAATCCAAGATTACGGGACGCATGGATTTGTTAGCGATTCGTCGTGGAGAAAACACGCCAGATTTCTGGGTGCTAGTCGTGGAATCGAAGGAAAGTGGTGCCGACGCAATGCAGGGGCTGTCACAGCTTTTAACTTATGTCTACACGGGTTTGCAACAGCAACGATCGGTGTGGGGATTAACCACTAATGGCATTAATTACCAGTTCGCTCAAATACAAGCCGGAGAACCGCCGCAATACTTTTTATTGCCAGAGTTGAGCTTGCTGCACCGGACATCGGCGATTTCTCTTCTACAAGTGTTGAAAGGAATTTGCCAAATTTGAAGGTCGCATTCAGTTAAGACTAACGACCCGCGATCGCCATGGCATCTTCCACGGCATCCATTCGACGGGCTTGATCGTGACGAATTGAGGCTTCATTGTTGCCTAGACCGGGCGCATCCCATAGGTTGGTACTGGGTTCACGGTAGGAGTTGACGCGGGCGATGAGAATGGCGGCTTGACCACGCAAACCCCGATCGCGTGCTTCTTTGAGACGATCGATGTAGCCGCCGCGATCGAGGGCGGCAAGAGGGGCTTGGTTGGCGAGATCTAACCCGTTCATGCGTTCTTCTGGGGTCAATTTGAGACCTTGACTTGCGGCTTTTTGTTGGAGCATTTGGTCTTGGGTTTGGAGGCGGCTGAGCTGTCGTTGATCGGCGTCTTCAGGCGATCGGGCCGCGTGTTGGTAGGAAAAACTGCCTAGGTTCCATTTGGCATTACCGGGATCCTGGTGGCCATAGTAGGCCGGGTTTTTTCCGCCGTCTGGGCGACGGGTGCCTTCAGCGCTGCCGACGGCTCGGGCCACGAGGGAGTTTGGGCCGCCGTTGAAGATGCTGCTGAGACCACTTGAGGGAGCTTGAGAAATAGCGCTGGGCGGCGTTAAGCTTCGGGGGTTGGGGTTGGAACGGGTAGAGTCGGGGATATCGACCCCAAATTCTAGGGCAATCGAGCTGGGGAGATTGATTGGACGGGTGTCGCGGGTGAGATGAGGGCTAGGTGCCTGGACTATTGCGCGGGGAGGACTGATGGCTTCAAATCCGAGATACAGGCAAAAAACGGACATGAAATAGGGTGTCTTTTGAGCAACTGAACGAGAGATTTGGCGAGACATTGGGCGTAAGTTTTTCAGGAGGGTTTTAGGAGGGTTTCTAAGATTTGTTTGGACGGTTCGACGATCGCCCATTTGCCGCTGGGATGTTTGCGTAAGGTGGCAAATCTCAACGTGTCGGCAGTGGCAATCCGATCGCCGCGATCGACCTTTCCTAGGCGAGGTTGTTTTAATCCACATAGACGAAACTGGTAATTAGGAACTTCAGGGGTGTCAAAATAAACGCAACCTCGGGTATCAATAACCGTCTTTCCCTTAAACGGCGCATATACGGCTTTACCCTCTAGTTCTATAGACAGATCGCCCAAGCCACTGACGATTTCATGACCGGAAATCCGATCGCCTGCCTGGAGTTCCCACTGTTGGTGAAGCGGCGGCGGTGTGATCGCCGTTGGGGCAGACTGCTGACACCCTGATGGGATCACGATGAGTAAGAACAGTGATAATAATTTGATTGGCAAATATGGACTAAGTTTCATTTAAGACGGCTTGATTCCATGCTCTTTTGTGTTGAAGACTCTATTGTTCGATCCATTGTAGGTGTGTGTTTATTGGATGACTTGACGCGATCCCATAAATCGATCGCCTTCGTACATCACCACCATCCAGCTTGAACTAGAGAGCTGGAAAACCTCCCGCTGAGCAACTGCCCCGGCACGGACGGAAAGATTAGACAGTTGACAATACGCTTTTGGCAGTCGAGATTGAACGGTCTTTTTGGCGGTGCCTTCACGGGTTTGGGTGAGTTCGGTGAGTTGGCTGGCAGTGAGAAGTTGGCTGGTGGAAGCTTTTGCAGTGCATTGAAGGTCTAGGGCAGTCGATCGGGTGCGTTCCAGAATTTTTGGATCCCAGACGATCGCCAGACTTAAAATAGCAATGCTCGCGAAGAGACCGTCTTTTAGCGTGAGTTTTGACGTCAGTTTTGGGACAAAAGAGGTATGGGTATTCTCAGGGGATGGGACTTGCATAGAGGCTCCTAGAGTGATGTTGGATTTGGACGGTAGGATTTAGGCTGTGGGATTTAGAGCTTGCTGCCTAAGAAGAAGCCTAGGGTGGTGAGGAGGCAGCGATAGACGGGAGATGTACTGGATTGGGGGACGCAGAATGCGAGGTAGGCAGCAAAAAGAGCTGGAAATAACATTACAAGATGCAATGGGAAGGACAACAGGGGAACAACTTGAATACAAACTTGAAGGATGACATGAACACCAACGGAGCTGAACGTCCATAGAATTGCATCTACCACGATCGCCTTAGGTTCAGTGGGAATGGGAACCAGCCGTTGAATCTGTTGATAAATATTCATCCCTGTGACTGAATGGGTTTGAATCGAGAAATCAGCGGCACTGCGGGTCGGTTGGACGGCCAAGGTCAGATGAGGTTGCTGCTGGGCAAGGCGGTAGAGGACAGGCTGGACTGGGCGATCGGGGAATACGGGAAGATGGAGACGATCGGAGCGCATTTGGGATGCCTTGGCAACGGTAGCGGACGTGACAGGAAGAGTGACAGAAGCCTGAACGTTGCCGCCCCAGTAGTTCGGGGCAACCGCAGGTGAGCTAGAGGGTTCGATCGATTGATGGCCGCTGGGATCGTAGAGCGGGATGGGCTTATGGACAGTGAGGCGGGATAGTGAGGTTCGGCTAGGCCGTTGAGGCTGGGCCGTGGTTTTGGCAGTCGGTTCAGCGATCGGTTCAGCGATCGGTTCAATGGTTGGATCAAGCTTCGAGACGAAGACGGCTTTAGACGGCGGCTGGGCGACAGCTTGAACCGGGGCAGGTCTATGGCGAATCTTCGGCGTTATCAGTGGGATTGGATCGAAGCTCGGGCGCTGAAGTTGTTGAATTTGTAGCGCGATCGAAGCAAGTTCCGCCATGTTTTGGGTTAATTTGTCAGACTCTGCCAAGATATTGCTGACAAAGAATTGCTGACAATGGCGTAAATCGTAGAGGCACGAGTCCGCCGTTACTGTCTGAGCTTGCGGAACCGTTTGGAGAGTGGCTTGGACAGTGGTCTGAAGCGAAGATTCAACGATTGCCACGGATTTGGTTGCCGATCGTTGACGAGTCGTAGCAGTTTTGGCGACGGTTTTGGAGGCGGTACTTTTAGCTGTGGTTTTAGTGGCGCTTTTAGCGATCGCTTTTTTGGCGGTCGTTTGAGTCGCAGCTTTCGATCGAGCTTGGCGAACGGGACTATCAGCGACGAGTTCGATGGATGTTTCTCGAGGTAAAGGTTGAGCAGTCATCAGAGTCCTCCCTGTAATAAGTAGCGGGGGTTCAAGATTCCGACCCATGTGGCGCAGGAACCTAGTACTAGGTTAGCAGTACTTCTGTACTATATCAAATAAAAAGTAGAAAATATGTACTACTTTGAAAAGTTTTAAGAGAATTCTTTCAGTGAGAAAGTCTTGGATCCATTTAACAATTTGAGATGATTTAGGTTAGGCTCCTTAATCTTTTCTCCCGATCGTAGAGGGTCCGACGGGGTCTAGGGAAGGCTATGCTGAAACGAGATGGTTTAGATTCAATTTGAATTCAGCGCAGGATTTCCTGTAGGAATGCGTGGTGGAATGCCGTTGACGATTTTGGTTGTAGATGATGACTTGGGAATTCGGGTTGCGGTTGGAGACTATCTTGAGACCCTTGGTTTTGTGGTGACCTCTGTTTCTAACGGCTGGGCTGCATTAGAGGGCATTGCGCAGGTGCTTCCGCACTTGTTGGTGGTAGATATTGCGATACCACAAATGTCAGGCTATGAGCTGGTCCGGAGGGTCCGATCGGAAGGTTCCATGCGGCTGCTTCCGGTCATTTTTTTGACGGAGCGAAATGAGACGGCGGATCGAATTTTGGGGTATCAAGTCGGTTGCGATAGTTATTTGGCTAAGCCGTTTGAACTCGAAGAGCTAGCGACCATTGTGAAAAATCTGCTCGATCGCAATCACCTGCTCGATCGGACAGCCATTCCAAATTTAGAATCGGTCGCTCGGCGGCTAGCGACTTCAGATGCTAAGCCATTTTGAATTGCGGTCGATCGCAACCCGAACGTAGGAGATTAGCCATGAAATATTTGTGTACTAACGACTGTCCTCGCTTGCTATGACTAGCCCCCATAAAGCAGTCCTCGTCACAGAAGCCGTCACAGGAGCCGTCTATGAATCTTCCCATTGTTACGACGAACCTCTCCTCTCTGACCGAATGGCGATCGACGCCGCTGCTTTTGCCGACCATGTATGATTTGCCGTCTGAAGACCCCGAGGAATCTGGTTTGCCGGATATTTTTCATGGATTGCAGCCCCAGTTGCTGGACGAAACGCTGTATTTTCCTCAGTACGCTGACGAGGGGGTGTTTCATGCCTTTGATCTCAATCTGTACTATGACCCGGAGCATACGGGCTGGTACAAGCGCCCAGACTGATTTTTCGCGTTGGCACCCCGTTTGTACAAGGGATTGGTTGCGCGATCGAGCTATGTGATGTGGGAAGAACTGGTTGCGCCGAAGGTAGTGATTGAGTTTTGTCGCCGGGAACTGAAGCAGAGGACTTGGGTCCGTTCGTCCAAAATCCTCGGAGACGTCGTGGCTCCAAGCTAGGTAAACCGCCTGCAAAGTTTGTGGTTTACGAGAAGATTTTAAAGATACCGAATTACATCGTGTTTGATAACGCAACGAAGCGACTGCGCTTTTTTCGTTTGGTGGGCGATTCTCCTTCTGAGACGTTGCACGAACGCTATGAGGAGCAAGTGGTTTCTCCGAATAATCCGCGCCTTTGGGTTCCAGAATTGAATCTGGGACTAGGATTGACTCTTTCGACGGTGCGAGGATTTACGAATCCTTGGCTTCGCTGGTGTGATGCGTCAGGACATTTCTTCCCAACGCCTGCCGAAGCCTATCAAGCTGAAACAACGGCAGCCCAAGCTGAAACGACAGCAGCCCAAGCTGAAACGACAGCAGCCCAGGCTGAAATGATCGCGGCCCAGGCTGAAGCAGCAGCGGCGATCGCCCGACTCAACGCAGCTCAACAGGAGAGCGAACAACAGCAAACCCGATCGATTCTGAAAATGTTGATCATGGGGCTTGCCGCTGAGCAAGTTGTGGAAGTCTTGGGCGTGGCGGTTGAGGAAGTGCGATCGGTGCAGGAGGGCATGGACGATCGGTGAGAGAAAATTTGAACAGTCAAAGGTGCAAATGATCCTTCTCCTTGATTGTTCAAACTCCCCCCTAACTCATCCCAATCCTGAAATCACAAAGCTCTTGCGCAAATGGAAATCGGCGGTTGTTCCAGTGTGATCCACGGCCCAGTAGCTGATGTCGCCTGTTACCTCTTCCATAACACTCGTTGCCGAAAGCTCAATAGTATCTCGGCACAATCCTAACTTCTGGATATCGAACGTAACGTCAACGATCATGCGATCGACCCGCCGCTCAACCCCAAAGAGTAATGTCTTAATCATGGGTTCCTCACGCAGACCTTCTCGGTATCCATCTAACCGAAACACGTTCCAATCCCCGCTAGGTGAAAGATTGATTTCCCAGTAATTTTCCTGCCCCAAGGACCCTACGAAACATTCAAAACAGGTCATTTCCCAGAGTCCTACTCTGCGCTGTGGGGTATCAGAAACAGGTGGAATCTTCAACCGATCGATGGGTCCTATAATTACAAATTGAATAATAAGTTTAGATTCATTCAAACTCCAATCTATTCCTACCTTCAAATCGATCGCCTTTACCAGCTCATTATCCGAAAATGGAAGCAACCTAAACTCTTTCATTCTTATCTCTCAAGGCGCTCACTAACTCCCGCACCTCTTTTTCCTGCGCCTCCAAACTTTCCATCAATCGAAACTGAACGATCGATCGACGTAAGTTATGTTCGTTATCTTTTGCCTTAAAATAAATATTTCCGGCCAGATGATCCGTCAAAAACCGCAATCCTAACTCAAACGTAATCACGTGCACGGCATCAAAAATATAGTCATACTCGATCGAACTTAAAACGTCGCGCATCTCGGGTAAGTATCCCTGGAGAATACCCGAACATAGGCCCAAATCAAACGTCACCGATTCACTATTTTCAACGTCCTCACCCAAAGGATTGCACCCCGATCGCAGACAATCTCCGATATCATAGTGAATTAATCCCGGCTTCACTGTGTCGAGATCCACGACGCTAATGGATTTCTGGGTCGCGGTGTCTATCATAATGTTATTCACTTTGGGGTCGCCATGCATAATTCGCACAGGCAGGTCTCCTCGATGTTTTGCATCTTCTAAAATAGACGCTAGAGAAAGACGATCGCGCACAATATTCAGGCCGTATTCCACTTGCGGACATCGTGGAACTAGACTCGTAATCAATACTGTTTGATACTGTTCTAAATAATGTGGGGTAATGTGAAACCCTTCCAGCGTATCTTTTAGCGTTGTCGCCGGAATGGCTTGAACCAAATGATGAAACCGTCCTAAGGCAAAACCAACTTCTCGGGCATGGTCGATATCTTGGATGGAGTCTAACGCTTCCGCATGGTCAATAAAACTAATCGCCCGCCAAAATGATCCTGCCTTATCCCTAACGTGATCCTGTCCGTCCCGCGTAAGTAAAACTCGGGGTGTTTCCCACCGCCGATCGATCGGCTGATGGTGCAACCGCTGATGGGGCAACTGCTGATGAATATGTTCGGTCACGATGCGCATGTTCTCCATCACCCATTGCGGACGAGGAAACACTTGGGTATTAATCCGTTGCAACACAAATTGATGCTCCACCGGAACATCAACGGTGACTAGAAAAGTATCGTTAATGTTGCCATTTCCAAAGGGCTTTAAACTTAAAATTTGACCGGAATGAACAAAGCGATCGGCTATGGTGATCCATAAATCTAGCGAGACATCGACACTCATGAACGGTTACGCGGAGGAATAACTCGCCCATGGTAAAACCGTTGAGACAACTGTTGCAATCCCCATGCTATTAGGGATAGGGCGATCGCACTCCCTGCCAACACCCCGTTCCATACGGGAACTGCTGTGAGCAAGGCCGTTCCAACTGTGGCCGCAATGGCTAGCCCGACCGAAATCGTTTGTAACTTGCGGATATTCGCGAGCGCTGATTGACAGCTTGCACAGTTTTGGGTGTGAGAGTGATAGCGACCCAGAAGCGCAGTACGGACTTGGCGAGACGGTAAGGTTTGGTTCGGGAACGGCTCGGCTTGGTAGGTGTTGAACCACTGACGAAATTCAAACACGTAGCGATCGGCCTTGGTGGGCATGTAAAAGGCTTGGGCAAAGCTATTACTGCCGCCTTCTTTGACTAAATTGCGTTCTTGAACATGCAAGAAGATTTGGTCATCTTCGAGGATTGCATTTTGCCCTAAGTGCGAGTACCAGCGCGGCGTCAATCGAATAAACGTCTCTGGAATTCTTGAAGAAAATTGAAAAGACCTATCCATAAATTAAATTAGCTCAAAAATAGGATGTTAAATACAGCATAAAATCCTTGAGTTCTTTAGCTAGACTGGGTTTTAAGATTTCA
>JAYVVL010000436.1:0-7841 GCA_043787035.1 Synechococcales cyanobacterium
GTCAGAAAAGTGCCGGAAGCGATCGAGAAAACAATGTTTCATGCCGGAATCACGGTGGACCAGATTGATTGGCTCGTGCTGCATCAAGCCAATCAGCGGATCCTGGATGCCGTAGCCGATCGGTTAAAAATCCCTCATGAAAAAATGGTAAGTAATCTCTCCACCTACGGCAATACCTCCGCCGGATCGATTCCCTTAGCTTTGAATGAAGCGGTGCGCGATGGCCGGATTAAATCAGGCCATCGGGTTGTTCTTTCTGGGTTTGGTGCCGGGTTAACCTGGGGCGCGGTGGTGATTCAGTGGGGTCGGTAGTCGTTTTGTTTTGTTCTACTTAATTGGCGCGATCGGCAATACCCGTTTAATAAACTTTCGGAATTTTAGGAGTCCCACCAATCTTCGGATTTTAGGCGAAACCTGGGGTGGCACTTCATTAAGCCGATCGATTTCAGCTTGAAGATCCGCATATTCAGTTGCGGTTAGTAAACGACCGTCAAGGGGCGATCGCAGTTCCAAAACTAATATTGGAGCCGACACATGCTCAGGCATTTTTTCAATTTCAGCGGCATAGGCGCTAGAAGTCGGCATGAACGACGTCAAGATTACCGCAAGTACCGGCAGCCGTTGGGTAAATTTTACGAAGCCGACAAATAACGAATTCATGATCTTCGATCGCAATTTCAATTTATCTTAACCGCTAGCCCCGTAGAAATCCCCACAACTCGGAGTCCTCCCCTCAGGTTTATGAGGTTTTGGTAAAACTTTGTTAAGATGTACCGACTTTCTTGCGTATCTCCACGGAGAGATGTGCTAGCGTATACCTATCAGTAGATATCTGTCGATGTTGCCGCTATCCCCAGAGTATTTCTGTGAGGATCATCTTTATAAAAGAGTCGCTGAATCTCCACAGATTAGCAAATACTGAATAAACGACCCAGTTGGCAGTCTGCTCAATTGATGTGATGGAGATCAACATACTATGTCTAACCTAAATTATCGGTCTAACCTAAACCCTCGTCAATTTTCCAACGGTTCAATGTCTGTTGATGTTTCGATTGCCTCTCCAACCGAGAGCCAGTCCATCGAAGTATCTGGACTGATGGACGACTTCATCAGCATTGAAGAATTTGCTCCCGGCAGCAACTGGGAAGAGGTTCTTGCAGCAAGCTGGGGAATCCCATGCGCCACGCAGCCCGAAAAATCTCATGCCTTCGTCGGTCTCAAAGCTTTAGGTTTACGACGGGTTCGATCGATTCTTCAGAGTGTGCGGCTAAAAAAGTTTGGTGTTGCGTAAATGTTGTGGCCGATCGGACGCCGAATGGCAAGGATGAATAATCATTCGGCCTCAACTATTTTCGAGAGCTACTTCTTTCATCTCTAATGCTCAAACACACTGCCGTATTGCAAGATATCTAAGTCTGCAAACGTGGGCAGACAGTCAAAGCATTGCAGGGCTAGCTCTAGCCGTTCTTCTCGCTCTAGCATCAGAATTAGTTTTTCTCGCGTCGGAATTAAATAACGTACATCGTTGGCCGCATAGCGTAATTGCTCGTCAGAAAGATTCATCGCATTGCCCCAATCTGAACTTTGAGACGTCTTGTCTAGCTCTACGCCCACCATTTCCTTCAACAAATCCTTTAATCCATGGCGAGGGGCGTAGGTCCGAATAAGTTTGCTAGCAATCTTGGTACAAAATATCGGCGCGACCTGAATTTTTAGGTGATACTTCAGTGTAGTGATGTCAAATCGGGCAAAGTGAAAAATTTTCGTCACCGACGTCGATTCCAGCAGCGCCTTCAGATTCGGAGCCTGGGTCTGTCCGCGATGGATACGCACCACCGAAATTCGATCGCGGCTATCGCAGACTTGGACCAAGCACAACCGATCGCGAATCGGAAGCAGGCCCATCGTCTCCGTATCGACAGCGATCGCGGTCTCCGTCAGATACTCAGAGAGTCGTTCTGTGGATAAGTCGCCATCATAAATTACAAAATCCTGCGTTTGACCGTCCATCAATGCCTCGTTCTCCTACCGTGAAATGCGCTCTCTGCCAAAATACCAGCTCAAATTATCCGTGGAGGCTAATCTTTTCACACTCTTTGTAGTTTACCGGATACTTTCTTCAATCTATATCTCTGCTTCACGATCAAAGAGTACTCCATTAAGTCTATGTAAAAAGGAGTATCTCTTCCTATCCTAGCCGTATTTGCACGAGCTAGTATGAGCGCATAGACAGAACGAACTATACCGAAACGTTATACGGGCTACGTACTATCCGAATATCGTGCTGGAGATGGACAAAATCCATTAGGTTTTCTCCAGGCGAGTTATGAAAAGCTTGTTGTTATAAGCAGCAAGCTTGGGCCATAAGGTCTTTACATTGGAAACTTCAATTATTAGGTGCGAAATGGGCTTCTATCGTAAGGCGGTAGAAGCCCACTTTTTTGATGTACTTTTAACCCATTTTTTCGGCCTTTGTTTCAGTTTGCGGCGTCATCCCAGATCCCGGATTCAGCGTCCGAAAGTAAAGTCCACCGACTCCAACAATAAAGCTCCCCCAGCCGATCGCCTGCACGAGATAAATCTTATCTCGGTAGCCCAGCAGCGTCTTGAGCACAATTCCCGGAAAGGCCCGATCGCTCAAACTCGCACTCAAATCCCAAACCTGAGAGCCGAGCCAGCAGGTCTCTCGATCGCCGCACCAGTCCGCCACCGTCGGCGAAATCCGCGCCACAGCCAAAAACGCCCGATCGCCGTGAGAAAGCGTCCCAACGACCAACCCGCCTACAATCAGCAGCAAAAATACTCCCATCACCTGGAAAAACTGTTTCAAATTAATTCGTACCCCCAGCTTGAAGAACCCCACCCCAATGGCCGTTGCTCCCACAAGTCCAGCGATCGCCCCCACGGCTGGGATCCAACCCTCCTGAAATTGCGCCGCCAAAAAAACCACCGTCTCAAAGCCTTCACGCAAAACCGCCAGAAAAACAAGACTAAAAATTCCACGGCCCGCAAGATCCATTGATTCCTCGCCCAGCTTCGCCTCTGCCGCCAACTGCTGACCCACCGCCCCTTCAATCTCGCCCTTAAGAGACTTTGCCTGCTGAGTCATCCAGATTAACATCCAACTCAACAGGCCGATCGCAACCACCCCAAACCCCGTCTGTAAGCCCTGCTGAAGCGCAGGCGCATAGGGCTGCTGCGATCGCGATAGGCCCAATAGCAGTCCATTCAGCCCCAGGCCCACGCCAATACTCGCCACAATCCCCGCCGCAATCCCTCGATACACAAACCGATTCAACGCCTGCGATCGACCGTTCTTAGACAGCGCCGCCAGCACGATTCCTACCACCAGCGCCGCCTCCACCCCTTCCCGCAGCGTAATCACAAACGCAGGCAATCCCACGGTCAGATCTGCGCTCAGACTTGCCATCACACTTACTGAACTACTCATAAAGCTACTCATCAGCCATCCCTCAACGATCGACAGACCTTTCTATTCTGACCCTTCTGGCCGAAAATTACGGTTCTCACCACTGGAAAATCCAGACACGTCCAACAGGGTCGGGGTAATATAAGGACACTAGCTCCGGGATTTAACGCTATGTCATCGATTAAAGCCGTCCAAAGCCAACAATATTACAGCGACTCGTCGTCTCGCACGCCACCGCCCGATCTGCCCTCCTTGCTTCTAAAAGAGCGGATCATTTATTTGGGATTACCCTTGGTCTCCTCGGACGATTTCAAGCGTCAGCTCGGCGTCGATGTTACCAAGTTGATCATTGCGCAACTGCTCTACTTGCAGTTTGACGATCCCGAAAAACCAATTTTGTTTTACATCAACTCCACTGGAACCTCTTGGTACACCGGAGATTCCATTGGGTTTGAGACCGAAGCCTTTGCCATCTGCGACACCATGCAGTACGTCAAACCGCCCGTTCACACCATTTGTGTGGGTCAAGCCATGGGCACTGCTGCGATGATTTTGGCCTGCGGGGCTAAAGGATTTCGAGCGAGCTTGCCTAATTCAACCATTGTCTTAAACCAATCCCGCAGCGGCGCACAAGGCCAAGCCACGGATATCCAAATTCGGGCTAAGGAGGTTGTGTCAAACAAAGTCGCCATGATGGAAATCCTGTCGCGCAATACCGGACAAACCGTCGAAAAGCTGACTAAAGACACCGATCGGACCTTCTACCTCACCCCTGAGGAAGCCAAGGACTATGGCATCATCGATCGCGTTTTAGGCAGCGCTAAAGAACTTCCTAAACCGATTCCGGCCATGGTTTAGAGGTTCAGCGTCTAAAACTTCCAAACTCTAAAGCTCGTTCTCTGCTGTTTACCGCGCCTTAAGCCATGCCCGTTGATCCCACATTACGCGTCCCCTACACTCTTCCGGGCAGTTCTAACTGGCAGTGGGTCAATATCTATACCCGCCTCAGCCAAGATCGAATCCTGTTTTTGAACCAACCCATCACCGATGGACTGGCCAATTCACTCATGGGCGCGATGCTCTACCTGGATTCGGATGACCCCAGCAAACCAATCTCGTTGTACATCAACTCCATGGGCGATCCAGTTGCTGCTGGAATGGCCAATGAGAGCGCTGGAATGATGGCTGTCACGGCGGGTCTGGCGATTTATGACACGATGAAACACATCAAGTCTGAAATCATCACGGTCTGCCTCGGACAAGCTATCGGAATGAGTGCGCTAATCCTGTCTGCCGGGTCGCCTGGAAAACGCAGTAGCCTTCCTCATTCTATGATCGCCCTCACCTATCCCAGTAACCGCATGACCGGACAAGCCACAGACATCCAAGTCAATGCCAAGCAAGCGTTGACTAAAAAAGCCCTTCTTCTGAATATCCTATCTGATACCACTGGCAAATCTGCCGAACAAATCGCCAAAGACAGCGATCGAATGTTCTACATGACGCCGCCTGAAGCCAAGGACTACGGTCTCATCGATCGAGTTCTAGATTCCCCCAAGGAAGCCACTTCCAGCGTCTAGCCTATTTTTATATCCACTCTATCCCCCACAGACCTATGCCGATTGGAACTCCCAGCGTCCCCTACCGTATGCCCGGCGGCACCTATGAACAGTGGATCAGCATTTACGATCGACTGTTTAGAGAAAGGATTATCTTCCTCGCTGAAGAAGTTGATGATGCCATGGCCAATGCGATCGTGGCCTACATGCTATACCTCGACTCCGATGATCCCAGCAAGCCCATTTACATATACATCAACTCTCCCGGCGGCTCTGTCACCGCAGGCATGGCCATCTATGACACGATGCAGCACATCAAATCAGAAGTTGTCACCATTTGCGTGGGCCTAGCGGCGTCCATGGGAGCTTTTCTTCTGACCGCAGGCACAAAAGGCAAGCGTCTAGCCCTGCCCCATGCCCGAATTATGATTCACCAGCCGCTCGGGGGCACGGGCCGTCGTCAAGCCACGGATATCGAAATTGAAGCCAAAGAAATCTTGCGGATTAAGACGTTATTGAACCAAATCATGGCGGACAGAAGTGGCCAGACCTTAGAGAAAGTCGAAAAAGACACCGATCGTGACTTTTTCATGTCAGCACAAGAAGCCAAAGAATACGGTTTGATCGACCAAGTGATCGAGACCATGAACTAAGGTTATCTCCAAGAAAAAGTCTCAAAAGATGGCAGAATTCAAATGTTGGATTTTGCCGTCTTTTCAATATGGATACTTCACATGAGATTGGAGGACTGCTATCGATCGCTCGGACTTAAGTCCACCGCATCGCGCTCGGACATCAAAGCGGCGTACCATCGTCTTGCACGCCAGATGCATCCCGACACGCAGGTCAATCCCCCTCTCTTTGAAACACAGACTGCAATCCTCGAAGCTCAGTTTGTTGCTATCACCCAAGCCTACAAGCAACTGATGGACGAGCATCCTCCTGCCGCCGTCCCTTTATCTGCGACCTCTTCATCCGCAGAAACAGAATCCTTCAAATCCAAAACCTACCAGCGTCTCCGTCAACTCTTCACCCAGCAACGATTTGCTAATGCGATCGCCCTAGTCGAAGGTTTATCTGCTCGGTTTCCAGAGGACCTTGAAGTTCGGCAATGGCGGGCTATTGCCTACCAGCAGCAGGGATTACGGCTTATTCAAGAAAAGCAGTATGGACAAGCGATACGCTATTTACAAAAAGCGATCGTCACCGATCCCACCAATCTCACCCTCAAATCCACCACTCACCGCGCCCTCCAAAAAATTCAGCGTCTGACCCGCCCTCACTAGCACTGTTATTTCGTGTAAGCTTAAGAAAGGAAACAGGGCCGTACACCCTTGTTTCAATGTGGCTACGATTATTTTCAGGTTGTTCTCACTTAACATCGTTGCTCTTACTTAATCTATGTCTGATTGTTGTGCTTCTCGCGCCTAACCTTCTAGATTCAGTAGCCTGAGGTTTGATAGTGTTTTCTAGGTCATCTCGTTCCACCAGTCAAGCGGGTCTCACCATCAGCTTTACCTCAACCCTGTATCTTATGTCTGTCTTGGACTTACTCATTGACCATGTGCCCAAAAATTGGCAGATGGAAGTTCGATTAGGATTGCAGGAAGCGCTGGTTAATGCAGCAAAGCATGGGAATAAGCTAGACCCAAACAAGAGTATCTCAGTCAAGTTCTTGAATCATAGTCATTCCTGTGAGTGGCTGATTTCGGATCAAGGAGAAGGCTTCAGCCCTCCGATCGTGACCCAAGCCGCTCTCGAAGCGACTCTTTGTGATGACGGAGAATGTGGTCGGGGCCTCTTTATCCTGCATCAAGTTTTTGATCAAGTTCAGTGGAACACAGGGGGTACCGAGCTTCGTCTATTCAAACAGGTACAACAAGTCTCCCGATCGCCCTTGTTAAGTTGAATAGTGTGCCTCGTCCAAGGAATAGTCTGAAACTTGTGAGCCAAGGGCTGGATTTAGGGTATCTTGACATCAGCTTTCCAGGTTTGAGATTTAAAGTCTTGGGCAAAAGCCATTTACCCCTTTCCCAAAATTAGGCATTGATGCGCACCATGTCTCACCGATCGTTCTCCCCATTTTTATCCATCAGCCCTCGCCAGTTGGACCTAGTCCTTCTCGCAGGATGTTCATGCTTGCTGACCTTGCTGTGTCAGCCGATGGTGAGCGCAAGTTCCCTATCCGGCAACATTGGGAACTATCACTCCCGCATCGCAAATGCCTCCTGCGTTCTGGTCTGCCACAAACAACAGACCGAAAAAAGCAGCCGAACCCAGGTTTTGAGAAACATCTAATCTTTGGTCCAAGTCTTCCCTAGGCTAGTGTGGACAGGGCGGTGCGGACACCGATCGGTCGAGCCATGCGGTGGCCTGTTGAAGATGGGCGAGGGCGAGGGCAGATTCGCCTTTCAGCAAATACACCATAGCGATCGCAGCCTGCTCTTGGGCACGCGCCGGACGATTGGACTGAAGTCGGTGCCAGTCTTTGTGACCGATCGCAAGCTGTTGGGCAAGCTGCTGGGCGAGATCAAGTGAGGACACCGCTTCAGGTGAGAGGTCGTTAGGCGGGACGGATTGAGTCAGTTCTGGCATGACGCTCCTACGGATTACAAATCAGGCTTTATCAATACGTTCTATTATGCAATCTGATCCTCCCCAAACCTCGAATCCTGCCGAAAGCTTAGATCAAAATTTAAAGTTGGATCCGATCGCCACGGATATTAGCGCGATCGAAACCGAACTGGCAGCCCTCAAAGCGCGATACCATCAAGTTCAGACGGACGAGGCCATGCGAATCACGCTCCAAACACAGCACTCAGACCTTCTCAGCAGCGACCATCCCGACACGT
>JAYVVL010000437.1:0-2758 GCA_043787035.1 Synechococcales cyanobacterium
AGCACAGGACCTGAAGCGTGAGTTTCCGGATATGAAGGGATTCTCACGGTCTAATCTCATGTATATGCGGGCATTTGCTGAAGCTTATCCCGACCTGCAAATTGTCCAAGCAGTCCTTGGACAAATCACTTGGTATCATAATATCGCACTACTTGAAAAGACTAAAAACCCAGAAGAACGTCTCTGGTATGCCAAAGAGACTGCCATTAATGCTTGGAGTCGGAATATTTTAGTCCTTCAAATTGAAAGCGGATTGTTTCAACGTCAAGGCAGTGCCATCACAAATTTCGATCGGGCTTTACCACAACCACAATCGGACTTAGCACGGCAATTGGTTAAAGATCCCTACTGCTTTGATTTTTTGAATATCAGCCACGAATCTGAAGAGCGTGCTTTAGAACGAGGGTTAATCGACCATATTAGAGACTTTCTACTTGAACTCGGCATGGGCTTCGCATTCATGGGTAGCCAGTATCCGATCGCAGTCAGCAACAAAGACTACAGACTGGATTTGCTGTTCTACCATACCCACTTGCATTGCTATATTGTGATTGATCTCAAGATGGGTGAAATTGAACCTGAGTATTCAGGAAAGATGAACTTTTATGTGACGGCAGTAGATAATCTTCTACGGCGACCAGGGGATGAGCCAACCATTGGTCTTATCATCTGCAAGTCCAAAGATAAAACGATCGTGGAGTATGCCCTTAATGACATGCAAAAACCGATCGGAGTCTCCACCTTCCAACTCAAAAAGAACCTTCCCTCAGAACTCCAAAACAGCTTACCTACGATCGAACAGCTTGAAATAGAGGTTTCTACATTGACGATTAAAGATTCACTATGAAATAATCGGAATTTATAGCTGTAAAAATTATACCGATTTAGGTTCAAACTACTGACTTTGTGTCACCATCGGCAACGAATACAGTAATATAAGTCCAACTCTTCAGTGATTAGAAGATCGATCTTCTAATTCAATATGAACACTAATTTTCGCCAACCTATGCTAACCATACCGACTCTTCAAGGCGTCAGACCTGAACGACAGATTATTTTATGGATCGTCGCTAATGCTGGAGGAATTGGTAAGACAACCTTGGGCTTACACTTGGGCTATCGTATGGCTCAACTCGGATTAAAAGTTGCATTGATCGATCTAGACACCAACGGCTCCGCTGCTCGGTTTTGTGGGTTAGACAGCAATAGACCTCCCGAACAAACCAGCGCTGCACTATTCGATCGAAATTTCGGCGGGCAGTACCCTTTCCAAATGCCTGAATGGGGTCAGCCAAATGGCAGTTTTGAGGTGTGCGTTGGGGGTGACGTCATGCTCTCAGTGAGCTTAGACCTGCCTAGCCGTACGGGACGAGAGTTCATTTTAAAACGTGCTTTTAAAAAATATCCTCTCGAACATGACATTCTCATATTGGACTCTCCAGCGTCATTGGATGTCTTAAGTTATTCAGCTTTAGCCGTTGCAACGCATATTTTGATCCCGATTCCCATGTCGGTGAAATTGACGGGCATTGATTCGCTGCTTCAGTGGATTCGGGTTGAAGCGGAGTCACTGGATCTCGACCCAATGCCAGAGTTGCTCGGTGGTATCCCCATGCGCGTTGCTAATAATGCAGACCAAAAAGCATTTTACTCAGAAATCAGTGCGGTCTTAGAAGACCAGAAGATTCCTTGCTTCTCAGGAATTCGTTATAGCTCCGAATTCGAGAATGCCTCCAATCGAGGACGTGCGCCGCTGTTTATTCATCGTCCTGGACATGCTGCTTGCAAAGATTTTGATCCAATCATTCAGGCATTGTGTGATGCTATCCAGACTCCAGATGCCAGCGTTTAGTGCTTGAGCTAGAAATTCTCCCTATTTTTTGATTTAGAAGATCGATCTTCTAAATTTCTCTAAACCTTTATTAATTCAATCCAATCCCTATGGCAGCCTCCCGTCCCAGCGTTTCTGCACTCTTTTCCACCAGTAGTAAAGCAAAGCAGACTCAGGAAGATCTCACTCTTGCTCAAGAGAAAATTACTCAGCTTGAACAGACATTACTTGCTGAACGCGATCGACTTCAAGCTACTGTTTCACCCAGTGCCATCTCTCAAGCCAGCATTTCAATCTCGGATATTCAACGTCGTCCTTATGTTTCACGACGGGAGCGAGATCCCAAAGCTTTTGAAGAACTGGTCCATAGTATTCAGACCTACGGCTTTCGTGGCGCGATTTGGCTTCAGAAACTGCCAGACGATACCGTTCGGCTGATCGCGGGGGAGACACGATTAGATGCAGCGATCGCTGCTGGATTGACAGAAATTACAGCAGATATTGTCACCACCGATGATCTAACAGCGGTGAAACTTTCCCGGATTGAGAACGTCCGTAGACGCGATCTTAATGCTCTAGATGACACTGAAGAGCTGCTTTACCTATTGACTCTCGCACTAGAAACTGATCGACCGAGTATTATCAAGTCACTCTACCGATTAAAGAATGCCTTAGAAGGAAAGTCTTCGATCGATCCCCAAGTGCAGATGCAAATTGAGCAGATTTTTGAAGAGGTCGCACCGGACCTTGGCATCACAACCTTTGTTTCTTCTCGACTACCGTTACTCGATCTTCCTGCCGATATTCTTGATGCCTACAATGCAGGTAAACTGCAATACACCAAAGCGATCGAACTTGGCCGAGTTGAAGCAGATGAATTTCGGCAGGCATTACTTAAAGAAACAATAGAGCAGAATCTCTCCCTTT
>JAYVVL010000438.1:0-20198 GCA_043787035.1 Synechococcales cyanobacterium
GTTTCCGTACATCAAGGATCCTGCAACTGGTTCGCGGATTCCGTCGATGTCCACTGGTGGAGCAGCGACGAAGGCGATCAAGTAGCAAATGGTCGCAGCGAGTAAGGTAGGAATCATCAGGACGCCGAACCAACCGACATAAAGGCGGTTGTTGGTGCTGGTGACCCACTCACAGAACTGGTCCCAAACGTTCGCGGACTCGCGGCGTTGTAAGGTAGTTGTCATGGTTCTTTAGTATGGATAGCATTTACAAATGCCAATCTTTTCAGACTGACACCACACTCTCCAGAGCTGACCTCCAACCCTTTCGGACTGGTCTAAGCTCCTTCGAGCTGATGAAATCAATATAGCTTTTTCGTCTCTATTTGTAAAGAAAACCGCCCGAGTTCCTGAGATCTGTCTTCAAGTTCTGTTACATTTCGTAATCAAAACTCACCGGGCCTCATTTTCAGCGTTCCAGAAGGGTTTGTACGAAGTGATAGAGGTCGGCTTCGGGATAATCCTGGAGCTGAAGGTCCTTGAGTTCGATCAAGCCTTGGGCAAGCTGGGGCGCACGCGCTTTGTAGTGACTGTGGGCAGCTAACAGGTCCGTGAAGACCTCTTGCTCAACGTGGGCGCGACTGGCAGTTTCGCCTAGCGGCGTCTCAAAAGCGAGGGTATCGACGTTATAACGCAGGAGAAAGATGAGAGCGTTGGTTTGGGTTTGTAACGATTGCTGTAGAGATTTGACGTCTAGGTCTAGCCGATCGAACCCTACGGTGCCGTCAATGCGGAGTTCGACGATCGGTTGCTTCTCAGGATCTAGAATTTTGCTCTTTAAAGCTTTCTGAACGGTTTCTACGACACGCGCTTCAACTTCGTTCAGCGTCTCATTTCCGGTGGTTTTGACTTTGAGTTTGACGATCGATCGCTGGGTGTAGTCGGTCTTTAAGTCCGCGATGATGCCGGATTCGTCAATGGTGACGAGAAATGCACCTCGATCGAACTCGGTTTCCTGGGTGCTATTGGCCTCAAGGGAGCCAGGGTTGAAAATCCAGCCTTCTTCTTGGTAGCTCTTATGGATATGTCCTAGTGCAAGATAATCGACGCCGACGGTCTTTAGAGGTAATAGGTCGTTGTATCGCAATGCGCCTTGGTAACGAGCGATTTGACCTTCTAGGCCATGGTGAAACATCATCACGGTCTGGCCGTCAAATTTTGGGAGTTCTTCGATCGCATCGGCCAGAGTTTGAATCATTTTTGGAGCTGAGGATCCATACCACTGGGATCCAAGAACCCGTACTCCGCAAGGCAGGTCAATATACCCGCCAGAGAGATAGTGCTCATTCCAAGGCTCATACTGAATTTTGCCGTCCAGCGCTTCGGGTTCGAGCAAGATCAGTAAGCCATCGTCTGCCAGATATTTCAGCCAGTTGGTCACGGTTCCGTAGGGCCGATTGTCGTGGTTTCCTTCAATGGCGATCGCGGGGATTCCGGCGTCCTTGAGCAGCATGAGACAGTCTTTGGCTTGATTTAAAATCGCAGGCTGGATGGTGCGATGCTCAAAAAAGTCCCCTGCAATGATGACAAAATCCACGTTTTCTCCGACAGCATAGCGCTTCAACACGTCTTTGAGCGCTAGGTAGAAGTCTTTGGTGCGATCACGGTTGTCGTAGTGATCGAATCCGAGATGAACGTCTGCGATGTGAAGAAAACGAGCCATGGAGAAGGTTGAATAGGAGCTAGTACTTACATTCTATAGCGCAATTGGCTTACGCTAATCCCATCTAATCGTCTACCGCTACCATTACGTCATTAGATTTGATCATGGCATAGGCTTGCCGTCCTTCTTCCAGTCTTAGCATCTCGGCGGAAGAACGAGTAATAACGGATACCGCCTCAACGTTTGGAGCAATTTCAAGCAGAATCTCCGCATTGACGCTGCCTAATCGGACCTATTTAACGATCGCAGGAAAAATATTTCGGGCACTCACTCGCATCCCATGGATTTCCAAGTCGCGGGGCTGTTTTGGAGGAGGAGAAGACTGCAAGCTGAGATTAGACATTTTTCGATCTAAAGTTCTCACCAGCTCACGTAAAACATCCGTTTTTGATCGCTGCATTCGTTCACAGAAGCCCTCAAGAAGCTGTCGCTCGGCTTCGGGTAATTGGAAATGACCCACCCTTGATCTTTGCGCGGCATGACTAATTACCCACTAAGTTGGTAACATCTTGACAGAAAGTTGGTATCTATTCAAATATGGGGAAAGTTATTGAAAAAATTACCCGTATGCGTGCGAACTATTGGCGAGTCGGGCTATTGGGCTTTTTGGTAACGGTACTGGTTGCCTGCGCTCAATTCGCTCCTCAAGCGAATCCGCCCAACACGACTCAATCCGCCGCGATCCCTTCGACACTCTTGATCGCCGCTGCCGCCAGCCTCCAGAAGCCTCTACAGGAAATCACGCCACTCTATAGCCAAGCAAATCCCAACCAGACTATCAACTACAACTTCGCTGCTTCCGGCGCCTTGCAACAACAAATCGAACAGGGCGCACCCGTTGATATCTTTATTTCGGCGGCGGCTAAGCAGATGAAAGCACTTCAAGAAAAAGGGTTGCTGGCATCAAGCACAACAGAGAACTTATTGACCAATCAGTTGGTTCTGATCGTTCCCAAGCAAACTTCGGTGTCTTTGACTGACTTTCAACAACTTGTTCAGCCCGAAGTTAAACGAATCTCGATCGGAGAACCTCGTAGCGCTCCAGTGGGGCAATACGCCACAGAGGTTTTGCAGAATCTTAAGATTTTGGAGCAGGTGCAATCTAAATTTGTATTGGGCAATTCTGTCAAATCTGTGATGACGGCTGTAGAAACGGGCGATGTGGATGCAGGCATTGTTTATACGACCGATGCTCAAGGTTCAGATAAAGTTACCGTTGTAGCAACCGCTGATGAAAGACTTCACTCTCCCATTCGCTATCCGATCGCGGTTTTGAAGTCGAGCCAATCGATCGATGCCTCTAACCAATATGTTAAATTTCTGCACAGTGACATCGCAAAAGCAGTATTTAAAAAATATGGGTTTGGGATTGTCCAGCCTTGATTAAATGTTAATTCCCGATCTATCCCCGCTTTGGATTTCGCTGAAGGTATCGCTGCTAGCGACCACCATTACCTTCGGACTAGGAACCGCTGTTGCGTATAAGATGTACTGCTATCGTGGGAAAGGGCGATCGCTGATTGAAGGCATTCTGATTGCGCCTTTAATTCTGCCTCCAACCGTTATCGGCTTCGTACTACTGATTTTGCTGGGCAAAAATGGGGTTTTAGGACAGATCCTTGCCCAATGGCATTTAAGAGTAGTGTTTACTAGGTACGCAGCCGTTTTAGCCTCTGTGATCGTGTCATTCCCTTTGATGTATCGTGCGGCATTAGGAGCCTTTGAGCAGATTGACTCTTTGATTTTGGATGCTGCCAGACTAGATGGGGCATCAGAAATAGAAGTTTTTTGGTGTATTGCTATGCCCCTAGCCATTTCTGGAATTCTAGCGGGTACAGTACTGACATTTTCTCGTGCCTTAGGCGAGTTTGGCGCGACCTTAATGCTGGCAGGAAATATCCCAGGGCAGACGCAGACAATGCCAATGGCTATTTATTTTGCGATCGAATCCGGTGCAATTCAGGAAGGATGGTTCTGGACGACGATTGTGGTCTGTATTTCTTTAGTAAGTATTGTTATGGTCAACACCTGGAAAGTCTAGGTGGCTATTGATCGATCGATGACTGAGCGTCGAAGAATTTAGATTTTCAGTCATCACTGTTAAGGAACTAACCTTCACTTTCAGCGGCGAGTGCCTGGAGTTGAGCTTGTTGATCGCGGGCGATGCAGGTTTGGATTATGTCTTCGATATCCCCAGCAAGTGCGGTGCTCAGGGTGAAGTTTTGATTCAAGCGATGATCGGTGACGCGGCTGTCTTTGTAGTTATAGGTGCGGATTTTCTCCGATCGCGATCCGGTTCCAACCTGAGACCTGCGTTCCGAGGTGATGGCGTCGTTTTGCTCTTGCAGTTTTATTTCGTAAAGTTTGGCACGAAGAATTTGCATGGCGCGTTCTTTGTTTTGCCGCTGCGATCGTTCTTCAGTGCAGAAAATGCGGATTCCGGTGGGTTTGTGAATCAGATCGGCAGCGGTTTCAACTTTGTTGACATTCTGACCGCCTGCGCCGCCGGACCTAGCGGTTTTCATTTCGATATCCTTGGGGTCAATATGGATTTCGACGTCATCGACTTCGGGCATGATGGCGATCGTGGCTGTGGAGGTGTGGACCCGGCCAGAAGATTCGGTAGCGGGGACGCGCTGGACTCGGTGAACACCTGCTTCGTACTTGAGTTTGCTGTAGACGCGATCGCCTTGGACTTCGATGATGGCTTCTTTGAACCCGCCAGAATCACCTAAGGATTCACTGAGGAGCTTGAGTTTCCACCCTTGGGTCTGGGCGTAGTAGGTATACATGCGCAACAAGTCCCCCGCCCAAATGCTGGCTTCGTCGCCTCCGGTTCCAGCCCGAATTTCTAACATGATGTTTTTTTCATCATTGAGATCGGTCGGTAAGAGCAGGACTTTAAGACGATTTTCGATCGTCACGATCGACTCTTTAAGATCCTGAACCTCTAGCCCTGCCATTTCCTTCATCTCAAGATCGCTCGCCGAATCTCGGTAAAGCTGCTGGGCTTCAACAAGATTTTCACTGGCTCTGCGCCAAGATTCGTAGGTGGTGACAGTTTCCTCTAAGGACGATCGGGTCTTTGCGACACGTTGAAATTCGTCGGGATCGGTCGCAACGTCGGGATCCCCAAGCCGTCTAGTCAACTCATTGAACGTCTGCTCAACGGAGTTTAGTTTGTCTAAAAGATATGACTCAGCCATGGAAAATCCCTCCAGTTCAACCCAAAAATTTTTGATCTAAAAGCAAAAAAGAATCCCGCCCCAAGATCTGGAACGAGATTCTCCGCACAAAGCTCTACAGCTACTGTTCGAGCGATTTCATACCGTACTTGCGCATAAAGCGATCGACCCGACCTTCGGTATCGATAATCTTCTGCGTTCCGGTGTAAAACGGGTGATTTCCCGACCACACATCAACGTTCATATTGGGCTTAGTCGAACCGACCACCAATATTTCTTCGCCATTGCAAACGACTTTACAATCGGCATACCACTGGGGATGAATTCCAGGCTTAGGCATGACTTGAACTCCTAGCAAAAATAAATGATTTAAATCAGGATAAGGGCGAATGGTCATCCGCCTCAAACCCAGTTCTAACAAGCCCAGTTCAAACTGAATGGGTTGCAAAAACCTCGATCGAACCCTAATCAAAAAATATTAGCGTTTCGAGTATTGAGGCGCTTTACGGGCCTTACGCAGACCGTACTTACGACGTTCCTTCGCACGGGGATCGCGGGTCAGCAGTCCTTCTTTCTTCAAAGGAGAACGGTTTTCAGGATCCAATTCGCACAACGCACGCGCTGCACCCATTTTGATCGCATCCGCTTGACCTGTCAAACCACCGCCATGGGCGTTGACCAGGATGTCGTAGTCCGCTTCTAAGCCCAAGGTTTCCAAAGCGGCTTTCGTCGCTGCGAGGTAATCATGATTGCCTTGAAGATATTCTTCACCTGGCTTGCCATTAATAACCAGCAGACCTGTTCCAGGAACAAGGCGGACCCGAGCTATAGCTGTTTTACGCCGACCCGTTCCTTGATACATTGCGCGTCCTTGATCGGTCATGAGTTATGCCTTTGCTCCTGGGATGGTTTGGATGTCCAGCACTTTAGGATGCTGTGCTTCATGAGGATGCTCAGTTCCGGCATAGACTTTCAGCTTGGTGAAGAGCCGACGACCGAGTGCATTTTTCGGCAACATGCCTTTAATTGCTTTTTCGATAATCCGCTCTGGAATTCGCGCTTGCAGCTTATCAAAGGTTTCTTCCTTCATCCCGCCGGGACGACCGGAGTGACGACGGTAGATTTTCTGAGTCCGTTTTTTACCGGTGACGGTAATTTTTTCAGCATTGATGATGACAACAAAGTCACCGACGTCCATGGACGGGGTGAAATTGGGCTTGTTTTTGCCTCGCAGGACGCTAGCCACTTCACTGGCGAGGCGACCAAGGCGCTTGTCCGCTGCATCCACAACAAACCAGTTGCGTTCAGCGTCGATCGGGGGAAGGTAAGTTTTTTCCATTGGTCTGGGGTTTGGAATGAGATAAACCTGACGCTCGCACGTCAGCGTGTATCAATGGATCGGTCAATATAATGAGTCAAGACGGCAAGCTTAGGAAGGGCTGGGTGTCGTACCAAGATTCCACTGGGAATGGGTTGTTTTCATAACCCACGCGCAGGAGACACAAACCCTGGGGCGGTGCGGCATGTTTTACCTCTTCACGACGTTCAGATAACCAAAGGTCCTGAAAGGAATCAACCGTCCGATCGCCTCGCCCCACTTGGACGAGAAGCCCAACCAAAAGCCGCATCATGCCGTACAAAAATCCCTTAGCTTGAACTTCAATGGTGACAAAATCACCCTGACGAACACAAGAGACATCCTGAACATCGACCCAAGAATGGGGACGTCTTGACCCGGCCCGATGAAACGCCGACAGATGATGATGACCGACAAGCGGTTCAAGAGCCTTCTGAATCAAGGTTTCATCAAGTGGTGCATGGTAGTAGTGCCAAGAGCACGATCGCGCAAACAAGTTAGGGAGGGCGGCGGTGTACAGCGTATAGCGGTAGCGCCGATAGGTGGCCGAAAACCGGGCGTGCCAGTTGTCATCCACCTGAGCGGAAGCCCGAATCACAATGTCTTCCGGCAACCGACCGTTTAGTGCCCCCGTCCAACAGCCTGGAGGGATATAACTCTCAACATCAAAATGAACCACTTGAGCCGCTGCATGAACACCCGTATCGGTGCGCCCAGCCGCGTAGGTCACGACGCGAGAGGGTTTCGGCATTTTAGGTCTTTTTAAAACCTTAACGATCGCACTTTCAAGATCGCCCTGGACCGATCGATGATTCGGTTGGCATTGCCAGCCATAAAATCGCGTTCCTAAGTACTGAACCACTAGTGCAATCCGTGCCAAAACCGTTCACCCTATACGAGTTCGATAATGGCCATGACGGAGTTATCACCCCGACGTGGGACGGTGCGTAAGATACGGGTATAGCCGCCATTACGATTGCCGTAACGTTCAGGAACCTGATCAAACAGCGCATGAACCAACTGCTTATCGTAGACATAGCCCAAGGCAATCCGACGCGCCGAAAGCGAGCCGTCTTTTGCTAGGGTAATCATCCGATCGGCTTCAGCACTGACCGCTTTGGCCCGAGCTTTGGTGGTGGTGATTTTGCCATGACGGATCAGTTCGGTGGTCAGGGCACGCAGTAGCGCCTTTCGCTGATCCGCCGGTTTTCCGAGGAGATGAATTTTACAACCGTGACGCATGGGTTTTAAACCTATGACTTAACTCTAAACAACAATCAAATCGAAAGCCCTCGCGAGCTTTCACACAGGCATTTTGACTAGCCGCCTGCCTTAGCGGCTTTCTCTTTTGGGAGTGTAATACCCAATCGATCTTGCAACGCTTCAACCACTTCTTCTGCCGATTTGGCACCGAAGTTTTTGATCTCCAGCAAATCTTCTTGGGTGTAATCCAAGAGGTCTGCAACGGAATTTATTTGAGCACGCTTGAGACAGTTGTATGCCCGAACCGAGAGCTGCAATTCCTCAATAGGAATCTGGCTTTCAGGATGCTCATTGTCTACGTCGGTGTCTTCAACTTCATCAAATCGCGCATCTTTCAGCGGATTGAACAAGTCAACGATAATGTGGGCCGCTTGAGCCAACGCCTCTTGGGGCGTCAAGCTACCATTGGTCCAAACTTCCAACACCAACCGATCCTGTCCCATCGCGCCACCTATCCGTGCATCTTCCACGGTGTAGTTGACTTTCCGAGCAGGCATGAACACGGAGTCCAACTGCATAAAATCGATCGAAGCATTTTCATCGGCCCGAATTCGGTCCACGCCTCGATAGCCTTTTCCCCGTTCAACCCGGAATTCCATTTCCAGGGTGTGGTTCGCGGCTACGGTCGCGATCACATGATTCGGAGAAATAATTTCGACTTCCGAGGGAAGGTCAAAACTCTCTGCGGTCACAGTGGCTGGACCTTGTACGACCAATCGTCCAATTTGGGGTTGGGGAGAATGGCTTTTCAAAACGACTTTTTTCAGGTTTAGCAAAATGTCTAGGACATCCTCACGTACACCTGGAATGGTCGAAAATTCGTGTGCAACCCCTGCAATTCGCACGGCAGTAATTGCGGTCCCTTCAAGGTTAGACAGCAGAACGCGACGAAGCGCGTTTCCGACGGTCGAACCTTGTCCACGATCGAGCGGTTCTAGAACAAACTTGCCGTATTGGCTTTGGTCCTTATCGATGGTGGTTTCGATACAGTCAACCTGAAACTGTGCCACGGAATAATCCCTTCCTTCATCAACTCACTGGTCTTGCGGCAATCGCACGGTCTTTCGTCTTGAACCTTTGGACTCTTGCCAAATCCAAAGGGCAAGCTGCATCAAGCACGTTTGTTAGACGCGACGACGCTTGGGCGGACGACAGCCATTGTGAGGAATAGGCGTGACATCACGAATCATCGTGATTTCCAAACCAGCACCTTGCAGTGCGCGAATCGCAGTTTCACGGCCCGATCCCGGACCACTCACTAGGACTTCGATTTGACGCATTCCTTGATCGATTGCCCGACGCGCTGCATTTTCAGCCGCCGTCTGTGCTGCGAAAGGCGTTCCTTTCTTAGCACCCTTGAAACCGCTCGAACCTGCTGATGCCCAGGAAACAGCTTCCCCTTGAACATCAGAAATGGTCACGATCGTGTTGTTAAATGTGGACCTAATGTGCGCAACCCCAGTTGGGATGTTCTTTTTGACTTTGCGCGCACCGGTCCGGCGTGTTGGTTTTGCCATTTCTCAAGCGTTGATGGAACATTGGACAAACAAAAACGAGACGATATGGGGTCAAACCCCAGAAGTCTCAGCAGATCTTACTTACGAGCGACTTTCTTCTTACCAGCCACCGTGCGACGACCGCCGCGACGGGTTCGGGCATTGGTGCGAGTCCGTTGACCGCGCACGGGCAAGCCCAGACGGTGACGGCGTCCTCGGTAGGATCCAATTTCCATCAAGCGCTTGATGTTTAGGGATTCCCAACGACGAAGATCTCCTTCGATTTGGTAGTCTCCTTCCACGGCCTCCCGCAGAGTTGACACCTCAGCGTCGGTAAGTTCCCGAACGCGAGTGTCGGGATTAATCCCGGTTTTTGCCAATACTGCTTTGGACCGGGTCAAGCCGATTCCATATATATAAGTTAGACCAATTTCAATCCGTTTATCACGGGGAAGGTCTACACCAGCAATCCGCGCCACACTCGTTCTCCTAATGAAAACTAAAAATTACAGAGGGGCACACCCTAAAGTTGTGCGTTCGATCCAGGCTTTCCCCGAAGGCAGGGCTGACCTGGTGGGACTTGCGTCTACCCTTGGCGTTGTTTATGCTTTGGGTTTTCGCAAATTACCGTTACGCGGCCACGACGACGAATCACGCGGCATTTGTCACACATTTTGCGGACAGAAGCTCGGACTTTCATGCTTCCTATGGTTATGGTAATTACAAGCACAATAATTTACCAAAAAATGGGGGCATTGTCAAAGAATTGTTGGATTGGGTCTGCCAAGAATCTTAGACTGCCGATATTGCTCATCAAGAAACGATGAATTTACGTAAAGCCACTCATGCTTCGATCGTATCATTGAGCACAATAGAGAGGATACCTCCCTTTAATCTTCCTCAACTTCGCAATGCTAAAACGCCAAGATTATTTTTCCCGATCGTCCGTCTATATTGCGTTCGGTTCCGTAACGGCGGCGATGCTACTCGCGATCGTCCCGAAAGTAGCGATCGCTCAGAACATTACTACTCATGTCACTAATGTCACGCCCTATGAATCGAGCAATTCTTTCCCCACAACGGTCACCTCAGGCGGGCCATCTATTGTCAACCTTGGAGGGCAATTGTTCTTTCCGAACGTGGTTCCTTACCGTCATTCTCCTCTTCCGAATTCCTATTTTTCATTTCCGGGCTCAAAAACGCCCCAATCGGCAACCTACACACCGCCTCGTAACGCTACCTCTAGAACCATGGGACTGACCTACACCGGGCAAGGGACCCTAGATTATTTTCAAATGTATATGGATTGGGGGGCGGCGGCGGTTCAGCAGAGCCAACCTCAGATGGCGCTGGGCTGGTACGAGAAAGCCTGGAGATTGCGATCGAGCTCTTCTGAAGCGACAAGAGCTATTCAATCTCTCAGATCTCAACTAGCTCAGGTTTCAAGTCCGCAGCCAGCTAAATAACTCCTCGATCGTCAACTGGAAATCCTCCACAAATACCGGAGCAACCCGTTCTCTGTTCCGGCAAGTCAAAACAGAGAACGGGTTGAAGAGGACAATAGATAAAGACGGTTTGTTCGGCGAGATTGATGAGCCACCCCGTCTGAGTCCCCTGATTAAGGCAATGCAAAATATTTTTGACAACTTTTGTGGTGCTCTGACCCGGAGAGAGGATTTCAATCGTCCAATCAGGCGCGATCGAGAAGGTGTTTTCGACCCGTCCATCGGCGGTGCGAGAAACCCGGTTTGCCAAAAACACTGCAATATCCGGAACAATCGATCGATCGCCAAAACTACATCGAAGCTCTGGGTAGGCCATGGCAGAGCGGGATCTCCTAAATAAAAGCGTCAGAGAGATCACTAATTCTCGTTGCAAGGTGCTGTGTTCACCTTGTGGCATTGGTTTCTGAACTCGTAATCCATGGATAAATTCGCAAGCGGGCTTGGTTTCGGGCAAGGCGAGAAACGACGCGAGGGTCAAGGTTTGAAGGGGAGCTTGGACCATGATGGTAGTTGAACATTAGAGAACGAAGATGGTCATGAGGAGCTATTTTATCAGGTACTGGATTGGCTCCCAGAGTGCCCAGACGTCGCTTCTTCACTGGTCAATTCAGACTGATCCTCAATGTCTAGTTCTTCAGGCGGCAAAATCACATCTTCGTAGAGATCTGCGATCGCAAACTCCAGCCCGACGCTGACCAGTTCTACTCGATCGCCCTCGTGATACGCCTGAAGTTCCCATCGTCCCGCTGCATTTCGGCGATACACTTCCACATTCATCCGGTTTTGCGAAATCAACACATACTCTTCGAGTGACGCCGATCGTCGGTAATCTTCAAACTTTAATCCTCGATCAAATCGTTCTGTCGAGTCTGATAACACTTCAATAATCATCTTGTAATGACGCTTCACGTACCGATCATTCTGGTCACGATCGTCGCACGTCACCATCAGGTCAGGGTAATAATATCGGCTCCGTCGCGTAATTTGAGCTTTTACATCCTGTGGATAGAGGCGGTAACCGCTCCTCCGTAAATGCGGACCAATGGCAATCAGCGCATTGCCAACGATCGCGGCATGATCGTCGCTCGAACCTGCCATGGCATAGACTTCGCCATCTATATACTCATGCTTAAGATCACTTCGCGCTTCCAAATCCAGGTATTCTTGGGGCGATAGACGTTGAACTAGCGGTTCTAACATGAGGAGTCATCCCATAAAGCCTTATGCTTACTAATGGTAATTGGTAGGGTCGGCGTTTGCCGTCTGCTGCTTTTAGTCTCCTCCCTTCGTCGCTATGGCCACGACCGATCGCAAACCCATCCTCCTCGACTTTGAAAAGCCCCTCGCTGAACTCGAAGAGCAAATCAAACAGATTCGAGACCTCGCCAACGAAACCGAAGTCGATGTCACCGAAAAAATTGCCCAACTCGAAGATCGCGCCACCCAACTGCGCAAAGAAATCTTTAGTAGCCTCACTCCCCAACAACGACTCCAAGTGGCCCGTCACCCCCGGCGGCCTACTACCTTAGACTACATCCAAGCCATCAGTGACGACTGGCTCGAACTTCACGGCGATCGTGCGGGATTCGATGACTTAGCGATGGTGGGCGGCGTCGGACGAATTGACGGGCGCTCGGTCGTGATGATCGGCCAGCAAAAAGGCCGTAACACTAAAGATAATATTCAGCGCAACTTTGGCCAAGCTTCCCCTAGCGGCTACCGCAAGGCTATTCGACTAATGGAACATGCCGATCGATTTAGGATGCCGATTCTCACCTTTATTGATACCCCTGCCGCGTGGGCAGGCATTGAAGCTGAAGAGTACGGCCAAGGCGAAGCGATCGCCTACAACCTTCGGGAAATGTTTAAGTTTGAGGTGCCGATTATCTGTACCGTGGTGGGCGAAGGCGGATCCGGAGGAGCGCTCGGTATTGGCGTTGGCGATCACTTAATGATGATGGAACATTCGGTCTACAGCGTCGCGCCCCCTGAAGCCTGCGCGGCAATTCTATGGCGAGATGCGGCCAAAGCCTCCAAAGCCGCCGAAGCCCTAAAAATTACCTCAGAAGATCTAGTGGCCCTTGGCATCATTGACGAGGTGGTACGCGAACCCACGGGGGCCGCCCATGCAGACCCCGTTCAGGCTACAGAACTAGTAAAGGCCGCCATTTTAAAAAACTTGAAGAATCTAGATCGGCTCTCTAGTCAACAACGCCGTGACTTGCGATACCAGAAGTTCCGCAATATTGGAAAATTTGCGGAAGTGATCCAATTGGAGTAGAGCCATAATGCTACAATAATCACGCTTAACAACAGTTCATGATCTTCTCATCTATCGCCCTCTGCTTAGATTTAGACTAGCACCCTGAATGGAAGTGACGCAGCGATCGAAATTTGAAAGCTAGACCGTTTTTCGGTTGGTTGTGAAAATAAATTTGCGAGAACCACACTGCGAGAACAAATTTTGGCTCAAAAACAATACGCTCTCATTACCGGAGCGAGTAGTGGAATTGGTCGGGCAACGGCGATCGCATTTGCCAAAGCGGGAATCCATCTTTTATTGGTGGGACGCGATGAGGCAAGACTGGCACTAGTGGCAAATATGGCGCGATCGCACGGGGTGGAGGTGCAGCCCTTCAGCTTGGATTTGTTGAATCTGTCTGAGGTCCGGACTCATATTGAGACCATTGCCCGATCGGTTCCGCATCTCGACATTGTGATTAACAATGCAGGGATGGGCTACACCGGGACGTTAATGGACACGCCTCTTGACCATTGGCAACGGGTGATTGATCTAAATCTCACGAGTGTGTTTCAAGTGGTGCAGGGCGTATTACCGATCTTGCGATCGCAGCCTCAAAGTACCATTGTCAATGTGGCGTCTGTTGCAGCTCATCAAGCGTTCCCAAATTGGGGTGCGTATTGTGTAAGTAAGTTTGGTCTTTTAGCCTTGACCCAAACCTTAGCAGCGGAAGAACGCGTCCATGGGATTCGCGTCATTGCACTATCACCTGGATCGGTCAATACCGAACTTTGGGATACCGATACCGTAGATGCAGACTTCGATCGAAGCGCTATGTTGACGCCGGATGTGGTTGCGCAGTCGATTCTCTATGCTGTTCAGATGCCCTACGGGGCAGTCGTTCAGGAGATTATCCTAATGCCCAATGCAGGGACTTTCTAACTGATTTCGTCTAATCCTGTCTCGCCCTTCTCAATTTCTTTTCTTTCTCTCTTTACACGTAACTCACCATGACTTTAATGAATGATTCGATTCTCGATTCCTCTTTAGAAACCGAACTGGCTCGGAATGCGATTCGCGCCAATGAAAGTACCGAAGTTACAGCGGACTACATGGTGACGATGGAAGCAGCCGTACGGGAAATGATTATCGGTGTGGGCGAAGATCCAGAACGCGAAGGCTTATTAAAGACCCCGAAACGGGTAGCAAAGTCGATGCAGTATCTCACTGGAGGCTACGGCCAATCGCTTGAGACGTTGTTGAACGGCGCGATTTTTGACGAAGGGCACAACGAAATGGTCCTCGTGCGCGATATTAATTTCTTTAGCCTCTGTGAGCACCACATGCTGCCCTTTATGGGACGCGCCCACGTCGCTTACATCCCCAATCAGAAGGTCGTGGGCCTGAGTAAATTGGCGCGAATTGTAGATATGTATGCCCGTCGGTTACAGGTCCAAGAACGCCTAACCCGTCAAGTTGCTTTGGCCTTGCAGGAAGCCCTGCAACCTCGGGGGGTGGCGGTCGTGATGGAGGCATCGCACATGTGCATGGCCATGCGCGGAGTGCAGAAGCCCGGTGCTTGGACGGTGACGAGTTCCATGGTGGGCTGTTTCCAGGAAGATTTGCGGACTCGTGAGGAGTTCTTAAACTTGATTCGTCACCAGCCTGGAATGTTTTAAGGTTATTTGACCCCCAACTCCCAACGCTGGGGGTCTTACGCCTTACGAAAAAAGTGCGCCCAAATGTCGCCCTCCTCGCCGCACATCTCGCGGATGTAGGCATTGGGATAGAGCAACTTCCGTCCTTCCGTACTTTGATAGCCATAATAGCCATCGCCCCACGGGTCATTAACGATCAAGCCCTGAGGCGTGTAGCCAATTACCGTTACAATATGTCCGCCGTGGGTGAAGTAGCCACAGAGCACTACTGGACGTCGGGCCAGTAGGGCTTCTCGGATCTCTTGGATAGAGGTCTTTGGATTAAAACTGGGGGCATACCCATAGGCTTGAATCAATTCGCTGAGGACCGTGTGATCGGTCTGCGATCCTTCACCATGACGATCGAAGCACCATTGCAACAGTTCATCTTCAAGCTGTGCCCCATCTTTCGATCGAATGCCATCGTAGTAAAAGACCATGGCGATCGACGTGACGTTGCAGGTTGACCAGGAAAAGCGCGGATTATCTCGCTGAGAAAAATACGGGACATTGAGTTCAACTTGATCAGGAATTGGATTGAAGGTTTTGCCGCCGCGCTGCATTTGAGTAAAAGCCGGATGGAGATATCCCGTATTGCCGAAGCCCGGTAATTCCTCCGTGAGCGATACTTTGAGATGTCCACCTTCCACGCCATAGCTGGACACGCCGAGCACCTGGCCTTGTTTGAGACTATAGCGATCGCTCGCGGCAAGTTTGGACGAATCGATCGGTTTCTTTTTGATCACCGTATCCTGCAAAATTTTGGTCGTCAGCGCATCTGGGTCAAAGGCAATCTCTTTGCCGCCCCGAGTCAGCCGCACATGTCGCCAATACACATATCCTGAAGTCCCGCCTGAAGTCCCGCCCGAAGAATCCTCAAATCCTGCGATCGGTTCAGCCAATGTCACTCGAAAATGGCCGCTCAGGCAAGCATAGCCCGTAATTTGAAGTGTCTGGCCCTGCATGAGCTGGGTTTTTTGGTTGACCTTTAGGGTAGAGGAATCTCCTGGACTGGTTTTTAAAAATGTTGTTGTCGTAACGAGCATTTGTGCGCCTGCTGCTGGCGTGTTGGCAACATCTGTGATGTTAAACCGAAACACCTGTGTGCCCTTACTCAGTTGGACGTCTCCTTCGTAGAAATAACCAAAGGTTCCTACCGTGCCGATCGCCTCTGCCAAATCCAACTTCAGATGGCCGTCCATCAAGCCATAGCGATTCAGACGAAACACAGAACCCGCTTTAACCCACACCTTCTGCTGATCATTCAGCACCGCTGAATCCTGGGGCGACACTTTGAAGTAGGTATCCTGCAACACTTTCAAGGTTAGGTTCTGGCCGATCGTTAGCGGATCTTGGCTCACCGTAATATAAAAAACCCGGTTCTCAACCGTCTTGCCCGCCGCATCCAAGCCCTTGACCCGAAACCACCGCGCCCCCGCCCCAGAAAAACCCTTCGGCATATCCACCTGCCAGGTTCCGGCACTCATCGTTACAGGCAATGCTACCTTGTCTTCAGCCATCACTGTAAGACGTGTCATTCGACTGGCATCGTAGCTCCCCTTCAAGATCACAGGCTTCCCCACCAGCACTTCCTTTGGCAGGGTGTAGACGGGAGGCGAGGTCGTGGCAAAAGGCGTTGAGGAAATTGCTGACGTTGAGGCGATCGTGGCAGTGGAGTCTGGCATAAGAGTTTGGGTAGATAAGAGTAGGGTAAGAGAGATTACTCAAAAAATATGAGCTTCCTTAGGTTTAGCTTATTCTCTGGAAAGTGAGCCATTAAGATTCGTAATGCCCCAAGACATTATCAGTACTCCGATCGATCGATCACTTCGCCCATTAGATCCACCTGATAGCGTTCTGGAGACAGCAACATTTGCACCCCCTTTTCATCACATTGATGACTCAGAACACACAAACACGCGACCTTGCGCTGTTGATCCACCGTGAGATCCGATCGGGTTTTCACCATCTGGTCTAGGGCCTCTTGAAATTTAGGATCCGTTTCCAAATTTTCGACAAACCCTCGCCAGCCCAACCCCGCCAGCCCGTAAATCGCCCATTTTGTAAAATCCGCCCGATCGTCGAAAATGTAGCCTCCATGGGGATCGCACTTGTGCTGAATCACGTCTTTGCAAAGCCAGGTGTAGTCGCCCATGTCCAAACTCGTCTTGTTCAGGGCGCGGGTAAGAATGCCTTTGGGTTCACGTTTTTGGGTTTTGGGATTGATTAGGCATTCTTGATAGTTGGTGCAGTCAAAGTAAGTGAACAGCTCAGCTATTGACCGTGTGCCGACTTCTAACCCGATTTCTTGCTGGCGATCGAGCAGCGATCGGGTCCGACGAATATACAAATAACTTAAGAATGCGCGGACCTTTTCACTCACGAGCCGTCCATCGGATTCCAGATTCATAATGCCAGCCCGTTCAACCTTATTAGGCTGAGTCGCGTCGCGCACGGTGACATTACCCAGTCGATAGCCACCATCGCGAGTGCGGGCCGGAAAGCTGAAATAATTGGCCGTCGATGAAGCGAGTCTGAGCGCCATATCCCCTTCATTACAGAACAAATAAGCTTCCTCAAACCGTCGCAGCGACGATCGCAGCATATTGCCACGTCCCGAAATAATGGTCTCCAAAGAGATATCCGGCGCAACGAGGACGAGCCGCCCCAGCGAAAAGACATTGCCAATCTCCGAAGTCGGTTGCTTCGCGCTAGATTTTTGCTTCGGCCCGCCGCCCAGCCACCCAATGGACGATCGATCGAAGACATCGGACAGCACTCGCACCGCATTCGTCACCACGAAGGCTCCCATGCTGTGGCCAATGAAGGACAAACGGATACGATGGTTCTCCCAGTAGCGTTCACGGGCAGCGCGATCATCGTTGACCACCTCATCGACCAGTCCGTCATCCAACTGCCGAATGAATTCCACCAAGTCCGACACCCCGTACTGATTGGCTCGGTAGGTATCCCGAAAATAGTTTGACACCCGCAGCGCAAATAGCGTCAACAGCGGCGTAAACACTACCACTGACACCGTAAACAGCCCCGAAAATGCCGCTAGGAGCAAGATCCAATTCACTCCCTTGAGGACCAGCAACAGATAGCCTACAAAGCTCCCAATGACCCCAACGATCGCCCCTACCCGAGACATCCCATAGACCCAATTCATGACCTTAGGCAGCGACTCCAGCGCCGAGGTCCCTTTGTCTTTGACATTTCCCGACTCATCCCCATTCATTTGCTCTGAGGACCAGCGGTACCCAATCACCACTAGCCCCTTCGGCACCTGTGGGTAGCGTTTGGCAATTTCCTGGGCCGCATTTCGGTACCACCTGCGAACATTGTCAGATCCGGTATTGTAGCCATGCACCATGATCAGCACTTCTGCCTCTCCCAGGTGACGCTTGAGGTGGGCGGTGAGTTCGGCGAGGGCGGCCATAGAGCGTTCTCCATCGGCACTGCCTTCTGCAATTCGGTCTTCAATGTTAATAGGCGCGGTGCTGCGGACAAAATAGGCTGGAAAGGGAACAGTCGGATCGATCGCTAGTTTTTCAATAGAGAGTAATTGATAGCTCATAGGTTGCTCATTCGTTATAGTGGCGAATACAGTGGCGAAAGGAAAGTGCAGGGGAAGCGGATAATTCGTCTATATTTGGGATGCTTAGGCAACCCATCACTCATTTCATATAGCCTATAGGAAACCTTAAAGCCCTCAGTTCAACAGTCTATCAATTCAACAGTCTTTCACATAAAACGGGAATCTCGGACATGGAGTGGCACATCTCAGATGCACAGAGTTTAGCGATTATCGATCGAGAAGTGGGCCATCACAGCTTCACTCCCGCCGAGTATGAGCTAGTGCGACGGGTCATCTACGCGACAGCGGACTTTGAATATAAGTCGCTCATTCGGATGTCTGAGACGGCGCTTCAGTCTGGAGCGGCGGCTTTAGCGGCTCGGACCACCATTATTGTGGATGTCCCGATGGTCCAAGTTGGCATCTCACATCAAATCCAGCAGACCTTTGCTAACCCGATTTACTGTGGCATGGAAGCCCTTACCCGCCCCCAAAAGGAAAAAACGGCAACAGCATGGGGCATGGCGACTCTAGCTCGTCGGTATCCGGAGGGTATTTTTGTGATTGGGTCTTCGCAGACGGCGCTCTTCACCCTGGCGGAACTGATTGAGGCTGAAGAAATTCGTCCGGCGCTGGTGATTGGGACTCCAGCGGGGTTTGTGGATGCGGATGTGGCCAAACAACGACTTCAGGACTCACTAATTCCGCATATTCGGACGGACGGACGCAAGGGAAGTGCGATCGTGGCGGCGGCGCTGATGCAGGGACTAGTAGATTTGGCATGGCAAGCTTATGGAAAGGACGAGTCGCGCGGATTGGGGTGAGTTATGGCAACATGATGGGGCTGGACTTAGAGGCAGTGAGCGTGGATGTACGGATTCTTAAGTTTACGTTTGTAACAAATCTGCTTAAAATGCACGTGCTTTTAGTGAGGGTGTTGTTGAGGCTGTCGTAGAGAATAGGAGATGAATCTGAGGAACGCGCAGCGAAGCGTTGGATTGAACTAGGGTGACTTATTAGTTCGTTTGGCAATGCTTCAATGATTCAGCGTCCTTGCAGGTACATTGCCTGATCCTGGGGGCTTTTGTGGATCAGGCTATTTCTTTTATTGGGCTGGGCGAGTCAGCGGATGTCGGCGGTGAATGTAAGATACTTTGTACAGACAGCACTTGTACAGGTTGAAAGTTTTTACTCATGTTTAGTACAGAACAACTTATTTCGATTTCCCAATGGATGGCGATTCTAACGATCGTACTTGGGTCGATTACGGGCATTGCTTTTGTGACAAGTCGGGGATTCCGATTTCGGATGGTGGGGGTGACGGGGTTTATGGGGGTGTTGACAGTAGGGGTCTTTGCGTTGGGGTTGTCGTTGTACCAGCGTCCGTCGATTCCCGATGCGCAGAAGTTTGTGCGGGTATTCGATCGCGCCTCCAACCAAGTCGTCATCGCCGTTAGCCCAGAGATTACGGCCCTACAGCTAGAGGCGACGCTTCGGCAGGCAGTGACGGATCTGTCAGCTTCAGGTCGCACGTCTCCCGATGGAACCTTGACGGTTCGGGCGCGGGTGTTGTTGCACTCATCTGAGGGGGTGAGTCAGCCGTTGTATCTGGGTGCGGCGATCCGATCGTTGGACTCGAAGCGCGATGGGGTCAGTGGGATTCAGGTGGACGTGGATACTGAGACGTTAGACAAGATTCACGGATAGGGACAGCGCTATGACGATTGAGACCAATTACTTAGTGTCGGCGATCGCCCCGGCGCGGCTGGTGCGAGGGGTGGGCGTTTTGGCTCAGATGGGAGAGACCATTGCATCGTTCGGTCGTCGGCCTTTGATCGTCGGCGGTGAGGCGAGTCTGATACCCCTTATGAGCCGACTTCAGTCCGGGTTTGAAGCCACTGGACTCCAAAGCCAAAGCGTCAGCTACCGCCCAGACTGTAGTGAATTGACGCTAGAGGTTTTACAGCAGGCGTATGACAGTCATTCTGCCGATTTTGTGATTGCGACAGGCGGGGGAAAGTCCCTGGATGCGGCCAAACTGCTGGCATTCAAACAAGGCGCGTCGATCGTCACGATTCCGAGCTGTGGGGCAACCTGTGCGGCTTGGACGGCCCTGTCCAATATCTACACAGACGAGGGGGCTTTTCGCTACGATGTGGGTCTTTTGCGGT
>JAYVVL010000439.1:0-2743 GCA_043787035.1 Synechococcales cyanobacterium
GCCTATGAATGCATTCAGGGATCTGCGATTAACCCTCGTCTCTTTCAAGCGGCTATCGAAGTCGTTACCGATCTTGAAATTGGATCCGATAGAGAAGCGACTTATCCCATCCATGAAGCTCTCAATTGGTACATAACTCGATTTGGTCAGCAAGCACGACACAATCAATCAGCAGCACTCTTTTTAAATGAAGACCGATCGTGCTGGCAAGCAAAACTTCAGGATCCGATCTGGGATAAGGACAAACAAAAACCTCGGAAATACGAAACACCCGTTGGGTCTGGGGCACGCGCTTACTTTTCCCCTGTTCCACTAGAAATACGACAGCGAATTGCGCAGCGCCATGGCATGACCATTCCGAATGAGGGATGTTTTTGGGAGTGGGTCAAGACTTCTAATATTCCGCTAGTAATTACAGAAGGAGCTAAGAAAGCATTAGCGCTACTGAGTCAGGGTTATGTTGCGATCGCTCTCTATGGGGTCAATGGAGGATATCGCAGTAAGGATGCTTTAAATAATCCCTGTGAGGCTTATCTCATTCCGGATTTAGTTCCCTTTGCACGAGAAGAACGAGCGATCTTTCTGGCCTTTGACCAAGATGCCGCATTCGAGACTCGACAGAAAGTCAACCTGGCATTAGCCCGCTTTAGTAAGGTACTGATTCACTCCGGAGGGACGGTTCACATCGTTCAATGGAACGGAGCAATCGGGAAAGGCGTGGACGATCTGATTGTTCAGAACGGCGCTGCTGCATTTGATCAGGCACTCGTGAATGCGCCAACGGTGGATGAATGGCGAATTTTGGTGCATCTATCTAAGCAACTGACCTTGCGACCATCAAAAGTAGTAGAGGTCCAAGATCTCAGTACCGTGCAATTTGAGGAGCTACCCTCCACTGGACTCATTGGTATCGCGTCGCCGAAAGGCACAGGGAAAACCAAGTGTATTGGTGGAATGTTGCGCCCTGATGATATCGTGGCACTCGCAACCCACCGCGTTTGTTTGGGTCGAAACCTATGTTCTCGGGTCGGGATTCACTGGCGAGGAGACCTCGATAAGGTTCAGGGGCAGTTCATCACCGGAGATGCCTACGCGCTGAAAGTCGGGTTTTGCGTTGATTCACTATTAGCAATCGATCCGGATCGCTTTAGCGGTTGTGTCTTAGTGATTGATGAAGTCGTCCAGGTGTTACGTCATCTCTTGACTAGCTCCACTTGCCGTAAGGATGGCAAACTTCCCGCGCTGCTGACAAGGCTTCGACAACTCATCCAATCCGCGTCGAGAGTGATCGTCGCAGATGCTGACTTGGATGATGCCACCTTGCATTACTTAGTCGAACTCAGAGGCGATCGACAGCCTGTTTATTTGATTCGTAATGACTTAAAGCGAGATGGATATCGAACTGGTTTTGTTCAGGCTCCAAACGACACACCCGCGATCGCAAAATTGGTTGCTGCGGTTCAGAGAAAAGAACGGCTGTTCGTCACCACTGATTCCAAAGCAGCTAGCAAACGACTTGCAAGATTACTCACTCAACTCAATATCTCATTTTTACTGATCAACTCAGAGACCAGTGGAGGTGAAGAGGAACAATCCTTTATTACTAATCCAGACCAATTTCTGGAGAGTACAGACTATCAAGTCATCATTGCCACACCTAGCCTGTCCACTGGAGCCAGTATTGAATCGGACTACTTCGATCAAGTATTTGGATTGTTCTATGGCGCATCCTCAACCGATGCTGATATGTCGCAGGGATTAAGCCGCGTGAGGCAGGCTATTCCGCGTGTAGTGTGGTGTGCTGAATCGGGTATTAATCTTTCTCCCGTATCGTCATCCACCAACTCGTTGCAGTTAAAGATGGCCTTAAAAACGCGCACTGACATTAGCACTACTTTACTGCGATGCCAGTTACGAGAGGATGTTCAGTTTGCCTTAGACCAATATGATTGGCAAGCAGATCCTCATCTTCATCTCTGGTCAGAAATTACCGCAAAGACCAACTTTTCGATGCTGAATTTACGGGTGGCACTCCGAACCAGACTACGGCATGAGGGTAACTACGTTGACGTCTGGGATCTCGATACGGATCCCATTCTGAAAGAAACGCTCAAAGTTCTACGACAGGATATTAAAGCGGCTGAAGCCCTTGCGATCGTATCAGCCAGAGTGCTTACAGCGGGTGAACGACGGTTTCTAGAAAGTCAGGAATCCCTTTCACCTGGCGATCAGCTAAACCTAGAAAAGACCGCGATCGCAGAGTTCTACAAGCTCACCGATCAAGACATTACCTCTGAGGTCATTTTGCGCGATCGGCAAGGAAAAACGCGCCGAGAGTTCATGGCATTTGAAGCTCTCGTCATTGAGTCTCTAGCCGAAAATCGCGACCTCCGAAATCTTGAACAACAAGTGACCTGGGGGCAGGGACTTTGCCCTTGGACCTTTGGAATAGAAACGGTGCGCATAACCGCAATGCGAAAGCTTGGGTTAATCGAATTTCTGGATCCAGAGAAACGCTGGACGAAATACGACACCCAACAGTTTGCAAGTCGGGCACGATCGGCTAAAAAGCAGATTAAAGAATTACTAAATTACACGGTCAGCGACAAGGTATCGGACACACAAATTGTCCACGAACTCCTAGACAGACTGATCGGAGTCAAGGTCAAGCAGGTGTATTGGTCTAACAACGTCGCAGGACACGAAGGGGAGAAGTTACGGGTTTACCAATTAGACCCCGACT
>JAYVVL010000440.1:0-2741 GCA_043787035.1 Synechococcales cyanobacterium
GGGAGATGGAATTCGTCTTCCCAGGTTGTTGCAGTTTGGATCCGCGTCGGTTTGGGACAATAGTCTTCAAATGTGTCTAAGGTCCAGCCTGGGACATTGGCTGCGACTTGTTTTCCTAAGCGCCAGGGGAGATTTAGAAAAAAGGTTCCTCGGAGTGCGCCTTTTGGATGCTCGTATTTGATCGGTTTCTGTTTTTTCGGATCCACATAGGGCCGATCGGGTTTAAAACAGCCCCAGGTCATCGGGTTCCAGTTGTTAAGTGGATCCGCGCCATTACACCACCAGCCGCCCTCATTTAGGTGCGAATAGCGTCGAAGGAGACCTGCTGAGAGTCGGCCTGATTGGTTGCGATCGAGGCTGGGCGCGTAAAGCAGGTAGGAATAGGGCGTGTTTCCATCGAGGCTGACAACGTTTGCCCGAATAATATCCGGATCCACTTGGCTCGATCTCCAGTCCTGCCAGTGGGCTGATTTTATGATTTTTCCTCTAAAGTTTTCCTCGATCGGCGAGAAGGCTTGCTGAGATTGGGTTTGAGCGGGTTGGGAAATTGTGAAAGTCATGAGAAACAGGCCGTTTTGAATGGGTTTTGGCTGTTCTCAGAGAGGAATTTTTCAGTTTTCTTGACTGAATCTTGACAACTGGGTTGCAAGCTGAGTCGAAGTTTGCCTAAAATACATGAACAGTCTAATGAGACTAATGAGAACTTGCTTAACAACGAGTCTCTCGAACATGCTTTAGCGGCCTGTTAACAACGAAGATGACGATTGCTTTAGGGCGATTCCGACTTTTCTAGATGGATGACTACTTTTTCTTGACTCTTTTGTTAGAAGGTTTTGGCAAGAAAAGTAGTGGTAGTGGTTTATGAAATCAATACTTTGTTGAAGCCCTGACTGCGACTAACAGTGAGGGTTTCTCAGCATTTAGGCTTCTTTCCATCCATCCAGGTTATCGGATCCAAAGGATCATCCGATCGTGCCTGAGTTCTATCTTTGTTCTCTCTGAAAATACGATCGTCATTTAACCATGATTGCAGTGGCATTCGATCGACTTGCATTTTGTCTTCTAAAATAAGTGGTGACTTCGGTTCTCTAGACTAGATCATGTGATCTAAGAGGATCCGTAGTTCATGTATAACTTGTTGAGCATTGTTTAATGCCAGTACCATAAATAATCTAAAAGATAACAACAGTAGTAAAAGTGATCTATTTTTAAACAAAGTTAGGTATTGATTTTGTTAGGAATTCACATCTATATTATTGAGTTTATTGATTATCTCACTGTGCTAAATCTCTCAAGTTTGGAGAATGTTTGATCGATCTTTTAAGGGAGGGATTCAGGATTTCTGTCACTCCGATCGGTGTTGTTGTTGGTTTTCGGGGTTTGGAATGATGGGTTGTTGCGGGGGTGAAAATGGATGTATTGCTTCGCTTAACGCATCCTATGTCGGATTTTGATGGGGTTCAATCGCACTCCTTCCCACGGATGCAAATTTTCCCGATTTCGCGTCTAATAACTACAAATCACCGATCGGTCTTGCTGTAAACAGGACCGATCGGCTGACCTCCGACCTTAATATCACTAAAGGCAAAGGCTAGAAATGAATATCACACGAGTGGAACGCGACGGTGTTGAATTTTTCACGATCGACGAAACGGGCGAGTCGGGAATGTCGGAATCAGGATTAGCTCGTCTATGTGGAGTAACGCGGAGATCAGTAGATAAAGTACTCCGTAGTTTACCCGCTACCTGGGAGCATTAAAAATCGCTAGAACCTCAGCGTAACAGGGGTATTCGCTTGCTACCAAACAAGGATCTTACAAGTTTTAGATGTCAAAATACAGACATTAATCTTGTACGTGCTGAAGCCTGTTCAAAGGTCATTGAGCATTATGCTTTTGAGTCCAAATACAAAACGCAAGAGGCACTTTTTGCCTATCGGAAGTTTGCGACAGCAGGAATAACCACCTGGATTCAAGAGATCACCGAATGGCACGGTAACGCTATCCCAAAGAACGGCATCGTCACCGACTTTAAAACGATCGACCTTCTTCTCAACAAAAAACTAGATGGCACCTCCTACCGCGTTTATCTCATTCTCCAAAAGGCCATTCGATCGCGCCTAACCCTAACCGCCGACGAAATCATGGCCAAGGCTGAAATCTCTCGATCGACTTACACTACTGCCGTTACTAAACTCGACGAACTCGGACTCCTCCCCGCCTGGTGCAAAATCCAGCGCAAAAATCAGCCTGAAAAAATTGTGCGCGATCGGCTTCATGCCCAGCTCGGCGGAAAAGTCGAAGCTTACACTCGCTGGGGTCTCATCGATCTTTTAACGGCCACCGAACTGATCGAAGTCAAAATCGTCAGTCATTGGAAAGACGCGATCGGGCATCTCATTGCCAAAAGCCGAAAATATCCCAACCATCAAAAACGACTACACCTCTTTGGTTACGAAGAACCCTGTCTAGAACACATCGAAGACGTCTGCCAAGATTGTAAAATCCGGGTTACGTTTGAACAAGTTGCAAAGTTAGAAAAACTGGTCAAAATTTAGGATTTTAGAAAGCCCCAACCCCAAACTCTGGGGGCTTCAGAAACTCATTTCCCCCCAGAATTCGGGGCTAGGGGGGCTTCTTCACTAAAGAATCTAATGCCCCATCGATCGCTCCAAATCAAACAAAAACCCATGAATATATTCCTCCGTCCATTCGTCCCCATAAAACCGTTTGAACATTCCT
>JAYVVL010000441.1:0-7754 GCA_043787035.1 Synechococcales cyanobacterium
TTGGCGAAGAGTCTGCCAGACTGGATGCTGGGGTTGAAAACTAAGCTGGATGCGATCGATCAGCCTCTTGTGGTTTTGCTTACGCCGCAGCAGCAGCAGATTGGCGATCGGGTGTTTGAAGTGGCCTTTGTGGCGGACCCGGATGGGTTGCCGATCGAATTTTTGCGTAAGGAGGGCTAGGCTTGGGGCAGCGTGTCCCAAACCTGAGACAGATTCATCCTTAATTAATCCGGTTTTGCGATGAATGGAATCCGAGGGGCGTGTCCCCAGAAGGCTTCTAATCCATAGAAATCGCGCTGGTCCGGCATTTGGATATGAACAACAATATCGCCGTAGTCCAAGCACGCCCACAAGCCTTCGGACAAACCTGCACTTCGCAGCGGTTCACGATCGAGTTCTTCTTTGACTTTCTCATCAACGGCATTCGCAATCGCGCGCACTTGCACCTTGGAGTAGCCCGTGGCGATGACAAAGTACTCGGCGATCGAAGAGACTTCTCCAACGCGGATAATCATGATGTCTCCGGCTTTGCGATCATCAGCAGCATCGGCAGCCATCATCACTAGCTTATAGACGGGATCGTTTTCATCGATCGGAGGAAGCGATGGCTCGAAGGGTTCATGACTTGGGTTGGTCATGTATTCAGCCATCAGGTCTGCGTCTTCAGCAACCGGGGTCGAAATGCTTTCTGTCATGTGTGGGAACTTACCTCTTGTAAAAACCAGTTTCGGGTGATCACCGTTCGGGGGTGAATAAGCTGATTCGATCTTAGCAAATACTGCAAGCCATAGTCTGCTGTTCTCCAAACTGCTGCTTTAAGATTGCTAAAACTCAGTGCGCGCAGTGTTTCAAGTTCATCCGTTTTCCCCCGTCCCGGTTCTAGGCTGTCTGCGAGAAACAGAATACAGGACAATGGATCCATTCCTGGTTTTCCAAGGGTATGATTCGCGATCGCATTTAAAATGCTGTCATCCGTGATGCCAAACTCATCCCGCGCCACTATCGCACCGACATCCGCATGGAGCAAATGAGGCGCAGCCCGATCAATGGCCTCTAAAACCAGTCCATCATGTTCAGCCATTGCAAGCAGGCGATCGGGCTTAAAAAACTTAGCTAAATCATGCATGAGTCCGGCTTGAGCGGCTTTGTCCGGATCGACATTGTGATGGCGTGCCAAGTCAGCCGACATCGCTTCCACTCTTAAGATGTGACGAATTCGAGATTCAGGAACATTGGACTGAAGCCAGATGAGGATGTCCGATCGCAGTTGTAGGTTCATGGATTTTGGGGAGGGTTAGTTGCCTGCCAACTGATCGAGCTTCGATCGAACTGCCAACTGGGCGAGCTTCTTCACCAAGATCACACCCGACGAGCCTGCAATCACAAATGCAGCGATCGCCGCACCTTTAAAACCTCCAACAAGCAGAACAGCTCCAATTAGCGCACTGAATCCAGTAATACAGGCGTAGAGCAATGCCTTTAGGGTCAAGTTGAGCAACTTCAGCGCCCGATCGCTTTCCACCGATCGGACTCGAACTTCGATATCACCTTGAGATAGCTTTTCATCTAGACGGGCGATCGCAACTTCAGTGCCGCTGGGTTTGGAAATTTGGTAGGACAGATAGCCTTGGGCTTGTTTGACAATTTCACCCACGCCGCGACCTTTCTCTTGGGCCGAAATGGTCGCCAGTTCTTTCACAAAGGGCTTCGCGGCAACCAGCAGATTATATTGTGGATCCAAGTCCCGAGCGACACCATCTAGAGTCGTGAGCGCTTTGATAATGAAGGTCATCCGGGCAGGCAACCGGAAGGGCTGCTGCTCAAACAAACTGTACATCTCATTACGTAAACTTTTGAATGCCTGAATTTCAACAGGACGCTCCGTAAATCGTTCCAATAAAAGCTTGATAATCCGGCGCACAGGGGTCATGTCAGACATCGGTTCTACGAGGCCCATATCAGTCAATGTCTGAACCACCTGATCCGTATCTTTTCTCAACACCGCAAAAAAAGTCTGGACCATTTGGCTTTGATTGATCGACTGAACCTCAGCCATCATGCCAAAATCATAAAAAATTAGCTTGCCGTCATCCCGAACTGCCATATTGCCGGGATGTGGATCGGCCTGGAAAAAGCCATCTTGAAGCAACTGTTTCATGTAGGAACAGATGCCAATGTGATTAATCGCTTTAGGATCGATGCCAGCCCTTTCTAATGCCGCGCGATCGTTGACCTTGATTCCGGGCGCATACTCCATGGTGAGGACGCGGGTGGTCGTATAGCTCGGATAGATTTTGGGGACCACGATGAAGGGGTGATCGAGAAAATTCCGCCTAAAACGATCGGCGTTGAGACCTTCTTTGACGTAGTCAATCTCTTTGTAGAGAATGTCTGTAAATTCCTCGTAGAGCGCATCAAAATCTACATAGTGCGAGTTCGGCAGCGATCGTTTGAGCAAGCTAATCAACTGCTTGAGCACTTTAAAATCAAGATCAAATAAGCGATCGAGTCCTGGCCGCTGGATTTTGACAGCGACGACTTCTCCCGTATGGAGCTTGGCCCGATGGACTTGTCCTAGGCTGGCTGCCGCAATCGGTCGAAGTTCAAACTCTTTATAGATAGACGACAGTGGCGCATCAAACTCTGCCTCAATAATCGCAATCACCTGTTCCACTGGAAATTCAGGCACCTGGTCTTGAAGCTTAGTCAGGGCCTTAACGTATTCCAGCGGCAGCAAGTCAGCGCGGGTCGATAGCGCTTGCCCAATTTTGATAAACGTGGGGCCAAGGTCTAAGAGCGTCTGGACGAGCCACTCACCGCGTTGATTCCGGGCAGCAGGCGATCGATTAATCCCCTGACTATCAAGCCAAAGATACCAACTTAGCTTTGCAGCCGAAAGGGATACGTCCATTTGTCGAGAAATGGGCGAATAATCTGGACGTTGCCAGCGAAGCAGAGGAGGCGAGGACGCAGTAGTTAACATAATTCAGACCTAGTATACCCAGTATGCCCCCCTGAAATCAGAAGACTTAGGCAAATATACAGACTAGCCTTTTGCAGATTCAGGTACTTTGGGTAAAAGAATGGTGAGCGTGGTCACGTAGGTCGTGCCTTCTTCGATCGGTTGGCTTGTGGCAGAAATCGTTCCGCCCAAATGTTGCACTAAGCTCTTCACGAGCGCAAGCCCTAAGCCCGTCCCTGGAATGGCATTATCCGTCATGCCCTGGCATCGTCTGAATTTCTCGAAGATATAGGGCATCTCTTCCGCCGGAATCCCACCGCCAAGGTTGGTAATAACGATCGAGATTTGACGGGCAATCGACTGCGTGACCCGAAGACTGACCCGAGTACTGGGGTCGGAATACTTTCCAGCATTCGTCAGCACTTCCACTAAGACCCGGTTAAGACTGGAAACATCGGTGGATATGGCAAGCTTGCCGGGAAGATCCATTTCTAGGGTTAAGCCCTTGGGTGCCCATTGCTGGGCAAACCCAGATTCGAGATCCCGCATAAAACTTGGTAAGTCAATAACCTGAAGTTGCATAACCACTTGCTTGGTCTCTAGCTCTTGCAGGGCTAGCAAATCGTTAATCAATCGCGTTTCTTGAGCACACTGCTGCTCCAAAATATTCAGATATTGCGATCGACGATCGGGCGTCAGGGTGGCTTCTCTCAGCATCCGAATCGCCAACATCATACTGGTTAGCGGGGTTCGCAATTCATGACTCAGGGTACTCAAAAACTCGTCCATCCGTTTATTCATTTCCCGCAAGCGCTCAATTTGCTTGCGGTTCAGCTCGTAGAGTTTGGCTTGAAGATCGACGCTATGTCGAAGCTGAGCGGTACGATCCTCCACAATAGACTCGACCTGTCGCAGCGTCTCAGTCTGAATGATGGCGGAACTGACTTGACCCGCTACAAGCTTCGCAAAATCTAGGTCTTGAGCTGACCAATGGCGCGACTGGCGGCACTGGAGCACCAGAAAGCCCAAGGGTTTTCCTTTATTTTCCAGTGGGAGCATTAAAATTGAAGGCAATTCTACTGTCCCCAAGAGTTGAGATACTTCGCCAATGCTAGCTTGAAAGTCTGCGTCACTGGTGAGATGCAACACGTCTGGGAACGCCTTCATCGCCGACTGCGTAATCCCACATTCGCTGACCCAGTAGGAGGATTGGATAGAAGTGGGTGAGAGATCTTGAACCTCATCAGGGGCTAGTCGGCTTGGAGCGGCGGTCATCGGCAGAGCGATCGACGAAGATTGATCATAGGCGGTGCTGACCGCTTCAATGAGTACACGAGTTTTCGGAAGGCGAGCGGCGACTCGAAGCATCTGTCGCACATCCCAAAACTTCAGTCGCAACACAGCACTTTGATCCGTCCCAAAGAGCTGATTGAGACCCTGAAGCGTTGTTTCATAAATGACAGGTAAGGCTGAAGACTTGCGGATTTCGTCGGTCAGTTTGCGCGTAAACGATTGATAAGCCAGTTGTTTTTGATACTGCTGCTTCCAATATTGAGCATTGTCTTCGTGAAGCGAGACCTGTTCACCGAGCTGCTCGTCCAGTGGAAACCCTCCCTGGTCCGATCGGAGGACGGAGGGTTGGAGCTTAGAAGCGGGTGGCTTCGGTACTAACATAGCTTCCGAGACGTTTGCTTGCATCCTAATCTTTACACCAATAAAGGTCTTATAAGAGTCTAATAAAATAGCATTACTAGTGTTACTAGGTTACCTTGTGTTTCCCCAGAGTGTATCCGTATTTTCCCTACCATCGTACTACGACGTCTAAGGCCCGATCGCTGGCACACTATAGTACACTTGAACGAAGATTAAATTTCTCTTCACCCTCCTCTACTTAAAGGTCGTTTCCGTGGCGTCATCCTCTGCTTCATTGCGCGTTGTTGGAACGGTTAAGGGTCCAGGTGAAACGGCTAATCAATATGTCTTCATCACTTCAGACACGCGGAATGTCAAGATTGGTGAATACGTTTATTACGAAGTGCCGAAGGATGAGAATGCAGAGGCTGAAGCTAGAAATCGTCAAGTCTCAAAAGCCGCTTCGTTCCTGAAGATCCTAGGAAAAATTTCTGAACGGAAGCTAATCGAGCATCTCCCCGATCGCATTTTTGCCGATACTGAAGTCAGCCCTCAAACGATCGCGGCCCTAGTGGGCTTTACGGATCAGAATCCTGAGCTTTATGAAGTTGCTGTGGATGTTATCGGTCACTTTGAAAAAAATCTAGGCTTCATGAATCCTAGACGTAGCCCCAATCCTGGTACGAAAGTGGTGCTAGCAAGCGATGAGATGCTGCGAGGGATTCTGAACAAAAAGCAAGTGGGCGAAGTAGGAGCCGCGCACATAGGGTCGATTTTGCTTCGGGATGCGAATGCCGTCCCCGTTGCTATTGACGTCAAAGAGCTGGTCAGCACCCACATGGCAATTTTGGCCGGGACCGGATCCGGAAAATCCTATACTGCCGGGGTTTTGATCGAAGAACTGATGGCTCCGAACAACCGGGCGGCGGTCTTAATTTTTGATCCCCATGGAGAGTATTCGACCCTTGGAGAAATGCAGACCAATCCAGCGTTTATGGGCGATGACGGCTATCAGCCGAAGGTCGTGGTGATGACGCCCGATGATATTCGGATTCGGCTGTCGTCACTGGATTATTACGATTTGATGACGCTGCTGCCGGGGATGAGTGAGCGTCAGCAAGCCATGCTGAACAAAGCGTTCCGGATTTTGCAGCGTCACCGCAAGGGAGAGTTTCGGTGGAGTATTCAGGATTTGATCGCTGCCGTGCAGGAGGCCGATACCCAGACCGATGATGAAGGCAATGAGAAGCAGGGAAGCTCTGCGCCCGCCCTGGAATGGAAACTTGAAGGACTCGAACGATCGCAATATTTCCATACCTTTGAGCATTCGGTGGCTCCGCGAGATTTATTTCGACCGGGCCAAGTGACGGTGCTCCAAATGAATGAAATTTCTCAAGAAGAGCAGCAGGTGATTTGTGCGGCGATTTTGCGTCATACCAACCAGGCTCGCATGAATACTCATCGCGAAAAGAACAGTGCCGATGATGAAAATTATTTGCCCTATCCGGTGTTCTTATTAATTGAAGAAGCTCATCGCTTTGCCCCAGCAAGTGAATCGTCTCGATGTAAGAATATTTTGCGGACCATTTTGAGTGAGGGGCGGAAGTTTGGAATTGGGGTGGGACTGATTACGCAGCGACCGGGGAAGATTGATGCGGATGTTTTGTCGCAGTGCATGAGCCAGTTTATTATGCGAATTATTAATCCGGTGGATCAAGATAGTCTGAAATATGGGGTGGAGGCAGCGGGGCGAGATTTGCTCAAGGAGTTGCCTGCGCTGACAAAGGGGCAGGTGATTATTTCGGGAGCGTGCGTCAATACGCCAATTTTGTGCAAAGTCCGATCGCGTAAGACCAAGCATGGCGGCGAAACCATGGATGCGCCGAGCGAATGGATGAAGTACTTTACCGCCCATCGGCAGGCAAAACGGGCGATCGATGAAGCCACTGTTGTGATTCCGAATGTTCGATCGTCCTCGGTTGAACGGGTTAGGGGCCGCAGCGTGGATTAGAGACTTAAGCTTGCCCCTTCAATTCACGGTGCCCGCTATTTGACTTTGGTTAAGGCTGAGGCTTGATTATTCTTGTAGCGGGTGGTGCGGTCTTGGGCGATCGTGTAGTTTTTGTCGGCAGGGGGAACCTGCGACATCAACTCGGATGCTTTTTCCCATTTTTCTGCCACGGCCTTCCAGTCGTCTGAACTTTGAGCTTTGCTGCCAGCCGTTGCAGTTTCTTCGGCGAGTCGAACGGCTGCTGGAAATGGATCGACGGATCTTTCGGCAGGTTTTTGAGCGGGGGTTGGGGGCGTGGAAGGTGGAGTGGGTTGGCTAGGAGCTGAGCGGGTGGAACTGGCTAGACTATTAGGGTTTGTTGCAGGATTGGACTGGCCTTGGAGAAGCTGATAAAGGACCCAGCCACTGCCTAAAAGGGCGATCGTGGCACCGACACCGCCCAAAATCCCGCGCCAAAATTGTCGTTTTTCCCGTTGCTGCCGAGGCGACAGACCCAGAATAGCATCGGGGTTGGGGGCGAAGGACTCTTGGACATCTTCGATCATTGTTTGGAAGAAGTTGGGACGGGTCAGATTGATTTCCCTCGACCAAAGCAACTTATCGGGATCACGGTTGATTTCATCCAGCCAGAGAATCTGCTGTTCTCGGACGATGCGGCTGTTCACATTGACGCGCCGAACGCCGCGTGGGGCCACACTTTCGAGAATGGTTTTGACGCGATCGGGAAGGGTGGCTTCAGAGAGCTGGCCGGGGGTGTCAGCCTCACAAAGGAGTTGGAGAACACCACCATCGAAGACGGCCCGTGTCCGTACCCCTACGTCCAACAAATCTTGGTTTAAGACCTGGATGATGGCAGTGACGCTGCCTTGATGCGCTTGTTTACGGATGTCGTTGGCGGGGTTCATGACGGTAGACATAACGGAGTAAGGCTGGGGACAGAACGGGAATAGATCGAGGCTTTCAGACTAGTCTTTGCGCGGAATTTTATGGGACGCTACAAAAATAGTTCGATTATTGTAGTTCGATATTGTGAAGATGCTAACCTTCTGAGAGATGTCGGTGATCATTAAACCGTCTGATTTGCCAGAGATCGGTGTTGAATCGATTTTCATTTTGGAGATGCCATCGATCGCGATCGATCCAAAACTC
>JAYVVL010000442.1:0-7699 GCA_043787035.1 Synechococcales cyanobacterium
TCGGTTTGACGGGTTTTGGGTCTAGTTTTTTCGATTACTTCAGATAAAATTCGGGCGGTCTCTTAAGAAAGTCAAGAGGCTTACTTTGAAGTTGGCATGATAGAGATCAAGAGCGGTCGAATAAATTTCAGGCTAGTCTCTCAAGGAAGTATCGAAGTCTCGGTGCTTTTGATTTGACGGGAAACGTTTTCCGTCAAGTTGTAGCCCTCAAAAAATCAGGATTTTATCAGGGCTTGTAAGTCACAGAGGAACGCTTGGACGCTGGTCGATCGTCTTCTCCCCACAATGAGATTGGGTGAGACCAGGACGAAGCATAACCGATGCGGACGTCTATTGTTATATCCGTATCGTCGGCTGTCTCATTTAAGACTTTGATTAGGCCAAGATCAATGAATTGAGGTGCCCTCTGTCAATGTGAATCCAGTTTACGAAGCATTCAAAATATTAACTATCGTTAATAAATGTTAAGATTAGTTTAATCTGAGGGAGTAATTACAGCGTTGATTGGGCTTGCTAATGTTGAGGATGGATAAAGAAACGTTCTGGATACTAGGATATTTTCATCAAGTTTGCTCAAATTAAAATATAAAAATAAGATACGGAAAATTAATGCAGTCAAAACTAGAAATTCCCCATAAAAAAGATAGTCTTATTGATTCGGCAACATTTTGGCGAAATTTTCTGAAGGGATTTTCTGCTCCGACTGCCTTAGCTATTGACAGGGTCAGCTTGCGTCCCGAAGGTGGCGCTGTTGAGTACCAAGAACAGGTACTTTCCTTAGGGGGCTTAGAGGCGCAGCAGATTCCATTCAATGGGCTAGAAGTCGGGACCTTGCTCCAAAGCTTGTGGGCGCTACTTCTCAGCCGTTACAGTGGGGAGAGTGATGTTGTTTTTGGGGTTCAGGCTGGCGATCGATTGTTGCCAATGCGGGTAACGGTTAATTCTGAGCGACTCCTAAGTCCCTGGTTGCAGCAGCTTGCGGATCAATGGGCTAGTTTGCAATTCTATCGGAGTACGCCCTGGGAACAGATTCGGGCAGCGAGTGACGTTCCTCATGAAACCCTGTTGTTTCAAAGTTTGCTTGTCCTGCCAGATACATTTGACGATGTTGATCCTGAGGAAAAAGTTACCTCAGATCAATTGCCATTTGCCAATTATCCCTTGATACTTTTGGGCAGTGTTGACCCGGAATTGAGGTTGCGAATCCGGTACGATCGCCACTGCTTTGACGATGCCACGATTACCCGCATGTTGGGGCATTTGGAAACCTTGCTGACAGGAATGGTTAACTGTTTAGATGCTAATTCAGAACAACGGCTTGCAGACATTCCTTGGCTAACTGCCGCTGAGCGTCATCAACTCCTAGAGGAATGGAACAATACAACCGTAGATTATCCCAAAGACAAGTGCCTCCATCAGGTATTTGAGGAGCAAGTTGAGCGCACTCCTGATGCGATCGCGATCGTGTTGCCAGCCGCCAATTCTCACCCTGAGCAACAGTTAACTTACCGAGATCTGAACGATCGGTCTAATTACTTGGCGGACCATCTGCAAAAACTTGGAGTGGGCACAGAGACGTTTGTTGCGATCATAATGGACCGGTCTATCGAAATGATGGTTGGGATTCTGGGAATTCTCAAAGCTGGTGGGGTTTATGTTCCGCTCGATCCAGCCTATCCTCCAGAACGATTAGCGTTCATGCTGGACGATTCCCAAGCGACTGTACTCTTAACGCAATCCCATTTAGTGCAGCGGTTGCCGCATCATTCAGCTCAAGTGATTTGTCTGGATACTGGATGGGGATCTGATGCGCCCTTGATGTCAGTGCCCCCAGTGGTTGAGGTTAATTCTGACAATCTGGCGTACATTAACTACACATCCGGTTCCACGGGTACCCCGAAGGGCGTTACCATTCCTCATCGTGCCGTGTTGCGGTTAGTGAGTGGTGCCACCTACACGCGGTTGGATGCTCACCAGACGTTTTTGCAACTCGCTCCGATTTCATTTGATGCCGCCACGCTAGAAATTTGGGGAGCGTTACTGCATGGAGGGCGCTGTGTGTTGTTCCCCGATAATGGTCTACCTGATCCTCATGATTTAGGGAAGATTATTCAACAGTATCAGATCACGACACTATGGTTGACGGCGGCGTTCTTTAACGCGATCGTGATGGCTGCACCCAGTGCGCTAGAGACAGTCCAAGAGATTTTGACCGGAGGGGAAGCCCTCTCGATGTTCCATATTCGACGTGCTCAGGAGCTGTTGCCTAATACGCAGTTGATTAATGGATATGGTCCGACGGAAAGTACCACATTTACTTGCTGTTACCGCATTCCCCGTGAGCTGGATAATCGCCTGACGTCGATTCCGATCGGCAGACCGATTGCGAACACGCAAATTTATATTCTGGATACACAGTTGCAACCCATGCCAGTCGGGGTGTCTGGAGAACTTTATATTGGAGGAGATGGGCTGGCTCGGGGGTATCTCAATCGAGCTGACCTAACCCAGGAGCGATTTATTCCCCATCCCTTCAGTGCTAACTCCGAGACTCGGCTTTATAGGACTGGGGATGTGGTGCGGTACTTGCCAGATGGGAATGTAGAATTTGTCGGTCGCACCGATAATCAGGTCAAAATCAGGGGCTACCGGATTGAGTTGGGTGAGATTGAAACGGTTCTCAGTGAACATGAGGCCGTGTGTGACGCCGTGGTGATGGTGCGCGAAGATTTACCGGGCGATCGGCGACTAGCGGCTTACCTGACGGTCAATGTTGATCGACCCTTGCTAAGGATTGATCAAATTCAGGACTACCTCCGTAAGCGGTTAGCGGCCTACATGGTGCCGAGTGACTTGGTGGTACTGGATAATATCCCCTTGACTCCCAATGGCAAAGTCGATCGGCGGGCCTTACCCAAACCGATTGCTGAGATTCACGAGAATTTTGTTGCACCGAATACGCCGATCGAGCGGGGATTAGCTGAGATTTGGGGTGATATTTTAGGACTTAGTTTGGTCGGCATTGAAGATAGCTTTTTTGATTTGGGAGGAACGTCCATTCTGAGTTTACAAGTTGTCGCTCGTATCCAACGAAACTTTGGGATTCAATTACGCGCGGTCAAACTTTACCAACACCCAACGATTCGGGCCTTAGCGAAGCATTTGGTGCAGTTACAAACCCCACAGCAATCTGTTCAAGAATCTGTTCAAGAATCTGTTTCAAATCTTCAGGCGGCTCGATCGTCTACAGATTCCGACGGCATAGCTATCATCGGGATGGTGGGACGCTTTCCCGGTGCGAATACGGTGGCTGACCTGTGGCAGAACCTTTGTGCGGGGGTGGAATCGGGGACACACTTTACGATCGATGAGATTGACCCTAGTGTTGATCCAGAACTCCGCGATGACCCTAACTATGTGCGGGTGAGAGGTATTATCGAAGGGGCCGAAACCTTTGATGCGGAGTTTTTTGGGATTAGTCCTCGGGAAGCCGAAGTCATGGACCCACAAGCTCGGGTGTTTCTGGAACTGGCCTACGAAGCGTTGGAGACCGTGGGCTATACGCCAGAGCAGTTTCCTGGGCAAATTGGCCTGTATGCGGGGTCGGGTCAAAACACCTACTTTGAGCGACACATCTGTGGGCGGCCCGAGATTATCGATCGACTGGGCGCATTCCAAACCATGCTGGCCAACGAAAAGGATTTCCTCACAACACGCACGTCTTATAAGCTTAATCTGACTGGGCCGAGTCTTAGTATCAATACCGCGTGTTCTACGTCCCTGGTGGCCGTAATTCAGGCATTTCAGGGCTTGATGACGCATCAGTGTGATGTGGCCTTGGCGGGTGGAGTGTCCATTACCACGCCCCAAAATACGGGTTATTTGTATCAAGAAGGCGGAATGCTCTCGTCGGATGGGCGTTGTCGGCCCTTTGATGCGCAGGCCCAGGGGACGATGTTTAATAATGGTGCCGGAATTGTGGTGCTGAAGCGGTTGTCGGATGCGATCGCAGCGGGCGATCGGATCTATGCGGTGGTGAAAGGGGTCGGCCTGAACAACGACGGCGCTGACAAAGTGAGTTTTACGGCTCCAAGCGTGAATGGACAACTTGCGGCTATTACTAAAGCACATGCTTCGGCAGGATGTTCACCAGATACGATTTCCTATGTCGAAACCCATGGTACGGCGACTCCATTGGGTGATCCAATCGAACTAGAAGCGTTGACCCAAGCGTTCCAACTGGCTACCAATTCTGAATCGGTTTGTGCGACCGGGTCTATTGCGATCGGGTCTATTAAGAGCAACATTGGCCATGCGGTGTCGGCGGCTGGGGTTGCGGGATTGATGAAAACGGCACTTTCGTTGTATCACGAACAGATTCCACCCAGTCTGAATTTTGCGGCCCCAAATCCGGCGTTGGATTTAGGTCAGACGCCTTTCTATGTCAATACTGAATTAATGGCTTGGCCAATCGGTGCGACCGGTGCGACACCTCGGCGGGCGGGGGTGAGTTCTTTCGGAGTGGGTGGGACGAATGCCCATGTCGTCCTTGAGGAAGCGCCGATCGTTCCAGCTTCTAGTCCGTCGCGGCCCTATCAATTGTTAGTACTCTCAGCTAAAAACAGTGAGGCTTTAGACCGGGCGACTGTGAATCTGGCGGCTCATCTGGCCGAAACTCCAGATATCAATCTGGCCGATGTGGCCCATACCTTGCAACTAGGGCGCAAAGGGTTCAATCATCGGCGAGTTGTAGTGTGTCAAGACGGTGACGCGGCGATCGCTTATCTGACGACCTTAGACCCCAAGTTCACCGCTACCCGCCATACCCAAGTGAGGTCCCCTGATGTGGTGTTTATGTTCCCCGGTCAGGGATCGCAGTACATCAATATGGGACTCAATCTCTACCAGCAAGAGCTTGTCTTTAGTGCGGCGGTCGATCGCTGTGCTGAGATCCTGAAACCCTGGTTGAATCAGGATTTACGAGACATTATTTATCCTGCTGCTGGCGATGGTGAGGCCGCTGCAACGGCGCTGCGACAGACCGTTTATACTCAGCCTGCTTTGTTCGCGATCGAATATGCCTTGGCTCAGCTCTGGATAAGTTGGGGCGTGCGACCAGCGGCGATGATTGGTCATAGTATCGGCGAATTTGTGGCGGCTTGTGTGGCGGGGGTCTTTTCTCTGGAAGATGGGCTGAAACTGGTAGCCACCCGTGGTCGCATGATGTGGGATTTGCCAGCGGGGGCGATGTTATCGGTGTTGTCGCCAGCGGCTACGATCGCGATGCGGTTAACGGGTGATTTAGCGATCGCCGCGATCAATGGACCCTCTCTCTGCGTGGTGTCCGGTCCTACGGATGCTGTAGCGTTATTGCAAACTGAACTGGAATCAGAAGGGATTATTTGCCGACCGCTCCACACGTCCCATGCGTTTCACTCGCCGATGATGGCCCCGATCGTGGCTCCCTTTGCGGACATGGTGAAAACTGTGACGTTGTCCGCGCCTAAGATTCCGTTTGTGTCCACGGTAACGGCGGATTGGATTACGGATGCCCAAGCCTTGGACCCACTGTACTGGGCCAGTCATTTGCAGGCTACGGTCAGGTTTGCGGATGGGGTGAAAACCATGTGGCAGCGGCCCGATCGGGTCTTGTTGGAAGTGGGTCCGCGTACCACAACCACGACCCTGGCACGGCAACAAGCCCAGGATATCAAACGGCAAATCGCGATCGCATCCCTCGGCAGTACGGCAGAGGGCAATGCGGAATGGCTGAGTATGTTAAAGGCGATCGGTCAGCTCTGGTTAGCAGGTGTTACCCCCGACTGGTCGGCCTTTTATGCGGATGAATATCGCCATCGAATTCCCTTGCCGACCTATCCATTTGCACGCCAGCGTTACTGGATCGATCCAAAACCGTTTCACTCGCCCAATGTCGAATCTGTTGTCCCAACCGTTGAGTTATCTCAAAACTCAGTAATCCTAGAACCATTAACGGCTCCTCCGTTATCTCCTTCTTCACAAGCAGTAGCATCTCCACCTTTAGCCTCCCCTCCTATCATGATTGAAACTCGGAAACAACGATTACTTCCCCTGATCAAAACCGTCATAGAAACGACCTCAGGACTTGATGTTACGAGTTTGGATGAGATTGTCACATTCTTAGAAATTGGGCTTGACTCCCTGACCTTAACTCAATTAGCGATTGCTCTGAAGAAGCAGTTTAAAGTCAAAATCACCTTCCGCCATCTCTTAGAGGATTATCCTAATCTGGGGACGTTAGCCGAGTTTTTAGATCAGTCACTTCCCGCCGATGCCTTCCCACCAGCAACTCCTGCTGCTATTCCTACGATCGCTGCCCCTATCCCTTCAACTCCAGTTGAAATGACGATGTCTGTACCTTCTCCCAGTCACTCGATGAACGGTTATGGCACGCCCGGTGCTGTTGCGGCTTCGATGGTCAGTAATCCCGAATCAACAAGTGCGATCGCAGCATTAGTTGCCCAACAATTGCAAATCATGACCCAGCAACTCCACCTGCTCGGTCAACCGGGAGTCGCCCACCCAACTCTACCTCAGCCAACTCCTACCCTGCTGGCAGCCACCCCAGCCCTGTTGTCAGTAGTCCCTGCGCCAGTCCCTGCGCCAGTCTCACCCATCCCCTCGACGGCAGCCAGTCAGCCCAAAAAAGCCTTTGGACCCGGTGCCAAAATCGAGAAGTCCAGCACTATCATTACGCCAGAACAACAAGCAGCGCTCGATAGCATCATTGCTCGCTACACAACTCGCACCGCCGAATCGAAACGGCAAACCCAGGAGCATCGGCGCTATCTCGCTGACCCTCGTACTGTTTCTGGGTTCACGCCCTTGCTGAAAGAATTGGTATATCCCATCGTGACCGATCGCGCGTCCGGGTCGAAACTATGGGATGTGGATGGCAATGAATATGTGGACTTGACCAATGGCTTTGGGTTGAACTTCTTTGGGTGGTCACCGGACTTTGTAACGGCTGCTATCCAGGCTCAACTTGCTAAAGGGATCGAAATTGGACCCCAAACGCCGCTCGCTGGTAGGGTGGCCAAAATGATCACCGAGTTCATTGGTATGGAACGGGTGGCGTTTTGCAATACAGGATCTGAGGCTGTTATGGCGGCGATGCGGCTGGCTCGGACCGTGACTGGACGTAGCACGATCGCCATTTTTGCGGGTGGTTATCACGGAACCTTTGACGAGGTGATTGTCCGCAGTGGTCCTAACTTGCGGTCACTTCCCGCCGCTCCCGGTATTATGCCGTCGATGTTTGAAAATCTTCTGGTGTTGGATTATGGAACTCCTGAATCGTTGCAAATTTTGCGCGATCGGGCCGATGATTTGGCTGCCATTATGGTTGAACCTGTCCAAAGCCGTCGCCCCGAATTGCAGCCCAAGGAATTTCTGCAAGCATTGCGTCAACTCACTGAGGAATCTGGTACGGCCTTGATTTTTGATGAAGTAGTCACCGGATTCCGGGTGCATCCCGGTGGTGCCCAAGCGTATTTTGGGATTCAGGCAGATTTGGCTACTTACGGTAAGGTCGTGGGCGGTGGTTTGCCAATCGGTGTCGTAGCGGGTAAGGCTGAATATCTGGATGCGCTAGATGGTGGCTTTTGGGAGTTTGGCGATCAGTCATTCCCCGAAGTGGGCGTGACCTTTTTTGCTGGCA
>JAYVVL010000443.1:0-2702 GCA_043787035.1 Synechococcales cyanobacterium
GCAATTTGAGCTTGCAGATCATTCATGTTTTGGTTTGGGTTGCGGGCGGGGTGAGGCAGGGCGGCAAGACGATTGCGGAGATCGGCTTCCTGAAAAACATTGCGCTTTACTAATTGCACATTATCAAACAAAATCCCTTCTTCGCTTAGATGTCGACTATGGGGCGGCATCGAACCGGGCGTAATCCCACCAATGTCGGCATGATGGCCGCGTGATGCCACAAAAAATAAGGGTTGACTTTTGGTGTCAAACACGGGCGTAATGGCCGTGATATCGGGCAGGTGAGTTCCGCCATTGTAAGGATTATTAGAAATGAACACATCTCCCGGCTGAAACGGTTCGGAATGACTAGCAATCAGGGCGCTGACACTTTCACCCATGGAGCCGAGATGGACGGGAATGTGCGGGGCATTTGCAACAAGGGCACCGTGGGCGTCAAAAATGGCACAGGAGAAATCAAGCCGTTCTTTGATATTGACAGACGAACTCGTGTTTTGCAGCGTGAAGCCCATCTGTTCCGCGATCGACTGGAACAGGTTCTTAAAGATTTCCAGCCGAACGGGATCGGGCGAGGTGATCCCAGATGCGATCGGTTGAATCGTTGCAACAGCTTGGGCTTGCGGTTGATGAGTCAAGACGAGAACCCCACCCGATTCAACGACCGCACACCATCCGGGTTCGATAATATTAGTTCCTGTAGTTTCTAAAATAATCGCAGGTCCAACGATCATCTCTGTAACTTGTAATGCCTGCCGGTAATACACTTTAGCATCATGCCACTGATTTTCCGAGAAGAACGAAACGGTTGAATGAGGAACGGTAGGATGCTCAACCGATCGATTGTTAATAGGTTGAACCAGTGTTGGCATTACTGTTAGCGGCATTGTTTTTCCAACTAGTTCCACACTAATCATCGAAACCATAATTTTTTGGTCTGTTAATCTAATCCCAAATCGATTCTGATACCGATCTTCAAACTGTTTCTGCATGGATGGTAGACTAGCAAAATTGACCATTAACGTCGAATCTGTTCCTGTGTAGCGAAGATGAAGGTGATTGAGACGATCGATCGAGGTAATATCCTGTTTCCCCTGACGATCGAGTTCCGATTCGCAGTCTTGTATTAAGGTCGCTAATCCTTGTTGTATCCATGGCATTGCCGCTTCTGTTAGTTCGATTTCTACCGATCGCTCTCGTAAAATCCGGCGATCGGCGAGGCCCATGCCATAGGCGGATAACACGCCAGCATAGGGATGAATCACGATGGTCTTCATTCCCAACACCTCTGCTAACCTACAAGCATGTTGTCCGCCTGCTGCGCCAAAACAACAGAGGGCATAATCGCCAATATCATAGCCTCGTTGCACCGAGATTTTTTTGATCGCATTTGCCATATTATCGATCGCGATCGATAAAAACCCTTCGGCAACCTGTTCCGGGGTGCGAATCTGACCCGTTGCTTGGCCAATGGTTTGTGCCAAGGTTTCAAACTGTTGGAGGACGCAAGCACGATCGATGGATTCATTCCCCTCGGGTCCAAAGACCTGAGGAAAAAACGTCGGCTGAATCTTCCCCACCATCACATTACAATCCGTCACTGTTAGCGGCCCCTCACGGCGATAGCAAGCGGGACCTGGATGCGCGCCCGCAGACGCTGGACCCACCTGATACCGCGAACCATCAAAGTGCAAAATAGACCCGCCCCCTGCCGCCACCGTATGAATCGCCATCATCGGCGATCGCAGACGCACGCCTGCAACTTCCGTTTCTAAAACCCGTTCGTAGGTTTTGCCCTGACTCCCATCAAAGTGAGCGACATCGGTCGAGGTTCCGCCCATATCGAAGGTAATAATTTGATTGAATCCCGCTGCTTGACTGGTCTGAACTGCGCCAACTATACCGCCTGCGGGTCCCGATAGAATGCTGTCTTTTCCCTGAAAATAATCGGCTGGAATTAATCCTCCGTTGGATTGCATGAATAAAAGCTGGGGTCTGCGATCGCCTTGAAAGGCCGCTTCAATTCGATCGACATAACGTCGCAAAATCGGGGACAAATAAGCATCAACAACAGTGGTATCGCCGCGACTGACCCATTTAATCAAGGGACTGACTTGATGCGAAACCGAAACTTGACTGAATCCAACGTGTTTCGCCAATGCTGCAATTTGTTTTTCGTGATCAGGATAGCGATCGCCATGGAGAAAAACGATCGCACAGGATTGGATCCCATTTTGCAATGCTTCTTGCAATTGAATTTCTAAAGCTGCAATCTCGTCAGGTGTCACTGGCTTTAACACTTCCCCCGTCGCGCTCATCCGTTCGGGAACTTCGATTACAGAGTCGTAAAGCATCTCAGGCAACACAATCTGTCGCGCAAAGATATCAGGACGGTTTTGATAGCCAATTCGTAAGCCATCCCGAAAACCTTGGGTTGTAATCAACACCATCCGATCGCCACGACGTTCCAACAACGCATTGGTCGCTACAGTCGTTCCCATTTTAATCACCGCAATCTGGTCTGCTGGAAGCGGCGCATCCGATGGAATTCCCATCAGTTCCCGAATGCCTTGAAGGGGCGCATCTGGATACCGATTGGCGTTCTCAGACAACAGTTTGTGAATCACTTTCGACCCGTCTGGACGCTGCGCCACAATATCGGTAAACGTACCACCCCGATCGATCCAAAACTGCCATTGCGAAGA
>JAYVVL010000444.1:0-7694 GCA_043787035.1 Synechococcales cyanobacterium
GTGCCGAAAATTAGCGTTTGTATTCCTACTTATAATCGTGCCCATTTTTTGAGTGGGGCGATCGCTTCGGTGCAGGCACAGACGATTTCGGATTGGGAACTTGTTGTGTGTGATGATGGTTCGACGGATGGGACGCCAGAGTTGATGGCGGGGTACGCTGATTCCCGCATTCACTATGTACGTCATGCGGTCAATATTGGGAAGAGCAATAATATGCGGTCGGGCTTTGCGGCTGCGACGGGCAAATACTTTGTCAAGTTCGATGATGACGATCGGCTGATGCCGGATTTTCTATTAAAGATGAGTCAGGTTTTAGATCAAAACCCAACAGCGGGACTGATCGGCTCGGATCATTGGGTGATGGATGAGGTGGGAAAAGTCCGATCGGATTGGAGTGATGCGAATTCAGTGAAATGGGGCAGATCTCAGCTTGCTTCTGGCTTTTTGCCGGATTTACTCCATCAGGTTTTTGTGATTCAGAGTTTGCAAATTGGTGCAACGCTGTGGCGATTGGATGTCTTAAAAGATTTGGATTACATGCGTCAAGATTGGCAAAACTGCGAAGATAATGATCTGCTTGTTCGATTTGCGTTGTCCGATCGTCAGGGTGCTTATTTATCAGAACGGTTAATGAGCTATCGGTTTCATAGTGAGCAACAGGGAATCGATCGGGCGATTCCTTATTTTACCGACAAGCTCCACTATTTGGATGCCTATCGATTTGAAGATAAAACCATTGAATCGATTCGTCAATCTCGTTTAGCTGAAACGCAATTGCTACTGGGGTTACGTTTGATTGAACAAGGCGAAACCGATCGGGGAAGAGAATTGATGCAATTGGGCCGATCGCACGCACCTAAGAAGGCAATGGCAGGTCTCCTGTTGTCACACGTTCCGAAGCCATTTCGATCGGCTGCTTTTGGGATGGTGCGATCGATAGTGAGCGATCGTTAGGTCGTTGGTTTGGGAGGACATACCTGACGAATGGCATTTAGGAAATCTTTGACGGATTGGGGTTGGTTATGGGGGTTGATGTGTTGGGTGAGGAGCGTTAGGTCTGGTTGGGGAAAGAGTTGGCTACCATTGATGATTTGAGGATGATCCGATCGTAAGTCGTACAGCGTTAGGGCGTTGCTTTTCCACACTAGGACTTTAGAAATGCCTGCATCGGTCAAGGCATCGGCTTCTGAAATAAGTTGGTCTAGGGTTAGCATTGGATTGTTTTACTCCAAGGAATTTGTCTGAGTTTAGCACTCTGAACTTAATTGATGATTTTGGTCATTCGATCACGCTCTTGATCATCTACCTTCTTTAGGTCTGCGGCTCAATAGCTTGGACTTGGACTGTTGGGTGGTCATCTTGGTGTACAGCTAGAGTTTTTCGAGTCGATTTGCTTCGCAACGCTACGCGATCGGTGTCGTTCTTAAAGCGGCAACCCATGTAAATGCGTTCAAGGATTTCGTCATTATGTTCGCATAGCGACTCCTTGGGAGTATCGTGCGCTTTTCTAATTAATAGGAATTCGCTGTCCATGCGATCGCCAGTGCTCAATTTTCAGGCGGAATCTGCGACTCTAGTTCTATAATCAAAGGTGGTATCTCGAATTGAACCACATCCCAAACAATATTGAGGTTGACATCATCATAGTCATGAACGAGCCGATTTCGCATTCCGTTGATTTCTTGCCAAGCAATATTCGGTAAGGTTTGTCGGGTCACTTCTGAGACTCGTCTAGCAGCTTCGGCAATCACCAAGAGCCGCCGAATCACGGAGTCTTGAAGCTGTACATTGTCAATGAACTCATCTTCTTTACACTGATTCATGTAGGTCATAATCAGTTCTGCGGATTGCAGCATATCAAGCAGAAATTGGAGATCGCGTTGCATAAATCACCTGGGCAGAGGACAAAATTTCCTGACGACGTAAGTAATTACGGCTGGATTCAATGCCCTGACGAGTAATCAGGTCAACGTCTCGATCGAAGATGGTCTTAAGTTCTGCTTCCATCTGGTCTAAGGTGCTAAATCTGGGGTGAGCATCAGGGTGGAATTGCACCATGACATCAATATCGCTGTCGGGGCGAAAGTCATCGCGCAAAACGGAGCCAAATAGAGCGAGTTCTGTGAGCTGCCATTTTTGACAAAACGCTGCCATTTTCTCCATCGGTAGCTCGATTGCGATTCTCATGATTTCCCTCCTTGAGTTTTCTGTTTGTGGTCTTTTTCGGCGTGGCCAGCCGATCGGTCATCTTTGTATACAATTCAAACAGTTTTTGAGCCGATTTGCTTCGCAACGCAACGCGATCGGTGTCGTTTTTAAAGCGGAAACCCATGTAAATGCGTTCGACCGTTTCGTCATTATGTTCGCATAGCGACTCCTTGGGAGTATCGTGGGCTTCTCTAATTAATGGGAATTCGCTGTCCATGCGATCGCGACCGTACAGATCGGCGATCGCATACTGCAACGCTCGAATCCCGCAGCCCGTCATCGTATCTAGAACATTGAGTTGTCCCGTGCGATGCTTGTAGACGGCTGCTGCAAGGACAACCAAGATCGCGCGATCGTTGGCTGTGAGGACGGTAGAAGGCGTTGCTGAGGATGAATGTGACGCGGCCTTCGGTGATTTGCATGGCGATTCTCCAAGCGAGAGGCTTTGCCAACGATCGAGTGAGTATCCGAAATCATAACTCATTGGAGATCAGCGCGATCACGGTTTTAGAGTGTCTACGATTTCACGTTACAAAATTAGTAATAAATAATATGGTGCCGTTATTCATTTAATACTTGATAGTCTTTAAGAAGCCAAGAACTATTTACCTTAACAAATTCATATCTAATTGTTGAGCGTCCAGCAGGGGTAACTTTTTTAGAGCCTACCTGAGCATTAAAGAATGTACTTGACTCAATGATAGAAGCCACAATTATAAAAGAATTATTGTCTGAAGTAAATCTCTTGATATCTTTGACAGACTGAATACCGTACTCGTAGTAAGAATTGTTCTTTTCAAGCCAATTAATAGAGCCGCCAGAACGCGTTAAATCCTGATATAGCTTTCCAGTGGTAAGCTTTGAGGCAATTTCTCGATCGTATGGCGGAGCAAAAAGTCGTTGCTTTGCTTGTAACCATTGTTGGATCAGATTGACTGCTTTTCCTTGTGTCATGGCTATCCCAGAACTAGAGGAAGATCTAGATCTCAAAATTATGTCACTCTGAGGATCTCTCATCTTACAGACTGTTATCAGCATGGATTCTCCTAAAGAATCTGGCACAGTATCTCGCCATTCAGTCGGCTCGGAAATTTCTTTAGTGGAAAAAACCACTGAGCCTGCTGAGCTATACAGTACAGTTTTAGAATTCCCTATTTTCTGAGTGTCGCAATTAACATGCATTTTTTGGACAGAAGATGTGTGTCTCAAATAGCCTAGAGGTTCTTCTTTATAGATACTTCTTACCCAAAATTCTCGCGTATTACCGACACCTTTAATACTATCCACATCTATCCAGGAAGTTCTCGAACTATTACTAAAGAACTCGGTCCATTGTCTCGCATAAGCAGGAGTTGTGGCGCTGATTAAGCTTGCCATAGCAATGGCGAAACCATAGGGTACTTTTCGCATCAGTAAATATACCAAAGACCTTTACACTACCTTATGCATCACGATCGCACAGTTTCCGGATAATTTGGAAATTGGATTCCTCACGAATCAACGACATAACGTCCGAATCATCAGCGCCCACTTTTAGTCCAAGTAAGACCATGTGGTTTTAGCTATAACCTCGTTATAGACTCATCTTCCCTGATTCCAATAGATCTTTAGATCTCCCCCGACTTCACTCAAGTAATCGATCGACCTTCAAGCACAGACGATCGCCCTTTCAGGATTAGTGCGATCGTATTTTTGACGGAAGTGAGGCTGTTCGGGGTTGCTGAGAAAATTTAAGATGCTTGTGATTCGGAACAGGTCTGTTTTAAGGTGAAGGTAATATGACAGTGAGAAAATAATTGGCGGGTTTTTAGCAAATCGTTACTATCCTCCCATAATTACCTTCTTCGACTTGTTGGCGAACCTATGACCCATAGAGTGCGTTGCCGCGTTGGGCGAATATTGGGGTTGTCGGACTGCCATAGGGTTGACCTCGCTGCGACTTCAGTGACCCCATGGTAGCTTGCGTAAGGGAGCGATCGCTTCCGTGCAGAGGGCATTGGACGATAAAGATAGTCAACCAAAATCAGCGATCGGGCTAAATTGCGATCGCTAATCTATCCTCAAAACCAATCGTGCATGACTTGTATTGAGGCGTGTCATCATAAATGGTGATCTGATGACCATTGGAAAACTTCAGCATGAACGGTTCAGGAACATGATCGCGCCTAAATTTGGCGCGGCTGGTTGCTGGTGCAAGTGCGGAATCTGTTTTTTGCTGGTGTAGAATTAGGGAAAGTCCGATCGTCCTTACTTGCTGCTATGACTGAAGAACAAAAGAAATCATCCGAAACCCAGCCTGCGAACTTAGCAGAAGGCATGAATCCGTGGAGGGTCGAACTCGGCAAAGCTTTGTGGACTTGGATTGCGGGTGGCGGAGCGTTAGGTTCACTGGTAACGGTTTTGAATACGACAGAATTGCCGAAGATTGCGTTAGGGGCCGCAGCGGGGGGTGCGTTGACGGGGGGCGGGGCAGTGGTGCTTGCAGCTGTGAATCCGGTGGGGAAGAAGGTGAAGGAAGGGGCTGAAGCCGTAGGAAATGCAGCGGCGAACGCAATGGAAGAGGCCGCGAGAAGACAGGTGATCGATCGACCGTTTGAAGATAGCTATTGGGAATGTATGGCGTTGGAATGTCTGGAGGCGAAGGCGATCGGGATTCCGCAGTATGACGGGATTTTTGTACCATTGTTGGAGAAGGTCTTTGTGGAATTGGGTCTGGATGGGAATTCTCGGTCGGCAGGTTATGGGAAGGATAATATCGAACCGTTGGGGGAAGAAGCTTGCGATCGCTTACAAGTTTGGGACTTATTAAAACAAGCAGAGAATCCTCAATTTAGACGCCTTGCGCTCTTGGCGTGGGGTGGCTACGGGAAAACGACATTGATGCGTCATGTTGCCTATGTGTACAGCAAAAATAAACAGCGGCGGGGATTAGAACGAAAGATTCCGGTCTTGATTATTTTGGGACGTTACCGGGAATTGTTTTCGAGGAGCGATGCGCCGGATTTGGCGGTGTTTTTACGGGATTATTACATTAAAAATTTGCCGGGAGGAGATGGCTTGACGGTGCCAGAGAAGTGGGCGCAGGAAGTCTTGCAGCAAGGGCGATCGGTGGTGATGCTGGATGGTTTGGATGAAGTGCCCAGTGCATTGCGATCGGGATTGGTTCAGTGGATGAATGCCCAAACGAAACGCTATCCCAAATCAATCTTCATTTTGACCTCTCGTCCGAAGTCTTATCGAGGGCAAGACCCGAATCAATTTGCGTTTTCAACGGCGTATTGGGTGCAGGAGTTTGACGATCGGCAGCGGCGGGACTTTATCGATCGGTGGTATTTGTGTCAGGAAGTGTATGCGCGGGGTGGGCGTGAGGATGCTTCGGTGAGGCAGACGGCAAAGCTTGCGGCGGACGGACTGTACGAACAGATCGATCGTCGTCAAGAACTCAAAGACATGGCAAAAAATCCATTGCTCCTCACGATGATGACCACGTTTCATCGTCGAAATAATGGGGTAGATTTACCTCGGCAACGAGTAGAACTCTATCAAGAAATCTGTCGGCTACAACTGAAAGATCGACCGGGCGCGCGGAAACTGGAGACGGTCTTACTAAATTGTGATGCCCAGAGTCTCTTGCAGTCGTTGGCATTAGTGATGATGCAACGGCAAAGTCGGTTGATTAAGCAGGAAGATCTCTTGGCAATTTTGCAAGCGACATTACGGGCAAGGTCAGAAACAATTGATGCGGTTGATTTTTTGGAGCAGGTGACAACGATCGGAGAGTTATTGATTCGGCAAGAAGATGAATATGAATTTTCACATCTTAGTTTTCAAGAATATTTAGCTGCGATGGAGATTGTGCGGACCCAGCAGGAATCTTTGCTGTATGAGCATTTCGATCGATCGGATGAGTTTGCAGATTCTTGGTCTCGGTTGATGATGCTATATGTCTGTCTAGTGAATCCGACGAAGTTGATCCGAGAAGCGCTTCAACAAAACCGATCGGACCTGGCCAATCAGATGTATCAGGAAACAACGAAAGCGATCGATGATCCCTTACTAAAACTTGGACTTGAACTTGAAGATGGATTGAAACAGGTTGTTCAGACTTCAAAGTATGTAAGACTGCAAAACTTATTAAAAGCGGGTGAGTGGAAAGAGGCAGATCAGGAGACCTATCGAGTCATGATTCAGGTTTGTGGGAAAGAAGAAGGACAAGCTCTCGATCGGCAAGATTTGGAAATGTTTCCTTGTACGGATTTATTGACGATCGATCGGCTGTGGGTAGAAGCAAGTAAGGGGCACTTTGGGTTCTCAGTACAGAAAAAGATCTGGGAAGAATGTGGTAGTCCGATGGATTACAATAACGACTACAGAAAGTTTGCGGAAAAAGTGGGATGGCGATTAGGAGATGACTTTGTGAGCTATGACAACCTCAATTTCTCACCCTTATGTTCTCTGCGAGGAGAATTGCCAGTCGGGAATCCGGGACGGGGGGCAGTCACGGGAGGGCGAGTGCGTCTTCTTTTCCGTGCATCAACTTGTAAACTGTAACACCCGATGAATTGAGAAATGGTGCTCTATGTTCATGACTTACTCTAGAATCCTAACCTGTACCTCATCCACAATCCAAAATTGTCGATCGACCTTTGCGAAACAGAAGTACGATCGTCCTTGCCTAAAATTGCTACAATAATGTGCAACCGTTCTTTCGATAACGATGCTAACCATAACCGCCGAACACGAAGAATTAATCCAAAGTCACTTGGATACTGGTCGTTACGCAAACGCTGAAGAAGTTCTTGCAATCGCTCTTCAACTCCTCACGCGCCTTGATACTGAACATCAGACTTGGATTGAAGAGACCAGGCAAAAAATAGCGATCGGTCTTGCAGAACTCGATCGGGGTGAAGGCATTGATGGCCCGACCACCATGAATCAATACCTTCAGCAGTTTCAAGCCGCAAAGCAATCCATTTTGCAATGAACTTTATTCTTGCACCCAGTGCTACCCGAGACCTCGATTGGCTATCCCAATACTTTCTCGAAACCAATGTCAAAGCAGGTGAACGACTATTCAAAGCACTCAATCAGCGCTTTTACAACCTGACTCAATTTCCCAATCTCGGAAAACCCTATTCCTATCTCAACCCTCACATCCGAGGCTTACTGGTTGAAAAACACATCATTTTCTATCGCGTTACTGAAATTGAGGTGGAAATTGTCCGAATTGTTGATAGAAGACAAGATCTCACTCAACTTTTCATCACGAACGACCTCTGAAACGGTCAAAACGATTGAAACCCACCCCGATCGCCCTTCAAGCTCCAACGGGAAGGCGATCGAGCACAGAGCCGATTTGCCCTGGGTGGGATGGGAGTGCGATCGTTTATGGTCAAGCTACACAATTAATCGATCGCCATAAATATTCAAACCTTCAGCGTCATCATCCATAAAATTGAATCCTTAGTCTTCAGGAACACGATCGC
>JAYVVL010000445.1:0-7671 GCA_043787035.1 Synechococcales cyanobacterium
ACTTGATGAAAACTCGATCGCAATCGGGCCTGTGCCTCAACGGCTGTTAGTGCTTCTTCTTTCCAGATGCGGAGGGCCATGGAATAGGTCGCAGACTCCGCTTCAAAAGCCGCATCCCAGCAAAGATTTCCATCATCATAGGCATGGAACGGAACTTGATAATAGTCAGGATACTGAATCGTTGGATTGGTCACCTCTTCTAGGGTCGATTGGATTCCCGAAGCCTTTAACCGCTCATAATTTTCACGCCAAGGGATGCCGTTTTTTTCAGCCGTCTTAATTAAGACCTGACGAGCTTGCTGCTTCATTATGGCGTAAATAGGCTTCGTCTCGATCAAACGGTTGACTACCCGAGATAACAGGTTTTCCCCAGCCCAATCCGGCTTTTGCTTTTTGACCGTGGCTTTTTGACCTGTGGCTTCTTGACCTGTGAAATGTTGCATCTCAGCGCTCATAAATTAACTCGTAATCCAAACGAAGCAGTTTCTATTTTAGCGGGAGTGGGCGCGCGACTACAATTCCGATCGCCCCATCGACATTCCCGACATAGGTCGCCAAATCCGGTGATATTTTAATGCCCGATCGCACCGACGCGTGCATGAGTCCGGTTTTTGACGATTGCGCCGTTCCATTCGCGTCAAGACGCTGATACACGAGTCCACTATGTGTTACATCTAACTCTTTCATGCGAGTGACAATGCCGACGACATCACCGGGCTGAAGCTGGGAATAATGCTGAGAAATTTGTTGAGTGGGAATATAAAATACATTTTTGGTATCGATCGCGGCTTCGGTTTCAGCAATGCAGGTCCGAAAGGTCGGAGATGCAACTAAGACTGGATATTTCCTCCAATTCTGACTCATAAAGGAAAGCGATCGATTGAGCGGAATACCCCCGAGCGAGCGACCCATCTCTTGAACTAATCCCCGCCTATTGTGGTCCAATATCCAGTCTGAAAAATAGTGCAATCGACTGCAATAGTCGCCCAAGGTTCCATTGCGATAACGATACTGCTGTAACGCCTTAAAAAACAGCGTTTCTGCTTGTGTATACGTTAAATTAGGCTGCTGAAATATCTGCTCTAAGGCTAATGCCGTTTCAATAAATAAGACACAATCAAACTGTTGAAGCGATGCAGTTAACGTTTCCTGACCTGATGTGTTCTGTGATGCACGATCGAGCAAGTTTGCTTGATATGGACTGCCTAGAAATGATTCACCAACGCGTTGTGTCAGCATCCCGATCGGTAAGTTTGTCCAATCTTCGGTCCTAGCACGGTTGCGAAGTTGAGTAAAGATTTTGCGATCGCTTGGACTCAGATGTGCAGCGGGAAGGTCGATCGCTTGTCCTGATAGCATGGATGGCAGTAACGGTGTAAGCGTTGCACTAGGGCGCACACGAATCTGCGGGGCAGCACTCACGGCTGCATTGCGTACAGAACACGTCAATGCCATAATCCAAAATAATGCTCCCATCCCACAGGATAGACCTCCCAATCCCACGATCGTCCATCGACGCCCCAAAGATCCCATACATGCCTCATTTCAAGCTTTATTTCATCTGGATTACTTTAACATTTCAAGCCACGGTTAAGCTTAGATTGAATCTAAAATTTCCGACAGCAGTGTAATATTTCTCAAGATTTGGATTAATATAAGTGTCGTACTCCAAAATTATGGAATCTTTCACCATGGTCATAAAATCTCTAAAACTGATTGCACTTGGACTCATAGGTGCAATGGCGCTCAACGCCGCTATACCAACTGTCACCCCTGCGAAAGACACCGCAAAAGCTGCCACGCCTGCTGCTAAGAAAACTGCCCCATCCATTTGGGAGCAACTCAACCTCACCAAGGAGCAAAAAGGTAAGCTTCAAGCCATCCGAACCAAGCGGACCAACGCCATCAGTAAAGTCCTCAACAAAGGTCAAAAAGCGACCTTTGATAAGCTGCGTGGCAAGAAGAAAACTATGGACATCCTCACGGAACTTAAGCTAGATGCAAACCAACAGAAGTCTGTAAAAGCAGCGGTTCAACAAGCCAACAAGGATATTCTCCTTGTCCTTACTCCGGATCAACTGAAGCAATTTAACGCCCGTAAAGAAGTAGCTGAATAATCTTTAAAATTAGTCAGGATAAATCAGGGTTTATTCTGACAGATCTATTCCATCGGTAGACAAATCCTGAATTCAGATCCTCTGCCATGGATGGACGTACAGTCCAAAGTTCCATGATGCTTATCGACAATAATCTGCTGACTAATCGCAAGACCTAATCCTGTTCCACGACCGATCGGTTTTGTGGTAAAAGATTGCTCAAAAATACGTTCTCGAATGGAATCTGGAACGCCGATGCCATTGTCTCGAATGGTAAAATAGACTTCACTCCGATCGGAATTAGCAGATGTGATGATTTCAATCTGTCCAATGTGACTCGGCAAGTGACTCGGCTGATCGTAATATTCATCAATTGCATCAATAGCATTTGCGATGACATTCATAAACACTTGATTAATCGGCCCTGCGTACTCCTCAATAGCAGGAATGTCTCCTGAAGATTTATGCACTTGAATTTCAGGACGGACATTATTGGCCTTGATGACGATGATTCAAAATCATTAGGGTGCTTTCTAATCCATCATGAAGTTGGACCTGCTCTTTGGCATGGTCGTCCGATCGGGCAAAACTCCGTAGCGATAAGCTAATCTCCTAAATCCGCGAAGAACTAGTCTGCATTGACTTTAGAAGTTTTGGTAAATCTTCTATTAGATAATCGACTTCAATCTCTTCTGAACGCGCTGTTATCTGAGGATCTGGTGTGGCGTAAACCGCTTGATACAAAGAGACCAACCCCAGCAAATCCTGAATGTAGTTTACGGCGTGTTTGATGTTTCCATCAATGCAGCCAATGGGATTATTGATTTCATGTCCAATTCCTGCGACAAGCTGCCCTAAAACTGACATTTTTTCACTTTGAATTTATCCACCGTATCGGAAAAGGCCGTCATGAAAATGATGGGTAGACGCTGAGTTTTTGGGTTTGCTTTAGCTGCCGACAAGTCTCAAACCCTTCGATTCCAGGCATCATGATATCTAATAGAATCAAGTCAGGGAGTGCATACTCTACTTGCTCAATAGCTGATTCACCATCTGTTGCGACTAAAGTTGTCCAGCCTTGATTACGAAGGGCATCAGACAGAACTTTTAAGTTGGTCGGATTATCATCTACGATTAGAATCCTTGGCGTGGACGAGAAAGAGTCGATCGAACCCGTGCGATCGCTGATTGTCTCACCGATGGTCGAAATGGGTTGAGCGCTAGCGCTCATGATACAGACTCCAAGGGAGCGAAGGATTTGAGGAACTCACGAATCTTTTTAGTTTGAAAACTGGTATCCCTCCCAAAGCTCATGGATGATTTAGGGATTCAAAGTCCAGGTGTCCGCTAGAACGGATTCAATGTTGAGTCTTCTCTAAAACATCAAGGTTGAGGCCGTCGATCCGGTGACGGAGCCGAAAGTGCAGATTTTCCATCCTCGTCAGATGAAATGGGATGACCACTTTAGATGGAGTGATGACATCTTATACATGATTGGAGTCAGCCGAACCGGACGGGCCACGGTGGAATTATTGCAGACGAACCGTAAAAATTTGGTTAGTCTGTTCTAATCAGGTTGTAAGCCAATGGATGGGTCCATAGCTCCTTGCGAACCATGGCAGGTTTGGCGGTCAGCATTTCCTATTTTCAAGGTCGTTTTGAGATAGCGTAAATTGACCTCAGATGCTTGCCAACGATACCCATAGAGTTGGGTGAGTGCTTCAGCGGAGTAGTGTTGGGCCTCTAACAAGGTTGTGACCACGATGATGCGTTGATCTCGATATCCCGCCTTATTCCAGTGCCATTGACCTCTAGATCCAGACCCATAGAAGGGAGCCTAAGGGTTAGACTAGGTAGAAGACGGGTACAGGTAACCTGTCACGTCCAAATTTCAAGGAGAGGTGCAGAGTAGTAACACTCTCATCCACGCTAACCAAGCAAACCATAAGCTTAACTATTAATTTCCAGAAATCACCCCAATTACCCCAGAAGCGGAGAACGAGTAATGCCAGAACTATCGTTATCTGAGATCAACATCCAAGCGCTTACTGAAAATCAGACCTTCTATTCCTCTCCCTTAGCATGGGAAGATCAAGTTTTTTACTTTATGATGCTCGATCGCTTCTCCGATGCTCGGGAGAACCATTATCGAGATAATGCCGGAAATCTTGTTACCCATAACTCAACACCGCTATTGACGTTAGCAGATCGGGATAATGCTGTTAGCACCCCTGAAAATGCAGCTAAATGGCGAGAATCTGGGGGTAAGTATATTGGAGGAACCCTTCTAGGACTAACGAGCAAGATTGGCTATTTACAACGTCTGGGCGTGACGACTGTCTGGATCAGTCCCATTTTTGAACAGGTTCGATTTCAAGATACCTATCATGGCTATGGCATCCAAAATTTTCTGGCGATCAATCATCACTTTGGGACGAGGGACGATCTAAAAACATTGGTTAAAACTGCCCATGCTCATGGGATTTATGTTGTTCTAGATATTATTCTGAACCATACTGGTAATATCTTTAGTTACCGTAGCGATCGACAGCCTCACTATACAGATAGCACTGGCCATTTTGATCCTAGATGGGACGGTCAACGCTATCCAGTCGAAGGGTTTAACAATCAACAGGGACGTCCCACCATTCCTTTTCAAAAGGTAGATGCACAAGACCCTACGACTTGGACGAGTGTAGAAGAGGCAGTTTGGCCGGTTCAATTTCAGGATCCCGTCTACTATAGCCAGAAGGGACGAATTGATAGTTGGGACCATGACCCCGAGTTTTTAGAAGGGGACTTCTTTGATTTAAAGGATGTTCATCATGGTGAAGGGGATATCGATCATTACCAACCTTCAGCCGCTCTCCAGAGTCTGATTGAGGTATACAAATTCTGGATTGCCGATGCTGACTTAGATGGATTCCGGATCGATACCGTGAAACATATGGACTTAGGCGCAACCCGCTACTTTACATCAGCCATTCATGAGTTTGGCGTTAGCATTGGTAAAGAGCATTTCTTTTTAGTTGGCGAAATCACAGGAGGTCGTCAAAGAGCCTTTGAAACCATGTCTGTAACAGGTTTAGATGCTGCACTAGGTGTGGATGATATTCCCCAAAAACTGGAATATTTAGTTAAAGGACTTAGTGCTCCGACCGATTACTTTAGTCTGTTCCGGAATTCAGAACTCATCGGAAAAGAATCTCATACTTGGTTTCGAGATAAAGTAGTGACGATGTTTGATGACCATGATCAGGTCCGAAAGGGTCAGTATAAGGCTCGATTTTGTGCAAAGGATGGAGGTGAAAAAGTTATTTTAAATGCGTTGGCCCTCAATGTGTTAACCCTCGGTATTCCCTGTATCTATTATGGAACAGAGCAGGAGTTTGATGGAGAGGGTAGTGGTGACGGAGCCGATCGTTATTTGAGAGAAGCTATGTTTGGTGGTGAGTTTGGAGCCTTTAGAAGTAAGGACGCACATTGCTTTAATGAAGAAAGTCTGGTCTATCAAGAACTTGCCAAAATTTTAAAGATTAGACGAGAAAGCAAAGTCCTGTGTCGTGGGCGACAGTATCTCCGAGAGATTTCAGGAGATGGTCAAAACTTTGGATTACCGCAGATAATTGGCGGACAAATTCGGTCGATTATTCCTTGGTCTCGCATCCTCAGTAGTCAAGAAATTCTGCTAGCGATCAATACTGATTACAATCAGTCTCTAACCGTTTGGGTCACGCTAGATAACGCACTGCGTAAAAGGGGTGATGTATTGAAATGCCTATATTCGACAGATCCTCAACAGATTAATCAGCAGATTCAGGTTGAACTGAAAAATGGTACAGCGGTCTTATTAACTGTTCCCCCTGCAGGGCTAGTTATTTATCAGTAATGTTCTGATCGGATGATGCAGATTCTAGAATCAGAAAATTAGAGTACATTGCTGATAAAACCTCACCTCACTTAGTAATACCAAATCAATTCGTTATTGCTACACATCACGCCCCCTAACCCCCAATTCTGGGGGAACATGAAACCCTCTCTAACTCCAGCTCCCGCAGAATTGGGGCCGGGGGGCGGTTCGCCAGGATTTGTTGCATTCATTTCTGGATTTGGTATAAAACCTAATTGAATTAACTTTAGACATCTCACATTTGACCTGTGACTAATCCCCAAAAATAGTTTTCTAGTGGACCTTGTTGAACATTCACATGCATTCGCTTTCCCCAGGAATAAACGTCACAACTTACTTCTCCTTGAGAAAAATTAGAAGGGTTCTGGACTTGAACTGAGATATCACCTAAGATCGTAATCCAATGATCCGGATAGGGTAAAAAGGAAGTCTTATTCTCCAATAATCCTTCGGCAGTAATCAGCGCAAAAACAACCCCGCCGCCAGTAATGATCGCGGCGGCATCTTGAAGTGCATGAAATTCCCCATAAATTTCAGTTATCGTATGCTTTACTTGATGATAGCCTAAGATTTCATAACACCATCCCTTCATTTCCCAAGGTTTCGTAATCCCAGCTAAATTTCGTAGAATTTCCGATCCTTCCGGCTCAACAGGAAACAAGATGTTCTCACAGTCTCGCAGGGTTGCCATTACTAGCCAGTCAGCTTGGCTCGTTTGCAATCTGCCATAACTCTGGCGTAACCTCACTGATGACTCAACTCGCCGAGTCTGGGTATCAAAACCACCCGTTTCAAACAAGCTACGGCAAATCTGAACATAACGGAGCGGTTGGGTCCGAACTAATTCAAATACGATCGACGCAGGACCGCAAAAGGGTTGTCCACCCTGATTGACTTGGAACGGGTCGAGCACTCTCGCTTTAATATCAGCAATTAGAGTTTGCTTATCAATATTTAGCCAGAGTCCGGTTGTTATAGACTGCTCAAACTCAGTAATTTGCTGTTGGACTTGTTGCTGAGTCAGCGGATTTATGACATGAACGGAGATCCCACTGGCTTGTGTTGTGCGAGGGATTATGGAAAATAAATCTTGGATGTTAGTGCTCAAAGTGTTCCAGAGAGATTTGATCATATAAATTTGTTTGCTTAGTGCATTTATAACTAGAGTAGCAGGTTAGACTATATCCCATGTACATGAATCGATAAAGATTACAATCGCAGTTAAGCGAATGCGTCGTTTTAGGATTGAGTGCCAAACAACCAAGGCATACAGGTCTACTCCAGGTTTAACGTGAATAAGAGCGTCAGAGCCGTTAGTTTTAGTTTACGGACTTTTCCCATTTTTCAAGGACTCTCTGTACAATAGTTCCCATACCCTATCCATCCGGTGCTGCTGTTAGTCGCACCCTAACGGATAGATAGCTTCTTTGTCTATTTCCCTTTTAAAAAAGTGTCCGGACTATTGCTGTAGTAACAACAGCAAAACTGTCACAACTGTTTGCTATTGTTTATATGTATGGTTAATAAGTTTACATCTATTTTCGAGTAAGCCTTCCAGTGGGTAACAAAGAATTAACGTTTGAGGCCAGTTTTTCAGGTTAGATTGAGAATTATGATTCAAATCCCTCAGATCGCCGGAATAGAAATAGACCCAGGAGATTGGGC
>JAYVVL010000446.1:0-19786 GCA_043787035.1 Synechococcales cyanobacterium
TAGGTGCCGTGCCACACAACGCCTGCGTAGTCGGTATGGTGGGGATGGACTTTGACGGGGTATTCAAACCAGTCGTGGGGAGATGAGTAGAGATGGGCAGGGACGATAGCGGTGGAATTAATCATAGGTTACACCAGAGAGTAAGGATAGGAATTAAGACACGATCGTCAAGAATTATAAACCTAATGATTTAGTTTTACGTCGATATTACGGCCCATGTTGCCCTCTTCCAATAGATGGTTTCAATAGAGCGGGAGGGAGAATGATTCTTTAATGTTAAGCGTCAGTTGATATGAGGATTTGAGGGCTACAGTGAGAGAAGGTTACTAATCATTTTCGTACTTATAAGCGATGAATTTGATGTACATTTGATTCGGACTAAATTAGTTTGCCATTGTTCATCTATATACTGCACGAGGTTGTTTGCCATGATGGAAAGAATTTTACTCGCGGATTCGGGTACTGGACATTCTAAGGAAATGCTGAAGGCATTAATGTCAATTCCATCAATGCAGCGATCGAGTGTGACGGTGCTTCATGTGGTACCGCCGCAGGTCAGCGCTATGGCGCAAGAGGCGAAGTGGAAAGAAGGTGAGGCGTTAGTCCAAGAGACGATTGATCAATTAAGTTTGGATCCGTCACGGGTGCAGGTGGTGCTGCGATCGGGCGATCCTAAAGATATCGTCTGTCAGGTAGCGGAAGAGACGGATACTGACTTGATTATTATGGGGTCGCGAGGGCTGAAAAGTCGTTTGCGGTCTATCGTAGAAAATTCGGTTAGCCAGTATGTGTTTCAGCTTTCGCCCCGTCCGATGCTAGTGGTGCAGGACGATTTGTATGTGCGTCCGATTCAGCGGGTGACGGTGGCGGTGAATCAGTCTGATCCGTCGCAGAAGAGTCTGGAATTGGCGATGTTTTTATTGCGGGATTTGCCAGACAGCAAGCTGAACTTGGTACATGTTGATCCCAATGCTAAGGTTGAGGTGTCTGGGTCTGCCGCTGAGAAGGATGCGGTGTTGATGCCGGCTGTAGCTATGGCGAAGCGCTATGGCATTGAGTATCGGGCCTTTGTGGGGATGGGAAACGTGGTGATGGGAAATGCGGGAGAGACAATTTGTCGAATCGCGGAAGAGGCTCGGACGGATCTGTTGCTGATTGGGTCGCCCGATCGTCGTCCTAATATCGGGAAGCATTTGCCGGATCTCGATCGGCTTTTGGGGGCTTCGCTTTCGGATTATGTTCGGACTCATGCAACGTGTCCGGTGTTGATGACTCGGACGATCGGGTGATTGCGCAGATCATGATGATGCGTTGCGTATTGTATTTTTACCCCATAGGCTTTATTTATGGCTGCGACTGTTGAAATTTATACTTGGAGTACTTGCCCCTTTTGTGTGAAGGCGAAGCGGTTGCTAGATAGGAAAGGGGTAAAATACACGGAATATTGTCTGGATGGAGATGAGGCGGGTCGGCGTAAAATGGCGGCAGAACGATCGGGAGGACGAAAGTCGGTTCCTCAGATTTTTGTAAATGATCAACACATTGGCGGCTGTGATGATATTCACGCGCTCGATCAATCGGGTGAACTGGAAAAACTGTTGGCAGCTTGACCTTTAATCAAGCATGTGAGGCTCCTAGAGTTTGAGGTCTAGGGGCTTTATTTGTGGGCGATGAACTAGATGGGTTGGAGAGTCGATCGGCCTAGGTGACATAGAATTTTGGTTTTAGCTCGGCATTCAAAACGTATAGCCTTCTTTGTCTGCGCCGCGTCGTATTACGCACAATCTTCGGGCTTCATCGTTTCATACTTCTCAAAAGGCTGATGAATCCAAGGATTATTATCCAAATAATTAACGTAGTAATCAGGTTTAATCACAGAACACGCCTTATACCAAATCACCGCCGTCCGCACCTCCTCAATGTAAAACCCATACTTCCGATCGAGCCACGGTAACGTCTTCTGTAAGGTCATCCCAGAATCAACCAAATCATCAACCAGCAAAATGCGGCTTCCAAGATGGAGCGTCGTTTTTGTCAGGTCCTCCGAAAAAACAAGCCTGCTCCGATCGCGCCCGTCCTGACCTCCATAGGATGACGCCGAAAGAATTGCCAGCGGCACGTCATAGATTCGTGACAAGGCATCACCCATGCGCAAGCCCCCTCTAGCCAGACACACGATTTGGTTAAAATACCAGCCCGATCGATGAATCGTTGCAGCAAGCGTCTCGATTTTGCGGTGATAATCGTCCCAAGTGACATGCAAATCAGCCATAGTAACAAGCCCCATCTCTTCCCTTGAATGATACGTTTTCTTTACACCTTTCCTCGATTTAAAAACGGCAAATCCAACAGCGTTGCCGTCTGCGAAACCTCCAGCGTTCCCACCTGAACACCAGCACCCACGCCTGCCGCCTTCGTCCTCACATAGCAAAGCCCCACAGCACTCCCATTCTCCAATTCATACACACTCGTCATCACCCCTGCCTTCGCACCCTCAACCCAAACTGGCGTCCCCGTCGCTACACCTGCCTCCAACCTCACCCCCCACAACCCCATCTTCACCGCATCCCGGCTCTCCAAACGAGCGATCGTTTCTTGGCCAATGTAGCAGCCTTTATTAAACGAAACGGTGCTCCACAACCCAGCATCCAACGGATTATAATCCTCCGTGAGTTCAGATCCCGGCATTGGACGACCTTGCTCAATCCGCAATCGTTCAAATGCAGTCTCATTAATAACAAGCGCCGGAATCTCCACCAACATCGACCAGAGCGCCTCCCGGTCCGTCATCGCCGCAATCAGCGTGTAGCCCGTCGTGACCAGCCCAGAACCTGACATCACCGTTACCGCCACAGACCCGTTGGCGGAGCCTCCCGGAACGGGAATCGTCCCCTCCACAACCCCCGCCGCCGCCACCTCAATCCCGAGACACTTCAGAGCATCCGCACTCTCGGGTCCCATCAAACTAAACATCACCGTTTCAGCGCTCACGTCCGTTAGCGTCACCTGATCCGCGAAAAAGATATAGCGATCGAGAAAGGTGATTAACGATTCAGCCATTCCCGGCGACACCACCATCAGCACTGAGTCCGCCAATACCGCCACCGTCGCCAAATCCAACACTCTCGCTGTAGACGTGACAAACGTGGTTTCGCAGACTTCGCCCAATTTACGCAAGTTCAACGTCTGCGTACTCTGATTATGCAAAAACGTCAGGCGGTCCCGATCGCCCACCCGAACGCGACCCCAATGACTCCGATCGACTAGCGTTAGCTTATTTACATCGATCGGTCCCACTTCAACAGCCATAACTTACCCATCCTAAAAATCATCGTCATCCTCTAACCCATTCTCCCACCCTCCCGACAAAACATCCGCCACCACCGCATCTAAAGCCGCCCGATCGATTCCCAATCCTGAACAATGACTCGCCGCATCGGTCATCGGAATCAACCGCAACATCCGATCGTCCATAAGTAAATCAAAGAAACTCCCCTCAGACGACTGGCCCAATTGCAACCCATCAAAGCTCATCACATTGAGATAGAGCGACCCTCGCGTCACCATTGTCGCACTCTGACCTTCGCAGTAGACCTCGACCACCGCCCCTTCCCCCTGATTCACCATGCCACCATCTTGAAAGAAAGCATAGCGAACGGCTCCAAGATCCCTCAATAGTCGGTGCATATCGCGCTTATCAACTAAGATTCCCGTCTCCACTACACAAGGAGCCGGACCCCGCCTGCCTGAAATTAACTCGTGACTCATAGCCAAAACACCCCTTAATCCTAGAGAATCAAACTATCAACAGCGATTCCGCCAAAAATCAATCAAATCCAACGATCGGATTTCGATCGGATTTCGATCGGCATCACTTCATTACTACTCATTTTATCTTCCATTCACTTATGCTGAACCTCTTCCGGGCATTCACGCAAAAACTCCTCGGAGCACTGGTTTTCTATACGCAGATTCCGCTTTCCCACACCCTCCCCCTAGACTTCGACGGCATCGCTCGTTTCGCCCCGCTAGTGGGCCTTTTCATCGGCGTACTGCTCAATATCACCATCGGACTTTCAGGCTACACGGGACTCAGTAGTCCTCTCATTAGCGCCCTCGTCGTAAGCCTCTGGATTTTTATCACCGGAGCCATTCACCTTGATGGGGCAATGGATATGGCCGATGCCCTTGGCGTAACGAACTGTCGTCGTCTAGACGTCATGCGCGATAGCCACACCGGAGCCTACGGAGCCATTACTGCCACCGTTATCATCCTTCTCAAAACCCTAGCCCTCAGCAGCATCCTCAGTTTTCAATTCTCAACCCTCAATTCTCAATTCTTAATTCCCCTAATCTGCGGCTGGTCCCGCTGGGCACAACTCATCGCGATCGCCCAATTCCCCTACCTTCGTGAATCAGGCAAAGGCAAGCTGCACAAAAAAGCAGTGACTTCGTTTCGAGATGCCTTGCCGAGCGCCTTGATTTTGATCGCCATTGCAATTTTCGGCTATTACTTGAATCTGCTGACCCTGGAACAAATCCTCACGCTCCCGATCGTCACGGTGTTTTTTGGATGGGGGTTCAGTGTTTGGATCGCCCGTCAGTTTGGCGGACACACCGGAGATACCTATGGTGCAGTGGTGGAATGGACAGAAGTGGTGTTGCTCTGCCTAATGAGTGGGCTTTAGAGCCATTATTATTTGGAGCCGTCAACCGATCGCCATCACCACTACCCCGCTTACCATAATCACCGCGCCCAATAGCCGTTCTCGCCACCCCTTTTCCCCAAAGATCCAAACCCCAAATCCCACACTAAATAACGAACTCATCCGTTTCACCGCAATCACTTGTGCAACGGGGGCAATGCCCACTGCAAACATCTGCGATCCCACCGCAATCCCGTTGGCCACCCCCGCTAAGAGAAGCAGCTTCCAATTTCTTCGCACCGCCGTGAGTGAAATCGGTTGAGTTGATCGATTAAACAACACCAACGGCAAAATCCCTAGCGCAATAAATCCAAACAATGCGATCGCCCAAAAAATCGGCGATGAATTTCGCACTCCAATCTTGTCAAACGTAGACGTAATACTCCAAATAAACGCCACCATCATCATCATCCGACTGCCTTTATTCATCACCATTGCTTTCAGTGGCGCAAGATAATTAGAACGGTCCGATCGCAAGTTTAAAACATAGGAACCGATCACCACCAAAAACACCCCAACCCCATCCCACATTGTCGGCACCTCTTGCACAATCAGCGGCGACGTCACCAAAAGAAACAAGGGCGTCAATGCAGACAGCGGCGTAATGAGCGACAAATCTGAAATCTGAATCGCCTTCACATACAGTGAATACGCCACCACATTCAAGGTTCCCCCAATGACGATCGCCGCTCCAAAATCGCGGCCCAAGGTCGGTACACCCGTCACCCACAACATTGGCATTAACACTACCGCCGCCATCGCCATCGTGACGAAAGCCACCAGACTTGAATCTAGTTCTTTTAAGCTTTTCTTACTAAATACGTCCTTCAAAGACTCAAAGAATGCCGTTAAGATTGAAAGGAATAACCAAGTCATAGGAAGTCTCTAGTGCTCGTTGCAACGTTGCCCCGAATTAAATTTTTGACTGAGCCAACTACCGACGCATGGGTGGAGCAGACGTTAGCCAACATGAACACCATTTTGCTCGATCACTCCCACTGCGAACGCAAGGCCGCTAGCGTAGCACTAAAGCTTATGTTCCGCTACCCCTCAAACCAGCGTCTCGTCCGAGAACTAACGGCGATCGCCCAAGAAGAACTCCTCCACTTTGAGCAAGTCAACCAAATTCTCGAAGCCCGCAACATTCCCCTCGGCCCGCTCAATGCACCGCCTTACGGATCGGCCCTTAATAAACTCGTCCGCAAACAAGACCCCGATCGACTTCTCGACCTGCTGTTGGTTTCTGGCCTCATTGAAGCGCGCAGTCACGAACGATTAGGACTCATTGCCGCCCACTGCGAAGACCGAGAACTTGCAAAATTCTATGGCTCTCTAATGGAATCCGAAGCGCGACATTACGGGATTTATTGGGTCTTGGCGGACACCTACGCCGATCGCACCGTCGTCATGCAACGCCTCGAACAACTGGCGAATGAAGAAAGTGCCATCCTCTCAACCCTCCATCCCGAACCCCGAATTCATAGTTAAATCCGTTAAGAATCATGCGGCCTTGATCAGCTCATCGAGTTTCACTAAGACCTCTCGGCTGTGGACAATGGGATTCACGCCCAAGAAGGTTGCTTTCAAGGTTCCCTTTGGGTCAATGATGAAGGTGTGTCGGGAAGAGACGTAGCCCAACCATGAGCCATAGGCTTTGCTGACAGAGCCATCTTCATCGGCGAGCAGGGGAAACTTTAGCCCTTCCGAATCACAAAACTCCGCATGAGAATCTACTGAGTCGGCGCTAATGCCAATGATTTCAGCATTGCGATCGTGATACTGGGGCAAATCTTTTTGGAATCGCTGGGCTTCGACCGTGCAGCCAGAGGTGAAATCCTTGGGGTAGAAGTAAGCCACTAGCCACTTCCCCTGATAATCTGATAGATTAATCTGCCCATCTCCTGTGTTGGTCGGCAGCGAAAACGCAGGAGCGGGTTGATTCAGCGGTGGGAGTGTCCCGCCCATGGCCCAAGCTGGCGTGACGAACAGCACTCCCGACAGGGTGACCATTCCCATCATCGAAACTAATCCCAATGTAAGGGTGTGAAGTAAGGTCGATCGCAATTCTTTCAGCATGGTCAAGGGGGGTGGGTTCTCTATATCTTTACTTCCATTCTACCGAGTTCTAGCGTTAAGATGAGGACTCAACATCGTTGGGAGAGTATCATCTAGTGCCTACGCTCGGAGTCAATATCGATCACGTCGCTACAATTCGGCAAGCTCGCCATACCGTGGAGCCTGATCCGATCGCGGCAGCGGTTTTGGCGGAATTGGCTGGAGCCGAAGGAATTACGGTTCACCTGCGCGAAGATCGTCGCCATATGCAGGACCGAGATGTCAAAATCTTGCGTGAAACCGTGCGGACCCATCTCAATCTCGAAATGGCAGCAACGGATGAAATGGTCGCAATCGCTCTCGACATTAAACCCGATTACGTCACCCTAGTGCCAGAGCGCCGAGAAGAAGTGACGACCGAAGGCGGGCTTGATATTTTTGGACAACTCGATCGGATGACTGATGTTGTGTCTATTCTTCAAGCGGCAAACATCCCTGTGAGTCTTTTCATTGATGCTGAGGCAAACCAAATTCAGGCGTCTGCCAAAACGGGGGCCAAGTTCATTGAATTACACACGGGACGCTACGCCGAGGCGAAAGGCGATGCCCAAGCCAAAGAACTTCACCAGTTGAAACTGGGGTGTGATCTGGCGATCAAGCTGGGGTTACGAGTGAATGCGGGACATGGGTTGACCTATTGGAATGTCTATCCGGTGGCACAGCTTCCGGGGATGGAGGAATTAAACATTGGTCATACGATTATTAGTCGCGCGGTGTTGGTTGGGATTGAACGGGCCGTTCAAGAAATGAAGCAAGCGATTCGCGGAGAATTATAAAATGTGAAATTCCGCAGGGGTCAACACCATTGACTCCTATGAATGTTTTCCCAAAAACGATCGCACCACAGCCTGGAAAACATCTGGGTCTTCCAACATCGGTAAATGGCCGACGTTTTTCAACACCTGATGGGAAATCTGATCGTTTAAACGGGCCGCATTTTTACCCAACAACGGTGGAATAATCTTGTCTTTTTGCCCTGAAATCATCAGTACGGGTATTTCAATCTGCTTGATATTTTCAACGAGTTCCAAACAGGTCTTCGACTGTGCGACATCTAGCAAGACTCCAAGCGCCGCTGCTGGTTGACAACTTAAGTAGTCAGCAATGAATTCGGCCCGATCGCTGCGGGGAATCATTCGATGGACAAACCGCTGCATCACAAACCAATCCATCCCCGGCAAATCATAAAACCATCGCGGACGAATTCCCACAATCACTTGGCCCACTCGATAAAAAAGGGAATACGCCAAGGCATCAAACTTGAACACCCCACCGCAAGTCATCACCGCTCGCTCGACGGTTCCACTCCACTGAGTTATAAAATAAGGCGCGATCGAAGTCCCCAAGGAATGCGCAATTACCGACACCCGATCGACACCCAACTGGCTCAGCAAACTAGCCAGATCGTCTGCATAAGCTTGCAAGGCGTAATCACTTGCCACCGACTCCGCTACGATCGCACTCTTGCCAAACCCTCGCCAGTCATACAACAAACAGTCGTACGTATCTGCCAATGCCTCAGCGGTCGATCGCCAGTATCGACTAGACCCACCCCACCCATGCAAAAAAACAAGCACCGGATGATCGGTCCGGCTTGAGCCGTTAGAAGTTACCCACTGGTAAGAAGCCGCCGCCTCTCGCACTTCGATCGTCACTGGACTTACACTGACTTTACCCAAACCGACATCTGTCCCTGTATTCACCCTATGCAGACTCCGGCTTCATCAGCGGCGTTGGCAAAATCAAGAGTTCAGCCGTGGACTTTTTCTCAACCATTTCTCGCGTGATCACGCAGCGAGTCACATCTTTGCGAGATGGCACCTCATACATAAAGTCCAGCATCAACTCTTCCACAATACTTCGCAACGCCCGAGCACCTGTCTTGCGGCGATACCCTTCATGGGCGATCGCTTTAATCGCATCAGGCCGAAACTCCAAATGAACGTTATCCATATTTAAAAGCTTTTGATATTGTTTTACCAAAGCATTCTTTGGCTCTGTAAGAATGGCCATCAATGCCTCTTCATCCAACGGATCCAGCGTTGCCGTGACCGGAATCCGACCAATAAATTCCGGGATCATCCCAAATTTCACCACATCATCCGCTTCCATCTTCTTCAGCAAGTTTGCCGATCGCTGTTCACGAGAGATGGTATCCCCCGCTGACTGCACAAAGCCCATGGACTTTCTACCAAGACGCTGCTCAACAATCTTATCCAACCCGCCAAAGGCACCGCCGCAAATGAACAGAATATTACTCGTGTCAATCTGAATGCAGTCTTGGTAGGGATGCTTGCGTCCGCCCTGGGGAGGAACATTGGCGATCGTGCCTTCAAGCATTTTTAGCAACGCCTGCTGAACGCCCTCACCGGAGACATCGCGGGTAATTGACGGATTCTCACTCTTGCGCGCGATCTTATCGATTTCGTCAATGTAAATAATGCCGCGCTGAGCTTCTTCAACGTCCAAATCCGCGACCTGCAAAAGCCGTAGCAAAATATTTTCGACGTCTTCACCGACGTAGCCCGCCTCCGTTAGAGTGGTCGCATCCGCCACAGCGAAGGGCACGTCTAAAATGTGCGCAAGCGTCTGAGCTAGAAGAGTCTTACCGGATCCGGTTGGCCCAACTAAAAGAATATTAGACTTTTGGAGGTCGATCGCATCGGCGGGTTTTCCTTCTTCGCCATGGGATTCTAGATAGGTCAGACGCTTGTAATGGTTGTAAACCGCAACGGACAGAACCTTCTTAGCCTCCTCCTGCCCAACGACATGCTCATCCAAATAATGCTTTATTTCGCGAGGTTTAGGAATTTGCCCCATGGTGATGGGGGTCGTCCGAGTTCGGCGCTTCTCCTGAGGCTGATCTCGCCTAGGCACAGGCTGCGGCGAAGATCCAGTATCAAATAGCTCTTCGTCTAAAATCTCATTGCACAAATCCACGCATTCATCACAGATGTACACGCCGGGACCCGCAATGAGCTTACGGACTTGCTCTTGAGACTTCCCACAGAAAGAGCATTTTAGATGAGAATCGTAGGTTTTGGGCATAGCGACTATTATCCTCGTGCGGCATGGTCGTCCAGGTTAGAGCGTTGAGTTGGCTAGAGTTTAAACGGTCATCCCGGTTGATTAAGCGGCTACCAACGTTGCGGCACTCACTAATCCCATGCGGTCTTCACGATAAATCACCTTGTCAATAATCCCATAGTCCTTTGCTTCTTCCGCCGACATAAAGAAATCTCGCTCAGTGTCGTCTTCAATGCGAGACAGCGGCTGCCCAGTATGGTCCGCCATTAGACCGTTGAGCGTGCTCTTATGGTACAAAATCTCTTTAGCCATAATTTCAATGTCAACGGCTTGACCCTGAGCGCCTCCAAGAGGTTGATGGATCATGATGCGCGAACTCGGCAACGACATCCGTTTCCCTTTAGTACCGCCCGAGAGTAAAAATGCTCCCATGCTGGCCGCCAGTCCAAAGCAGATCGTTGCAACGTCGCACTTTACCTGATTCATCGTATCGTAAATGCCCATTCCTGCGGTAATAGATCCACCGGGGGAATTGATGTAAAGCTGAATATCCTTGTCTGGATCTTCGGCCTCTAGGAACAACATCTGCGCGATGATTGAATCGGCGATCGTATCATTGACGTCCGTCCCTAAAAAAATGATGCGTTCTCTAAGCAGTCGAGAGTAAATGTCGAAGGCACGTTCACCGCGTCCAGACTGCTCAACGACCATCGGAACCACTGAGGCGGAAAGGATTTCCGAGTGACGGGAAAAACTTGTCAGTTCGTAGCCAGCGGATTGAGAGACCATTATATTCAGTCCAAACGAAATTTTAAGGGGATTTAGATCGGTTCAAGGCAAAAGTCACTCTGAGTTGGTTAAGACCAGTGGGCTGACCATGAACCAATCCTATTTAGAGTTTTCTTTTGCTTGACGATCTCATTATGCCCCAGTTTCCGGGGAACTGTTGGAGTGTCGAACCGAAAATGGGTACGGATTTGACGACAGGTTTGACGGGGATTCGGGGCCAATGTCATTAGCCCCTACCGCGATTTGTTACGCTTCGATCGCATCCACTTCGATTACATCGTCGTCGTCCTCATCGTCAACTTCGCGTTCGATCGGCGTCAGGGTGCCTTCGGGAACGAGTTCGATTGTCCAGTTTTCTTCGAGCCAGCCAAGGATGGTTTCTTTGAGCAGCTCTTCAGTGAGGACTTCCCGTAGACGCTTAGGATCCACGTTTTCTTTCTTCAGCTCAGCTAAAGTTTCCTGGATTCGGGTGGCTAGAACGACATTATCAATTTGGATTGCTTCAAGCTTGGCTACTTCGCCGAGGGCTAGGGTCCGCTTGATTCGATCGATCGCTTCAGGGCGTGAACGCTCCTTGAGCGCCGGAATCATTTCTTGGGTAAAAATCTGACGGATGTCCATGCCTTGTTGCTGAAGCTGCGTCGCCGTTTGGTTCAACATGAAGTTGAGTTCGCGGTCAAGCAGGGTTTCAGGGATTTCGACATCGATATGGTTGAGCAACTCATTGAGAATGGCGGTCTCTTTGTTTTGCTTATTCTTATCGTCAATTTCTTTCTGGAAGTTGCTGGCCAGGTTGCCTCGCAGCTCCTCAATGCTTCCCACTTCGTCGTCGGTAAGTTCCTTGACAAAATCGTCGTCGGCATCCGGCAATTCGCGGGTCTTCAGCTCTTTCACCGTTATGGTAAAGGTGGCAACTTGGCCTGCTAATTCATCCGCCTGATAGTCTTCGGGGAAGGTAGCTGTGACCTCCTTAGTCTCGCTAGCCTTCATGCCGATAATGCCGTCGATGAAGCCGGGAATGAACCGATCTTCTTCAAGATCGATTGTGAAATCATCCGCTTTGCCGCCGGGGACGTCGGTTTCTTCACCGCCTTCAGAGGTATATCGACCGTGGTAATCCACAACAGCCACATCGCCCATTTCTGCCGCACGATCGTCCACAGGTACCAGGACTGCAAGCTGCTTACGATAGCGCTCAATTGCCTCATCCACGCGGGATTCATCAACCTTCACGTCTTCAGCCTGAACCGTCAAACTCTTGTAACCCGTAAGATTGACTTCGGGCTGGACATCAACAGCCGCTTTGAAAGTAAGCGCGGTACCGGGTTCGTAGCTGGCAATCAGATCTTCAAACTCAGTTTTGAGTTGAAAGTTTCCTAGCGCTTCAATATTTTCCTGCTTAATCGCGTCTTGAACCGCTTTCTCAACCATGTCCTCAAGCGCGGTCGCCTTGATGCCCATTGCTCCATAGCGCTGCACAATCACCTGGCGAGGCACTTTGCCCTTCCGAAACCCAGGAATGTTGGCTTGGCGCATGAATTTCTGGACGGTACTCTCGTACGCCTTCTTCGTCGTATCCGCACCAATCTCGATTTCTAAGCCGATTTGACTGGCGGGTAGCTTTTCCTGGGTAACTTTCATCGTTGTGTATACTATTTGGTATTCTAGATTTGACTAGTTCGCAGTAGACAATACTATCCCATGTTGGATCGGACTCGCGACAAACCTTGGAGAGAGATCCGAACCCACTAGCCCGATCGCACTTTTACAAAAAATCCGCTATTATATTATATGAGGCAAGAAGTTCCCTAGAGATCGATCAGGGTCGTCCTCGTGAATTGCCGAATTGCTTCTCTCTCACGCCGATCGATAGGCCAAATGCTAGGTCTTGAACATCTGTTTTAAAGCTTCTATGTCAGTTTAATAGGAGAAGTTTCGAGTCTCTTAGACTTTAAACTTTGTTGGATGTCGTTACAGAACCTCTTAGAGTGAGGTTGAGATAGGAGGTTTGGTTTGAGTCAGTCGTATCGCGTTGCCATTTTGGGCGCGACTGGTGCAGTAGGCACAGAGTTATTGATATTGCTTGAAGAACGCAACTTCCCTTTGAGTGAATTAAAACTTCTCGCTTCTCCCCGATCGGCTGGGGGAACGATTCAGTTCAGGGGCCAAGATTTGCCAATTGAGGCGGTATGTGCCGAGTCTTTCAAGGATGTGGATATTGTCTTAGCCTCAGCGGGCGGATCGGTTTCCAAGACTTGGGTGGATACTATTGTTGCCGCAGGTGCGGTGATGATCGATAACTCTAGTGCTTTCCGGATGAATGCAGAAACACCTCTGGTCGTTCCTGAGGTCAATCCTCAAGCGGCGAGAATTCATAAAGGCGTGATTGCAAATCCCAACTGCACTACAATCTTGATGGTCGTCGCGATCTACCCACTGCATCAGGTTCAGCCCATTCAACGGATTGTGGCTTCAACTTATCAGTCGGCCAGTGGCGCAGGCGCACGGGCAATGGAAGAGGTCAAAACACAGTCAGCGGCTGTTCTCAGAGGAGAAGAGCCAAAACCTGAAATTCTGCCCTATCCCTTGGCCTTTAATCTATTCCCGCACAATTCTCCCATCTTGGAGAATCATTACTGTGAGGAAGAGATGAAAATGGTTCAGGAGACTCGCAAGATATTCGATGATCCAAATCTTAGGATAACGGCTACCTGCGTTCGAGTTCCTGTTTTGCGCGCTCACTCTGAAGCTCTAAATCTTGAGTTTGGCCAGCCCTTTGATGTAGACAAAGCACGATCGCTCATTGCTCAAGCTCCGGGCGTCACACTGGTGGAAGATTGGCAAAAAAATTACTTCCCCATGCCGATTGATGCGAGCGGAAAAGATGATGTGCTGGTGGGACGCATTCGTCAGGATATCTCCCATAGTAACAGTCTAGATCTGTGGCTCTGCGGCGATCAAATACGTAAAGGCGCAGCGCTCAATGCTGTTCAGATTGCGGAGTTGATCATTGAGAAAAATTGGCTCAAACCCAGTTAGAGCTTGTTCGGTGGTTAAATTGGTTTTTAGGGAGTATTCGCTTGTGTGTGAACTTGAACAGTAATCAGGAATTTGGGCGGGTGCTTACGGCGATGATTACGCCCTTTAGCGCTGACGGTAGCGTAAACTATGCGATCGCCGAGAAACTCGCTGTCCATCTAGTCGAAAATGGCACCGATACCCTAGTGATCTGTGGCACCACGGGCGAATCTCCAACCCTTTCATGGGATGAAGAATTTGAGCTTTTCAAGGTGGTCAAGCAAGCCGTAGCGGGCAAAGCGAAGGTCATGGCGGGAACGGGTTCTAATTCCACCACTGAAGCGATCGAAGCCACACGCAGGGCCTTCGATTTGGGTTTAGACGGCTCCTTGCAAGTGGTGCCGTACTACAACAAACCACCTCAACAGGGGTTGTACTTGCACTTCTGCGCTATTGCGAAAGCGGTGCCAGAAATGCCGATCATGCTTTATAACATCCCTGGCCGCACGGGGTTGAATATGCTTCCTGAGACGATCGCCCGATTGGCGGTTGTGCCCAATATCGTCTCAATCAAAGAAGCAAGTGGTAGCCTAGATCAAGTTAGTACTATTCGCCAACTGACCAAGCCCGAGTTTGCCATTTACTCTGGTGATGACTCATTAACGTTGCCGACCCTAGCTGTCGGTGGTGTGGGAGTCGTGAGTGTGGCGAGCCACTTGATCGGGAATGAGTTGCAAGAAATGATTCAGCACTTTGACGCTGGACGCATTCAAGAGGCCACTCATATTCACACCCAAATCTTGCCCCTCTGCAAGGCGCTTTTCTCCACCGCAAATCCAATTCCCTTAAAGGCTGCTTTGCGCCTGATGGGGTGGGACGTTGGAGGTTGTCGATTACCACTATGCGATGCGCCATCAGAGGTTATTACAGAGCTTGAACAGGCGATGGCTGATCTAGAACTCATCTAGAGGGTCTCGGTTGTAAGTTTCTCATTATTCAGAACGGTTCACCTTGGGTTTGCCGCACCGAATCACTTCAGCGCTTTAGGGCAAAACCCATTCAATGGTGAACCCCTTCAAAAGTTTGTCCTCATATTTACCAAATTTACTAAACAACACATGACCTTACCCATCAAGAAGACGATTTCAACGGGCACCTCTAATTCAGCTCTGGCCCAAGACGGCGACACCGGAAGCGCTCCCATCAAGACTCGCACCGGACGCACCATTACCCGATCGACCGACAAACCGATGTTCAAAGAAAATGAAGTCCGCACCATCGTCCATAGAGACACTAGCGATGCGCTGAAGATTATTCCCCTCGGCGGACTGCACGAAATCGGCAAAAACACCTGCGTGTTTGAATACGGCGATGAAATTATGTTGCTGGATGCGGGGTTGGCCTTCCCCAGTGATGGAATGCACGGCGTTAATATTGTGCTGCCTGACATGACCTATCTGCGTGAAAATCAGCACAAAATCCAGGGGATGATTATCACCCATGGCCATGAAGATCACATCGGTGGCATTGCGTTTCACCTGAAGCAAATTAATATTCCCGTTATGTATGGTCCTCGTTTGGCGCTGGCGCTACTCGAAGGCAAACTCCAAGAAGCGGGCGTGGCCGATCGGACCGTTCTTCGCCGGGTTGCACCTCGGGATTTCATCCGCATTGGAACGCACTTTTTGGTTGAATTTATCCGCAACACGCACTCCATGGCGGACAGCTTCACCGTTGCGATTCATACCCCAGTAGGCGTTGTGATTCATACGGGCGATTTCAAGTTCGACCATACTCCTGTAGATGGCGAAACCTTTGATATTCAACGCTTGGCTGAGTACGGTGAAAAAGGGGTGCAGTGTCTGATTAGTGACTCCACCAACTCCGAGCTTCCTGGCTTCACGCCCTCTGAGCGTGCGGTTTTCCCAAACTTGGAAAAAATTTACATGCAGACAAAGGGTCGGTTGCTGATCACGACCTTTGCGTCGTCGGTTCACCGGGTCAATATGATCTTGGAACTAGCTGAAAAATACGGCAGGTCCGTCACTATTCTGGGCCGATCGATGCTTAACGTCATCGCCCATGCCCGAAATCTCGGCTACATCAAGTGCAAGGATGAAACCTTGGTTCCCTTGAATATGGCTAGCAAGATTCCCGACGACAAGCTCGTTATCTTAACGACTGGATCTCAAGGGGAACCGATGTCGGCATTGACTCGGATTTCTAACCTAGAGCATCGCCAAGTCAAAATCAAGAAAGGCGATACTGTGGTGTTTAGCGCCAACCCCATTCCGGGGAACACGATTTCGGTCGTGAACACGATCGATCGCTTGATGATGCAAGGTGCCCATGTCGTCTATGGACGCGAAGCCGGAATCCACGTTTCGGGTCACGGATGTCAAGAAGACCAAAAATTGATGCTGGCCTTGACCAAGCCGAAATTCTTTGTTCCCGTCCACGGTGAGCATCGGATGTTGATTAAGCATTCCCAAACGGCTCAATCCATGGGCATCCCCGCTGAAAACATGGTCATCATCGACAACGGCGATACCATTGAGCTTCGCGATGACAGCATCACCAAGGGTGACAAGGTGGCATCGGGCATTGAGCTGATGGATACCTCTCGATCGGGCGTGGTAGACGATCGCGTGCTCAAAGAACGTCAGCACTTGGCAGGCGATGGCGTCGTGACGGTTGCTGCAACTGTAGGCTGGGACGGCAAGTTGATGACTAGCCCTGAAGTCTATCTCCGAGGAGTTGTCACCACGCTTCCTCGCGAAACGTTGCAAATCAAGATTCAAGGCGGCATTGAAAATGTTCTGCGCGATCGGTGGGCGGAGTATGCTCGTCCGCTCAGAGATGGTGCGAAAATTGATGTGGATTGGGCTGGGTTGCAGTACCAAATTGAACGCGATGTTCAACGGACGCTTCGCCGCGAAGTTCAGAGCAGCCCATTGGTGATGTTCCTGCTTCAAAGCCCAGATAAAGAAGGAACCGTGGGTGAAATTTCCGCCTCTGCCGCAACTCCCGTTGATGCTCTAAAAGTATCCGCCCCAGTCATCAGCAAGTCGGTTGTGAGCAAATCAGTTGCAGAACCCGCTGATGAAACGCCGTCTAACTCAGTTGCCGCCATTGCAACTCCGGTTGTTCAGCGTGCAACCCGTCAACGCGTCAGTTCCCGCGCTGGGGCGTAACAGCAGTCGGGGTTGAGCCAAGATCGACCTAAGCTGACCCTGACACTATTACACCCTCATGCAAAAAGGGAGACGATCGATTAGTTGATCGTCTCCCTTTTTTAAGATGTCTGATCATTATCCCGCTTGGACCTGTGCTCCGTGACTGCGAGGATCATCCGTTGAGCCTTCTGTTCGAGTTGCCGCAGGAGCTTGGTATTGAGTCGTTTGTCCGGCGGAGGCTTGTTTATGGGGAAGGTCCGATCGATCGACGAGTGCCTGCAAGTTTTCTGAGAGCACCTTAGATGGTTGCTTTCCGATCGCTTCTGCCTTGACTTCCGCCTGCTGATCTAAGTATAGGAAATGCGGAATCCCATCGACTTTATAGTGCGTCACCTCAGGCAGCCACTTATCATTGTCCACATTCAGCATCACAAAATTGACGTCTTTTCCGTAGCTCTTCTTCAGCAATACCAGCTCCGGAGCCATTGCTTTGCACGCACTGCACCAGTTCGCGTAAAACTCCACTAGGCTAGGCTTTCCATTGCTCAGAGCCTGCTCATAGGGCACCGATGCCTTTGCCATGGCATCCATGGACATTGAGGCGGCGGGAGATTTGACGCCCCACGCTACCAACGTTGACAAAACGATCGCTACACCAGCAATCAGCACGTTGCGAAATTTATTTGAATTGGGATTAACCGTGGCATTGGGAGTATGGGTCATGGTGCTTCATTGAGAATTCATCTTTATAGGATATCCGACCTGTGATACCCTAGATAGACATATTTGCGACCTTTATTTTAGGACCATACCTTCTAGACATGCTGAAAATGCGATTAAAGCGCCTTGGTAAAAAGCGCGAAGTGAGCTACCGGATTGTTATCGCTCAGAGTACTTCTCGGCGTGATGGTCGTCCCATTGCAGAAGTGGGCTTTCACAACCCCCGATCGAATGAAACTCGTTTGAATGAAGAAGCGATTGCAGAATGGCTCAAACAAGGCGCTCAACCGACCGACACGGTACGCAGCATCTTGGCCAAAGCAAACTTGATTGAAAAACAAGTCAGACCTACCGTCGCCCCCAAAGTCGCTCCAGAAGCGGTGTAGGCTTATTTTAATATTCCGTTTGGCAAAGTGCTTGGTAATGTTTGATGTCAGACCCGGTTCCCAACTCAGAATTTCAGAGCGTGCCGAACTATCCGGCGCTTGTTAGTTTTTTGCTAGAACCTTTTCTGGATTATCCCGGTGATCTTCGCATTGACTGCGAATTGCTTGCTCGGGGAACCAAACACTGGCTGCGGGTTTCTATGAATGAATCCGATCGAGGGCGTGCTTACGGTCGAGGCGGTCGCAACATTCAATCCATTCGTCAGGTACTGGAAAGTGTTGGGACTGTTTCCGGTCATGTGGTTTCGGTTGAAATCCATGAGCAAAACCGTCAGTTCCGTCCATCCTCTTCGAGTTCTGATTCGTCCAATGGACCCAAAGCCCCACCCATCAAACGGATTAAGCCACCTACTGAATCTCCGACCGAGCTTTCGGGCTGAACGAGACGGTAAGAAATCTTAAATCTAGAAATCCAGTTGATCCGATCGATCGACTGGATTTTTAATACGCTGCTTTTTTAGGCACCTAAATCTCCCGTAACCCGCGTTACCATAGGGAGAGAGTCCTTAACCGCGCACCCTATTTCGCCCATGGCCGACCCTTTGACACTCGAATTACCGACCATTGAAAGTGCGATCGCACTCTCTGGAGAACGGGAAATCAATCTTAGACTCATCACGCAACTGACAGGTGCAAAAATCGTCATGCGGGGCCAAGATCTAATGATTTCCGGCAGTAGTAACCAAATTCACCGAGTAAAGCGTCTTATCACCGCCCTCGAACCCTACTGGCGTGACGGAAAAATGATTACTGAAGTGGATATCCAAACGGCCTCCTACGCCCTCGATACTCGTCAGGAATCAGGACTGCAAGCGATGCAAGCAGATGGTTTAGGCAAAAATCTCCGAGGCGACACCATTCGGACCAAAACCTTTCGTCAGCAGCAATACGTTCAGACCATTCGTAAATCAGACCTCACCTTCGGCATTGGCCCCGCTGGGACCGGAAAGACCTATCTCGCTGCCGTTCTAGCCGTGCGGGCCTTACTTAACAACGAGTATGAGCGGTTGATTTTGACGCGTCCTGCGGTGGAAGCAGGCGAGAAGCTCGGGTTTCTACCGGGTGACTTGCAGGAAAAGGTTAATCCTTATTTGCGTCCGCTCTATGATGCGCTGCATGACTTCATCGAACCCGATCGCATCACTAGCTTAATGGAACGGCAAATTATCGAAGTTGCGCCGATCGCCTACATGCGCGGTCGCACCCTAAATCGGGCTTTTGTGATTGTGGACGAAGCTCAAAATACAAGTCCTGCCCAGATGAAAATGCTGCTGACCCGCATTGGAGCCAAGTCTAAAATGGTCGTCACGGGCGACTTGACTCAAACCGATCTATTGCCCAATCAACCGTCAGGGCTAGCCGCAGCCGAGAAAATCCTCAGTAACATTGAGGGAATTTCCTTTTGCTATTTCGATCGAACTGACGTGGTTCGCCATGCGCTAGTCCAACGGATTGTAGAAGCCTATGAATCTCACGAGCCTTAAAAAGGGAATAGTTAGGGAATAGAAAACTTTTAAACCCTAACTAATAAAAATTTACTCTAATGGGATTACGATTAGCCAGGGAAAAAGACTGTAGCTTTTTTTGCTTTTGGTATGGGCAAGACGTTTTGTCCGGGGTGGATTGCCAAGGTGAACTGTTCGTAACGATCGAACGCTTTGCGGCCCTTCACCAAGCCAATGCCTACGAACGGGCCTTAGAAGTCGAGGCGATCGCTGTCTCGGCGCTAATTATCCGCACGGACAAAGAATACATTGTCTGTGCTAACCTCACTGGAACCACTTGGCAA
>JAYVVL010000447.1:0-2681 GCA_043787035.1 Synechococcales cyanobacterium
TTCTGACACATTGAGTCATACCATGAGGTTGCCTTCATTGTCCACGATCGCCATCACTGCGATCGTCTGCACCGTCACTGTACAATCGATCGAGTCTTAACTAACCTGCTACAAAAGCACCGCATTAATCACAGCTTGGTACGCAACCCCGTGTTTCTCAGCTTCTACTTTTGCCCAGCTTAAACTCTTAGGATGCAACTGTAGAACAACAGACTCATAATGTTCACCGGACTGAGAAACACTTGGACGATCGCGCAGCTTCACACCCAACTGTTGTTCGATCGCCGCCTTAAACCGTTGATGCTCTTCAGGCGTAACTCGTCTAGCACGATCGAATGGAAATTCAGGTTCCTGACTCATAACGTCTAATCTCTTTTGGGGTAGCGGGTCTAGCGCTGATTACTCTGATTTCGTCCTCACGCATTGTAAAAACAAACACAAGGATCATCCCTTGTTCCGTTTCTCCGATCGCCCATTCACGTTCTTATTGATCGGAATGTTCAGGATCAGGAGCAAACTGTGAATTAGGATCTGCAAAAATGGTAATGGCTTCCTCGAAGGTAATTTGGTGTTTCCACCAGTTCTATCGAGCCTTATTGGAATCCCATTCAAAGGACATGTTAGTCAGTAACAAATCAATTTGGATTCTCTTATTCTAACGTATCCGCCTGAGTTGCTCGTTATCATGATCACCACGCGGCATTCTCCAGCCTCGATCGATTGCAGGAGTCATACCGTAAGCCTGCCTTAAGCCTCTACGATCGCCCTTCCAAACCTATCCCAGTAGAAATATCCGATCGCGTCACGCCAAAAAAGAAGTGATAGCATATTAGTGAGCCAAAATCCAATCCAAAACGGTGAGTACCTGATGTTCTTTCATCCCACAATGCTGCTGCTCATCCCTGGCATGATTCTCGTGTGGTGGGCGCAGCACCGCGTCAAAGGCACTTACGAAAAATATGCTAAAGTTCAGTCCACCATGGGCATGACGGGCGCAGAAGTCGCCGAACTCATTCTCAAACGTATGGGAGTTCATGACGTTACCGTCGAACCTGTCGCTGGCGTGTTGAGCGATCACTATGACCCTAGCGCCAAAGCCGTTCGTCTGTCTGAAGGCATCTATGGGTCCACGTCTCTCGCTGCCGCCGCCGTAGCCGCCCACGAATGTGGCCATGTACTGCAAGATGTGGAAGGCTACCAAGCCATGAACCTCCGATCGGCCCTCGTTCCAGCCGTTAATATCGGATCGAATATTGGCCCGATGATGATCATGGCCGGGTTTGCATTCGGTTCATTGGGTGGCTTTAGCATGTTCTTTGTGTACATCGGATTGATTTTATTTGCATCTACGCTAGTGTTTCATTTAGTGACTCTTCCTGTAGAGTTCGACGCATCTGCTCGTGCGTTGCGTCTAATTGACGAATATGGCATCTTGCAGGGTGACGAACACAAAGGCGCACGCAAGGTTTTAGATGCAGCCGCCTTTACCTATGTAGCCACTGCGCTCTATGCCTTCTTGCAAATCTTGCAGTACCTCATCATGATCTTTGGTTCTAGCCGCGATTAGTGCATTAAAAACCGATAAAAACCCTAGATTTCATGTTGAGGTCTAGGGTTTTTTATGCTGATTAGAAAGCCTGTCTAGCATCTCTTACCGATCGGCCAAATCCTGAATCCAGGTCGTCAAAATAGGGTTCACGATTTCGGGTGCTTCATCCTGCGGACAGTGCCCCAACCCATCGAGTTCAATAAACTGTTCCACAGCCGGATACGCCTCAAACGCACGACCTAAGGCGATCGGTTCCCAAGGATCCGCATTGCCCCAAAGGACAATCGCAGGACAACTCAAACGCGGAAACAAATCCTCTGGCAACGGGCCTTGGGAATAGGCCGTAAACGCCAAAAACACATCTGCTGCTTCAGGTTCACTCGCAGGCGCTAATAAGTAATTGACCAATTCATCCGTCACGGCTTCAGGACGTTTGTACGCCTGCAACAAAATTTTCTTCACCGTCTTCGGCTGGGCGATTTGTTTGAAGAAGAAGTTACCGATCGGCTTTACCTGCAAGACATTCTGCAATAGCGGCGCAAGTTGCTTGTAGAAGGGTTGGGTCGCTCGTTTACGATCGTGCAATAGTCGCAGTGAACAATTCAATAACGCCACTCCGCTTACCCATTCTGGCCCATCAACCGCCGCCTGCATCGCCACAATACAGCCAATGGAATTCCCCACCAACACCGCAGGACCGCCCACCACCTCCCGACAAAAATCAATAATCTGCTGTCCCCACGTTTCAAAGGTATAGCTCGCTCCGACCCCCGGCGTAGGCTTCTCCGATTGACCAAACCCGAGTAAATCGATCGCATACACCCGAGAATTCTGCGCCAACGCTGGAATATTCTTGCGCCAGTGATAGAACGATGCCCCAAACCCATGAATCAGCACCACCGGAATCCCCGTCGTCCCCGACTGCTGATAGGCTATTGTCACCGTTTTTTCCGGGGTTAACGCCCACTGCCACCCTTCCGAATCACTAGACGGACTCAAATTATCATCTGTCTGCAACTTCACATTCAACATCACATTCACTTGACGGAGATCTAAACTTAATTGTAACAACTTGTAATGAATCCACGACAAGTCTCACCCATCCCAAAAACAAACCCTGTCTAAAAACGAT
>JAYVVL010000448.1:0-19742 GCA_043787035.1 Synechococcales cyanobacterium
GTGGCGCTATTAGTCTCATAGCAATTAGATCAGATATGGTGATTCTTAGAATCTTCCCATTAATATGATTGTGTATAAATGATTCTGCATGGTTACTTAAAAGGCAGAAATGTTTGATTTGCAATGACTTTGCCTCGCAGATCTTCGATATCTGAAACGCTAGTCCTTAAAAGTATTAAACCTTTTTCATATTTTATCTCCCTGAAACACTTATAAATTCAAAATATTTTATAGTTATTTTTAAGGAAAGTTACAAGTCATGGCAACTAAAAAAATTAAGTTAGCTAAAGATAAAACAAAGAAAAAAAACTGGTGGCAAATGCTCGGTCCTGGATTAATCACAGGAGCTTCAGATAATGATCCAAGTGGTATTGCTACCTATTCACAAGCTGGCGCTCAATTTGGTTTTGGTTTGCTGTGGACTATGTTATTTTCTTATCCTCTGATGTCCAGTATTCAAGATATCAGCGCTGAAATTGGCAGAGTCACAGGATACGGTATCGCTGGAAATTTACGTCGTTATTATCCTCAGTGGCTTACCTATGGGATTACAGGTTTAATGGTAATCGCGAATACGATCAACTTAGGTGCAGATATTGGCGCAATGGGATCTGCTTTAAAACTTTTAAATGGCGGCTCTGCATTGCTTTACGCCTCTATGTTTACAATTATTTCCTTAGTGTTAGAAATTACTGTTCCTTATCGTAAGTACGCACCTATCCTCAAGTGGCTGACATTAGTTCTATTTGCTTATGTTGCCACCATTTTAGTGATTCACGTGCCGTGGGGAGATGCTTTAAGGGCTACAGTCATACCTTCTCTTTCCTTGCAATCCGATTACATGACTACTTTAGTGGCAATTCTTGGTACTACGATTAGTCCTTATCTTTTCTTTTGGCAAGCTTCTCAAGAAGTAGAAGAAACAGAAATTACACCTAGCGATCAACCGTTAAAAAAGACTCCTGAACAAGCTCCTGAGCAGCTAAAGCGCATTAGATTTGACACTTATATAGGCATGGGATTTTCTAATATTATTGCTTTCTTTATTATTCTGACTTCGGCTGTAACTTTACATACTCAAGGTAAAGTCGATATTCAAACAGCCTCGGAAGCCGCTGAAGCTTTACGCCCCATAGCAGGAAATCTTGCATTTTTCTTGTTTAGCGTTGGTATTATTGGTACAGGATTATTAGCTGTGCCTGTTTTAGCAGGTTCTGCGGCTTATGGTATGGGTGAGGCTTTGAAGTGGCCGACTGGATTAGAGCGAAAGCCTCTAGAAGCAAAAGGTTTTTATGTAATCTTGGCTATTTCTACATTAATCGGGCTAGGAATGAATTTCTTCACTTCCATTGACCCTGTTAAAGCCTTATTCTGGTCGGCTGTAATTAATGGTGTGGTTGCTCCACCTGTAATGTTAGTAATGATGCTCATGTCCACAAACCCTAAAGTTATGGGTGAGTTTACAATTTCTAAATATTTAAAAATTGGAGGTTGGCTAGCAACTTCAGTTATGTTTGTCGCTGCTGCTGGCTTATTTTTGACTTGGAAATCATAAGTGATTATGGGATATAGCAAAGCAAGGGATAGTTAGGACAGGAAGCAGAAAGCTTGACGAACAGCATTCCATAACTTTGGCGTTCATATAACCCATTTGGTATCTTTTTGGACGAAATATATAGCTTTCAGGCAACCGTTAATTCGGTAATTAAACGATTTAATAGGATCATGAGGTTTTGTATGCCAAAACGGCTGAAACCTAGATACTTGAAAGGCTTGTAGCATATGTACAAGATGCAAAATGGGTTCTATATTTACCGTTTATATAGCTTTGTAGCCATTGTGGTGAAACACCTGTAATCCGTACTATTGCTCTTAGGGATAGTCTTTCTAAAATTAGTTTTTCAATCAATGTTTTTGTTTAGTCTGAAATTGGCTTATTCTTTGCTTCTAAACTAAATTGACGCTCACAATCACGACATTTATGATTTTGCTTACCATGACGAGTTAAGCCATTAAGGACGATATTCTCACTCTCACATCTAGAGGATCACGTAGTAAACGGACAAAAAACAACTTTAAGACAATAGAATCTATTGAGTCCTACCATTTTCATGTTTTTGGATAATTACGAGACTTGTTCTTAAGGAAGTTAACTTTACCAACTTTCGATGGTTGAATTACCGCTTTAGCCATACCCAGAAACGTTAAGAATCAAGAGATACTTGACCAAAGATACCAACTTAGAGTTAAAAGTTGGTATCTTTCTTCGCAAAAATCTTATCGTTTTGTGTAGAAAGCTATTTTGTCTATGATGTATACTGGGAAAGGTTTTGAGGCTTAACGTTTTTTTGTTCGTTTACTACGTGATCCCCTATAAGGGCCATTGTGGTGTGCGCCCAGCATAAGTGATGACGAACAAAATGTCGTCAATCTCCTCATCTAGGAAGTGCTTTTTAACTTCTTCGGTATTGGGTAAAATCAATTCCCATTCACCCACAGGTGGTTTACCGATCATGGCTGTCCAACTGCCCGCATTACCACGACGGGTGCTTATGATGCCATCGATCGGGGTGGCGCTGCCGCCGCCAGTGCCTTGGTTGCCATGTTCTGTGAATCGCAGGGTGGTAATGGGTAGCTCAAAGGTTTTCTGGCTGGCTCCGACGAAGTAGAGCGAGACTTGCTGGATTTTGAGGGTTTCAACATTGGGCGGGAAGTCTTCCCGGAAAGTCTGAAATTTGACTTTCATAGGGGTCTTGGTTTGGTCAGGATTGTTCAGGTCGTACCATTGATCGGCAAACTGGTTGCGGAATCTAAAGGGTTGTTCGGCGCTCAAGTTAGGATTCAGGGTTTGGATTACCTGCTGGCGATAGTCGAAGCTATTGAGGGCGGTGTATTCGATCGTAATCAGGACATTGGCGATGGTGCGGTAATCAAATTGGTTAGCGGCTCTGGGCATTTGGAATTCCCAGATGCTATCGACACCATTGCCCTCAAAGGGAAACAGCATGTCGGGTTGTAGGGATTCCAATTCAAACATTCCGGTGGAGTTGGCGGGGGAGGTGAGGGCGACGAATTCTGGGTCGCGACGGATGGATACAGTTTGGAAGACATCAGGGCCGATGACGGTGCGGGAGAGTCCTGAGCTGGTGAGGGTGGCGTGTATGCCTTGCGTTGGGGGGATTAAGGCGATGACGGAGATACGGACGCGGCGGATCAGGCGCAGATAGTGACCGGGGAAGTCGCGATCGAACATCTCCATTGGGGTAGCGAAGATCATCACGCCAGTTTCGCGGAAACGCTGAAATTCTGCGGGTGCCAGTGACGCTAGCGAAAAGGTTTTTGAAAGCGGGAGTTTGCGTTTGTTGGTATTGAACGCATATTGGTCGAGCTGGTAGATATCTTGCAGCAGTCGGGCGGAGCCAGTCAGACCCTTGCGATCGGGCGCTGGTGTATTTAGGTTGGAGCCAGTTGCTCCATCGGAAGTGGCATTCCAGTAGTCTGCTTGAATGTAGGATGAAGGGACTTCCTGACGCTCGAAGGCAAGCTGGTTTTCTGCAAGTTGTGCCATTGCGGTGGCTTGCTGGAGGAAGAAACGATAGACCTTTTCGAGAATGTCGCTCATCCAATCGTAGAGTTTGATGCTGGTAAATTTGATCGTCAGGAACTCAATTGTGTCTTTAGCATTGCTGGTTTGCAATTCAGCAATGACTTTTTCTTGAGTGACGATTTCGACGCGATCGTTAGCGATAGTGATCTGTGCATCGCCAATTGCTATATCCTGGGTAGCAAGAGATTGCTGTAATTCCCACTCTTTTCTTCGAATCTCTATGCTAGCTATTGTGGAATTAATGGATGCTCGTATCTGGTCTGCCTGAGACTGCAATTGTTGAAAAGCTATACCAATATTTATAGCAGCCTGCGAGCCACCAAGAGCTACACCGACAACTCCTGCATCGGCCACTTGCGCTGCCAAAAGACCAGCACTGCCTGCTGCTAACGGTAAACCGAAAAGACCGCTAACAACGCCCATGCTAGTCGCAGAATCCAATCTTTTGGCCGCTGACTGCATCAAGTCGAGAGCGTTTTTTTCGTCTTGCTGAATTTCCTGATTATTAAGCAAATTGGCATAGTGATTGAATTGAATTTGGGCACGAGTTTGCTGTAATCCGGCTAGCGTTACACTGTCTTTTGCTTCTGTAACCCGAAGATTTTGAAGTTGTACACTCGCCTGAGCTAGATTCAATTCCTGTCGCGTTTTAAGTAGGTTAAAGGCTTCAAAATCGCGTTTCTCAAGCGCAGAAAGTAATGCAGCTTCAATCTGCCCTGCAAGTTGAATCAGTTGTTTTGCTCTTTCGATTAATACCTGGTAACGATAGAGGGTTGGTTGTATCCGCACAACTCCAGGTAAGAGAAGCTGTCCGCCAGCACCAATGGTCGGTAGACCAGTGGTTGTATCCGTTGGGGCAGCATAGGGTTCCAATTGCCGTTTCAGACCCGCTATGTTGCGACAAGTCCGCAACTTATACAGGTTCAACTCTGCCCGCAGACGCAGACTCTTGAGCAATGGATTAGGAGGAATGCAGAAGCTAATAATTAATTGAGGGATATGTACTTCCTGAGCTTGCACAGCCAGTTTGACCGCATTCATGGGGTCAAATGCAGCAATTTGGGCAAGGGTTGCCATATGAGATGGTGCAAGGACATCCAACTGTGCCACATCGCGCCGGGCAATTGCCAGGTTTGCGCGTGGTTGTGCTTCTTCTGGGTTCACTGCGAGGGAGATCGGTTCGCGCAGCCAGGGGAGATCGACCGCTCGTAGCTCCAGCCGTGCTGGCGAGATCCCCGTCACCATTGTGACAGTACGCTGAAAGTCTTCTGTAGCAATAGTGCTGACTGATTCCAGTGCCGCTGCTAGGGACGAGTCAGAAAGAGCTGAACGCTGGATTGTATGGTTGAAGTTTTCATTCTCTTGAATTACGGTAGTTAAGTTAGGAGCTGGCGGCAACGCAGCTAAGGCTTCGCTTAGAATCCCTCTTGCCTCAACAAACCGTTGCTCTAATGGGGTGTCGGCACTCAGGGCTAGACGGATCTGATTCACAACGGGTTGTAGCCTTTTCGGATCGGGAATTGCCTTCAAGTCACCCTTGATTTGCTGGAACTTGATCTGCCAGCGATCGTCAAGAACTGGAATGTCATCCAAAACACCAATGATTTCGTCGCATTTATTGAGGCTTTGCTTGAGTTCTGGTGTCTCCAGCAGTTCTAGGGCAGTTAGGTAGAGACGGCGGGCACGGGGATTAGATTCAGCCGTGTCTTGGGTAAACTCGGCATCAGCATAGTCTAGCAAACAGCGAATGATGGCTATCAGAGTAAAGCGCGTGTAAGTGTTGCGACGTGTAGAAGCAATGGCGTGGGGATTGAGTGGATCAAGTAGCCAATCTTGACCACGCTTGTAGGTATTGGCAAGCGATTCTTCGGCAACTAGACCGTAGTAGATTTTGCGCTTGCTTACATCAGTCGTATAGTCATAAACAGTGCGTAGCAAATCTAATGCTGCAAGATATTCTCCACTTTTTTGAAGCGCTAAAGCCAGATGGACAGGAACAAAATAGTAGGCTTCTTCTAGATAGGTAATAATGGATAGAGAAGCAGTTTTATTACTCACGAAAGTATTCGCGATTAGGCTCTTGCGAAGTAATAAGTCCTGAGCAGAGAGTTGCATGGGTATATTGAAAGAGCCTCTAACTGCTGGCCTGACTGGGCGAGGATCTTTAGGATAAAGATCTCCTTCTGAGAATTGGACAAAGCGATCCACAATAGCGGATGGGGAATACAGATAGTAAAGACCGTAAGCTGTTGGCTCGTACACAATGCGTTTTGATTTTGTCGTGGTGTCTTCAATCAACCCTGAGGTGGGTATAACGCGAGGTTCACTAGCCCCAAAAGGGGAATGAACTTCTCTAATGCCAAGGTCTCGGCTGCCATTATATTGAACTGTCCAAACTTGTGCTTCTCCAGGAGAATATGCCGTTTTGAACTTGCCAGTGTCGTCAGGGCGTAATTTTCCAGTAACGACATAGATGAAATCACGCTCTGGCCAGGAGAAGGCTCCTAAATAGTTACCTACCGTCTTCTTAATTGTTAACTGCACATTGTCAGTTATCTCGAAAAAATTATGGAATGCTACACGTTTATATCTTGCATTATCTATCGAATCGCCATTGCGCGGATCTTTTCTTGGTACAAAGAGAGAACACTGAAGTCCATCCTTAAATGAGGATATTAGATAGAAAGAATCACGCTCTGTTCCAATCATTCCCAATACATTGGTGGAAACGTTAAGAGGGTAGGGCGTTTGATTATTCTCCCACCCTTTGCCGTCAGCATTTAGCTTGATCTCGAATACGTTACGAGTATTTGAAATGACAATGTGCGGAGGTGAATTCTCAACATCTTGCTGCTTCACTATTGCAGTAAACCCGACATCTAAGGGGGAAATTAATTCGCTTTGCCAGCTTGGGTTCTCAAGATCATATTTTGCACAAACAATTGTTCTGGTTGAGTTTGAGGCATCTCGCTTTCGCGCCAGTAAAAAGATGAACCGCTCGTTTAAGTTGGTTTGGTAGGGAACTGCTCCTATTATTTCTTCACTATCATTCAAATCTGTAAATTCAGCACCATCAGCTTCTACTAGAGTCCAGAATGTCTGGGCATGTCCAGAGCCATCCTGAAAATCATAGGCTGACCAGTAAACCTTACCCGTCAAACCGCCACGACCAAACATGTAGTAGAGACAACGATAGCCGCCATCTGTTTTGCTACATCCATCGCCCTTTGTTAGCCGAGTTCGACTTGTACAGGAAGCCTCTACCGACATTGTGCAAATATCCTGAAAGTATTCTGAATACTTTTTAGCCTCCAGACAGGCATTAGCCAGAGTCAGCTTACGGTTTGCTCCTGTGTTATCGACTAGCGTTTGAAAAGCGGGAGTTTGCCACTCCGGCTTTCGGAGACTGGGTTGGCAGATGTTTTCAGTATAGAGAAATACGAACATGGCAGCCCGCCAGGGAGCATAGGAGCCAAGCCACTTCCACTTTTCATCGAAGTTATCGGGAGTGAGGGTGAAGGTCTTGTAGATATCTGCCAGTTGCCCCGTGCGTAATGTCAGAATGAGTCCCTGAAGCGTTTCGATCGCCTGCGCCACACGGGTAGTCATTGAGCAGCCACTCATTTTTGCATCAATCAGCAAGTTTATGGTGACCCATTTTGCTTTGACTTCCAGCTCGCCAGGAGGAGTCGTAACCACAACTCCCGCAGGGTTAGTGGCAAGAACCAGGGCATCTCGTAAAAGGGGCAGGGTTACTTCTTCGGCAGCACTCACCGCTTCTGCGATCGCCTGAATTGTCGTGTTCTCCTGATCCAATCGGGATTGTAGTTTGTCCTGCCAATCTAGATATGCCAGTCTGGGCGATCGCCAGATATCAACAATCGTTGGTTCTTTGGGCGGAAACTGAATTGGCGCGGGTGGGGGAATCTGGAAGAAGTCTGAACCGAGCAAGATTGTTTGGGCTTTCTCTGCTGCTCGCCATTGGGCAGATTGTCGTCGTTTCCACACTTGAACCAAGATCGAATAAGTATTTTCCCATTCCAAATCGAGGATGGGCTGGTTTTGGTTTACTAATCTGGCAAGACGAAGCAGATAGTTGAACTCTGCCACTTCCAGAGAGAGTTGCGAGAGGCGATCGCTAATGACATTGCCCTTTTCCTGGTCGGCTGCAATTGTCAAGAACTGAGCGACCGATATACCGAGGATGGATTGGAAGTTGGTGTCTAGTCCAGTCAGGGTTTTGGGTGCTGCTGCCAGTTGAGTCAATTGAGTGTTAATCTCTCCGTCTCTAGCTTTCCAAAGGTCAAAAGCGGGGTCGCCCGGAGCCGGATTTTTCAGATCGCCGGGACCCATTAGATCGGGATCGATGATGGCAGGGTGGCTGCGATCGCGGAGTGTTTGTTGCCAGAGTTGACGGGCATCTCCAGCGGCACGCCAGCGAGGGAGTTTTGCTTTCAAGGCGCTCCAGTAGACCACACCCGTAAGAGGATTTTGCTCTTCCGCAACCCAGATCGGAAACTCGTGGTTGATCTTACGAGCTGAGGTGAGGATAGCATAGAGTTCTGCCCACTCAGCAGCGGTGGGCTTCTTCGCTGCGTCAGGGTCGTCATTTTTAGCTTTGATGACTAACAGACGCTTAAAGCTCTCCACAGTCAGATGAAGATCGTTCGTAATTTTGGTGGTGGCACTGGCAACAACGTCTGGATTTGGGTTGCTTAGGTCGGTCTTGAGTGTAGTCAGGTCATGCGGTAAGGGATCGCCCAATGCCAATTTCAACATGGCATCAAAGCTAACCGTTTCGCGTGTTGTTGCCAGATCCTTCGGTATTTGCTCCAGTTTGACTTGACGCGCTTGCCAAAAAGCGATCGCCCGTTCGCCAGCTACAGTTTCTGGCAGATCCTTGAACTTGAGCATCGCTGGATCGAGCAGCGGTAGCTGGGCAGATAGAATAGGAGGCCACTCTCCATCTTGCGGTTGTCGCCGTGACATCCAGAAAGTTTGCGGATCGAGTTGAACCCCAGCATCACGTTCTTCTTTGCGCCAGGTGGCAGAGAGCTTCACTTTCTGAGCCTGCACCAGGATGGAATAGACCTCGCGCCATTCGTCATCCTTAACGGTGTCATTGCGGGTATCGCTCTCCCAGGCTTTGGCTTTAGCAGCGATCGCCATTAAGCGGGTAAAGCTCTCGACTGGCAGGTTTAGGTCGTCCTGGAGTCGGAACTTGATGGCATTGACATCAATGCCCTGAGTAAGCTGATTGCGGAGGGTTTCAAACTCGGTGCTAAGGGTAGTATTTGCCCAGGTGGTCATACTAATGGCACCATAGGTCACAGGCTGGTACATAGCCGCAAACATAGCTGCGATATTGGGCACTGGCTGAGGTTGATCCGGAACCACTTTAGTCAAACCAGAAAATATTTGAAGGCGATCGTCCACCCAATTCCGGCGTTTTTTCCATAGGTCAAAGGCTAGATCGGAGTCGCCTGGATTTGCCTTGAGGACGGGACGGCGAAAATCATCGGAACCAATCAAGTCAGGATCGATGATAGGCAGACGCTGAGAGGTTTGGAACAGTTGTTTGACAGCTTGTTGGTAAGGGAGATCGGGGTCAAGAGCTAGCAATGTATTGCGTTCATCGATCGTCATTTCGCCCTGACAAACAAGCTGCTGGCGATCGACGTCGTAGCTGATTTTGGCATCCAGGGGAGGGGCAAAGGCAACCCCTACCGGGAGTTGTTTGAGGGCAACAATATTTTGCCCGTCTTCATACCCATCCGTGGGAAAATCTTGAGACTTCCAGAGGGTGCGTAGGTACTCTAGCCGCCAGGTTTGCAGTGCAGCAGGTGTGGCAGGTGTGAACGGATCGCGGTTGGTATCAACCAATCCAAATAATTGCTCTAACGCGGCTTCTGTAAGCGTGTCTGGAACAGCATTGGGATCGAGAAAGAGAGCATTCAGTCGGCTCAGATCGATTCCTAAACGGTCTGCCAGGGATTGACGTAACGATGGCTCACTGGTGCGAGAAAGCCGTAGTTCGGCATAATTCGTGCCGATTTTGGTCAAGAGGGTGGAATAAGCGGCGCGGCGATAGTCCTTTTCTACGTTGGCTAATTTAGTTTCTGCGGCGGCATCTGCCAGGGGTCTGACTCCTAAAAAGCGGCGCAGCACTTCCACGCAGAGGCGTACCTGGCGAATTTGGGTATCGACGGCTTCGCAGGATGCAGGCAGATCGAAGGGCTGGTGGAAGATGTCAGCAAGGTTGGCAGCGGTGATCGGAACATTACTATTTTTAATGTTCTGGGTGGCATACTTGAGCAAATCTGCGAAATAGGCTAGAGGGCTGACAGCGGCTTCACAGTCTCGGCAGCGACAGCGAATCTGCTCTGCCACTAGGGGGTCAACTTCTACCCCATTCACATGGTCAGCTAACTTCTTGAACATGAAGTTGTCCAAAAGGTTGGTTTGGGCACGGGCAGCAACCTGAAGTTGAGCGGCTTTGAAGTCCCCAATGCGATCGCGAATAGTCCCCACAAAATCAGGACGAGACGCTTTGGCGATCGCCATAACGCTGTCGTAGCGATTTTGAATCATCGCCGCATTGACCTGCACATCTGGAGAAATGCGGCTGAGGTCAACATGAGCTTCGAGCAATCGGACGGCAGGATGATCGGCGGCAACGGGCAGCCCTTCCAGACGGCTGATTCCGCCTGCTTTGCGGATATCGGCAAGGGTGTTAATGTTTTTGCCAGCCAGGAACGGCAGCAAGTCTGATGGTAGTTCTATCGGCAGGGTTGGTACAAGATTGGACAGTTGGTGAGATTCTGGTTCTGGAGGAGCCGGGATTGGCACTGGAATATCGAGGATATTCTGGTCGCCACCCGCCTGGACTTCGGTTTCAAATTTCTCTTGAGTCTGGGGGTTGACTAACACCTGCAACCGAAGTCTGCGTCTGGTTTGATTGGGGTCTGCCCCGGCGGGTGGAGGAGGCATGATGTAATTTAAGGCAAACACGCCTTCGTTGTTGCTGACATTTTGACCGAGGTTTTTCGGTTCTTGTCCTGCATCTAGGTCAAATCCTTGAACAGATAGTCCTACAAGGGGTTCAGCACTACGTTCGTTTAAGAGTTTGCCGATGAAACGACGAGCCGTCAACAAGCCCTGTCCAACTTTGAGCCGCTCGATTTGCGCTAGGATCTCATTTACGCGATCGCGCAAACTAGCAGGAATAATATTCTCTGCGACCGCCGTCAAAAGGACATTATGAAGTTCTTCATCACGAAGTCCAATTAATTTCTTAAAGACCGAGGGCAGATCCTTCAACGGTACTGCCGCAAGCTCCAAAAGTTGTGCAGGTAAGTCCTTGCGACCCCAGCCATAAAATGCTTCGATCGGCAGATTGGTTTGACCTGCGAGAATGGCGCTACGTTGGAGCCATTGGATTTGTTGTTGCGTATCAAGCTGCTGTTCAAGACCGAGTTCATTAATCAGGAAAACAACATCGTCTTCGGTCAGTTCTGTCAGAGGAATATCTTCTATGACGGGCGCGATCGTGGCTACCAATCTTTCATACTCAGAGTCACCGACTGCTGGGGCTGGTTCAACTGTGATCTGGACTCCTTCCAGGTTAGACGGAGCATTGAAAATAATTTGATCTGGACGATATTCGCGCTCTTGGACAACGATGCGGGCAATCTTTAACTCCCGCCCGGTTGCATCGAAGATGCGGAAGCTCATATCTGGTCTAATTTTTGCTGCCCCCCGCACGAAGCTAGTTTTACCTTCTCCCCGGCGGAATTGCTCATCGGTAAATTCAATTCTGAATCTGAAATTGCCGTCAATTGGGGATTGACCCAGAAGTTGAGGTGTTGCCCCGCGTTGTTCGAGGCTGGGCAGATCGCGATCATATGCCTCGACTCGTCCTTCTAGAAGTCTCTCATTGCCTACGAACTCGACATTTCCGGTAATGATAAATTGCTGGGTCATGGCTCATTTCCTGTTTGATTCCGTATCGACAATGTTGAGTTACTTTTTGAGGATTTGGCGTGTTGGTATTGCTTACTAAAAGATATGACGATCGCACTGAATCCTGTTCATCCTCTAATCCTGCAAATCCTGATTGCATTTTCCTTCTCCTTGCTTGGTTATTTTTTGGATATTTGGTGCGTTACACTGACCGCTAACGCACCCTACAAGCTCGGGCGATCCACCAACATCTGCAAACACATCTCTGTCATCTATATACTTTCAATAAACGTCATCTAATTGACGCCATTCAGTTTCGTCAAACCTCATCCATACCGTTCCAACGGAATCTGTTCGCGTAGTGCCGACCGGACCAAGGCCTGGACTTTCGGGGTGAGCAATCATTTCAGTATCTTTCGCCAATGTATTGACAGCTAGAATATGAAAGAAAACTCCTGTGACTGAACCTATCCTGCCGGCAAAGACTTCTAGGACACCAGGCCCACCTCCAGAAGGTAATGCTGGTTTAATAGGAGGCGGGGCGGTAGGTGGCGATTCCGGACTCATGGTAATTGCCTTGTTCATCTGTTTATCAAAATTTACGTTTTTTTGTACGGTCAACTCCCCCGTCCCTCGATTCGTCCTGACCTTATCACTCTTCGAGAAAAAATCAGCATCGGATTCAAGGAGTGCTGTAAGCCCCCCTTTTTCGTTTGTCATCAAACCCGCGTCCTCATACTGCCTGCAAGCTTCTGCCCGAGCTTCACTGTATGATTTCTCACTCCAGTCACCGCTTACCGGTCGATTAGCCCTTTGACTATTTGAGATTTGGGTATGTTCTTGTCCCGTTCCCGTTTCAAGTAACTGAGACGGAGCCTTACCTCGTGAGTAGTCCACAACATTCTGTTCGCCCCACTCAGCTTGAATCGGATGGTGTGCTTCGAGATTTGTGCCCCCAGTCCGCTGTGACTGCGGTATATCCTCGAATTTTCTATAAGGACCGATGGAGTAGCGATCTCCTAACTTCTTAGGAGGGGTTGGAGGACCTGCGACGTGCAGAGCTTCGCTGCTCGTACCTGCAGTCTCTTCCATTGGCGTTGATACTTCATCCTCTAATCCCACTGCGTCTCTCAAAAGGATGGGGTTATTGGATACATAGCAGTAGAGGTTTGCACCATCCACGGTGCCCGCAGGATCGCAGCTCATCCATCTCGTTAAATGCGGCGCGTAGTAGCGGAAACCAAAATAAGAGAGTCCATTCTCCTCATCTCGCTCTTTTCCTGTGAACCGATACCGCTTCCGCGCAAAGCTACCAAAACTGGTTTCCCCATAAGGCGTGTACTCCTCCCGATTAACCCAGCTCCCTACCTCATCAACCACTACACTGCTACTGCCTAAATGATCGCCCAGGTGAAATTTCACAGCAGGTGTCGTGTCATCAGGAAACGGATTCCCAACCCGCACCAGGGCAATGCGGCTCTGGTTATCCATCACATGCAGCGTATTGTTTTCCCGCGTTATGCCACCCTGCACAATCCGCTGATACTCAAAAACCCCATCAATATAAACCGTCACCTCAATCTGTCCACCCTGCTTCCGCACCAGCTTCTTCACCCGCTGCCCGCTGGCATCATAGAGGTAATGGGCATGAACAGTCGGTTCTGCATTCCCGGTTTGGGTTCTAAACACGCGCATCCGGTCAGCATAATCCCACTCAAAATGCCGCGCATTGTTTTCTCGAATCAGGTTGCCGTTGTCATCAAAAAAGTGCGTCTGAGCAACGATCGGTGGATTGGCAACCCCCGATCGTCTGCTCTCCAAATGAGTCAACCGATTGCTGGGGGGATTGAGCCACGCCTGGTTCAAGTGCGTGACCCACTCCTGCTGCCACTGGTCAGGCGTTAACTCACCCATACCAAAATTGCGCGACCAGGCAGTTTCCCAGATTCCCCCTGGACTCAGTTGTTGATGCTGCAAGTTCAATATATTGCCGCCTGCATCATACGCATACCCCTCCCGATACAGCGCTGTCAGGTTGGGGGCATTGTCCTGATTGGGAGTGCCGTGATTGCCAGAATTAAACCCACAGCGCGGCTCATCTTCCCAGGGTCGCGGTTGGGGAATATCCTTGCACTCCCGCCCTGTTGCCGTCAGCAACCGATACAGCGGATCGTAGGTGAAGCTGCGATCCAACCCATTGGCTCCCAGCGGCAGGTTGCCCGCAACGCCCGATCCCGGTGTGCGATCGTGAATGGCGGTAATATTGCCCACTAGATCGTACTCGTAGGCAAACTCTTGCAGCGGTGCGCCCTTCGGTTGATAGGTCAGCAGGTTGGGATGGTCGTAGGGCTGCGATCGCAGTCGCACCAACCGAAACGTTTGCGGATCGTAAGCATGGCGCGTCATCACCCCATTACCATAGGCGATCAACACACGTTGCCCCTTGGCGTTATAAGCGATCCGCTCGACATAGAGTTTGCCATCCAGATTCACCTGCTCTAATGCTCCCGCCCGGTTGTAACGCGGAATCAATTCCTTGCGAGTGCCATCGACCGTTTGGGGATAGCGCACCCCTTTAATCCGGTTCAGCGCATCGTAGGTCATAGAGGTCGTGTAAGCCGTGGCCTCTAACAGCGTATTGGCAAGGGCTTGCAGGGTAGCTCCAGCCGTTAGCTGCCAATCGACCCGAAACACCGCCACCTGCCAGTTATTCGCAGGGGCATTATTAAACACACTCAGAATCTGCTCATCCCGAATCACCTGCTGCACTTTCCCCAGCACATTGCCCTTAAAGTCGCAGGCAGCGAGAGTGATTAATCCGGCTTCGTCATAGTGGCGATACAGTTTACCCAACAGGTTACTCGCCTGGGCATCCGCCAGCCCTGCCTCCGGGCTATCGCCGTAGACCGACCGCTCCCGCAGCGTCATCGCTTGCCCCGCCCCATCCCGCGCCCACAGTCGAATCGGTCGATTCAGCAGATCGTAGGCGTGCAGCGTCAGGGAACCCTTACTGTCCCGTTGTTCCACCGGATTTCCCATCACATCCAGCACCATCCGCCGCACCCCAGCATCAATGCTGTCAATCCGAAGGTTGCGATTCGCCAGATCATAGACATGCTGAAAAGCCACCCGACTCAGCGCATCCGTCACCGTCAGCACATTGCCGCGAATATCGTAGGTAGAACGAGTCGTGTACCAATCCTTCGCCGGGTCAGACCCGTTCCGTCCCACAGCTTTGATCGTGCGACCCAACCCATCAATCTCAATACTGGCAGGCGTGAAATGGTGAGTCGTCGGTGCCGCGTTGATAAGCGGTGTTCCCGCTGGGCTGTTGCTTAAAGTCGCCAAGTCGTTGGCATCGTAGGTATAGGCTTCCCAGGGCGTAGGCTTAAAGCGATCGGGCTGGTTCAAGTTATCCGGGATGCCGTAAAGCACTCGTTGCTCCGATCCATCCGGGTTCAGCGTCCGAATCACCTGACCACGCGGATCGTAGAACATCGCCACCTTCTGACCCTTTTGAACATCGGTCGGCGCAATAAAACTCCACCCCGTCGAGAAGAACGGCTCATACTTCTCCACCACCCGTCCTTTGTTGTCGTAGATCTGCCAGCCACTCACCACCACATTGGGATTATTTGGGTCGGCATTCGTCTGACCAATCACATCCTGGCGTGTGCCCGCCTCATCAGCCTGATCGATGGGCAGAATGCCACCGCCAAAGGCGCGATCGCCAAATAGCACTTCCTCTGCCTGAGTGCGAGTTTGCAGCAACCGCCCAAACCCATCGGAATATTCCACAGTGGTAATGGTTTCATCGCGCTTGGGCAGAGGCACATCCGTTTCCGTATCGTGATGGATATGACGAATCGATCGCACAAAAATCGGCTGGCGATTTTCAGGAGGACTGTTCGCAAATGCCAGGAAACCATATTCCATTCTCACACCGGGTCTATTTTGGTCGCCCTCGCTGCCCTTCCCTTTGACAAACGTACTAGCCAACAACCCCAACGGCGTAAACGTAACCGTCGCGCGGTTATTGTTTGGGTCAATGACTTCTTTGAGCTGCATCACCCGATAGTCATATTTTGCCTGAGTTGTCAGACCTACCGAATCAGTTACCTTCGTCGGCAGCAAGTGGTAAGGGCGACCTGGCTCGTCATATTCAATGGTTATGTCGCGTCCCAACGGATCGCGCATCACCTTAACCAGACCCCGTTTTTCACCACCCACATCATGAAAGTCATAGCTGCGCCGTTCAGCAACGATAAAGTAACCCGCCGCAAACAGTGAACCTGCTCCCCCCGGTTGAAAGTCATAACCCGCCAACGTTGGTAGCTGGTTGCGAAATTCCTGGGGATAATCCCCTGTCCAGTTCAGGGGATTGATTAGATAGGGGGGACGATTTGCACCATAAGCCGCTTGGAGATCCTCCTCCGTCATAACTAGGGTGTGCGATCGCACCAACGCACCAAAACCCCCAATCTGCCCAAAGCTCAATCCCTGAAAGGCTGTTCCATCATAAAAATTCAGTGTTTGACCGATAATCTTGCGAGATGCCGGATCTGCCTTCACCCGATCCCAAAGCTGAAAAATAGTTGATCTACCATCGTTGAGAACTTCGTAGGTCGTGGTCTGGGCAACGCGATCAACAATAAATCCTTGGGCATCATCGCGCTGGGCATACTTCGTTTCGCTGTAGGTGCTCAGGTAAGGCGATTGCGGCGCTGGTGCTTCCACCCGAAAATCTCGGTTTCTGGGAACAGCAATCCCAATTTGCGAAAGTAGTTGACCGTAGCGATCGTAATCACCCATGAACTTAAACTGCGTCATGGTTTCCTGTCCCCGCTCCCACTGAGTCGTGCGTTCCGCCAGCGCAAAGGAGAAGAAGATGGGTTGGCGATCAGTATCCTCTGCCTTTGGTAGTGACTCTTCCCGCACCCCGTGAATAGATTCAGTCACAGTGTAAGGTCGATCCTGAAAATCTGTACTATCTAGGGCGTACAGTTCCGTGCGTAAAATACTCCCCCGCAAAGCCCGAATCGCATCCCGTTTCGCCCGCCGATTTTCAATGTTCTTGAAAACATCCGTCACAGATTGGGGACGGGATAATACCTGTAGGTCTCCTGACCAAAATTCATTCTCATAATCGAGTTCGTACCAGTCGCCAAACTCATCGCCCACAGGTCCCTGATGGAACCAAGTACGGGTTTCCATCGGCGGAGAGAACACTTTGGGGACGATCGGCTCAAAGGGGCGTTCCGGATGCAGTCCCTCGCCATGAAACTCCTCAAAAATCTCGGTATCCCGCTGTTCGACCCGACCAAACCCCCGAAATTCCCGTTCCGCTCCATCCCAGTAGCCATGATGGTAGCGGTACGCAGTCGTTAGCTTGCCGTTGGAAATCTGGTCGATCACCTCAACCTTCGCCACTACCTGCACTGGAAATGGTAGCGGCGTTTTCCACCGTGTCTCTGGTCGTTTTTCATCCTCTAGGTAAAACTGGATCGAAGGCTGATAGCCCACCCGCGTCAGAGAGCCCATATGGTTGTCCATCTCATTCAATAAATAGGGCTTCACCCCACCCGTGAAATCCAGAAAGAACATACTCTGGCGCGATAGACCACCCGCATCCGCACTCCACAACACTCCAGCAACCCCAGTGCCAAGCATATCCACTAGGCGCACCGCATCCATATCCGATACTGGGGGCGTTCCCTTAATCTCGATCGGGTCGCTCCAGCCATTGCCGCTCTGGTTAATCCAAAGAATTACTTTCTTATCGTCCACATAGACGATATCCGCCAGTCCATCCCCATCAATATCCCCAACCAGAATCCGCCTGGGGTCATAGCCATATGTAAAGCGGGGACTGTTATGCATCGAGATGCGATCGCCCCACTTCCCATAACCTAGATTCGGCCAGTACTCAATGTGACCGTCATAGACCAGCAGAATATCTTGCAGCCCATCCCCGGTCATATCACCCCACTTCACCCGTGTGTCAGAAAAGTTGACATTGGGAAACTTCTCTAAAGCCTGACGCTCGACCCATTTTGTTTCCCTCCACCCTTTTTTCGGGTCATTAAAGAAACACTCCATGCGGCTGCCAGAGCGAATCGCATCCGTCACCCCATCGCCCGTCAGATCGACCAGCTTCACTTCCGGGTCTTCCAGATTAAAACTGGGAGCCACGTCATACCGTTGAAAGGACTTGCGATCCCACAAGCCCCCAAACCGCAACGGAAAATAGCCCGACAGTCCTGGTGTCGTAACCAGCAGGTCAATTCGACCATCTCCATCTGCATCAATCATCTGCACACCGGTATCAGCCAGTTGCAGTCCTGCCGGAGCATCCTTCATCTCACGGGGGCGATCAAACTTGCCATTGCCCATGTTGCGCCAATACCGCACCGTGCCATTCATTTCCAGCACATCTGGCAACCCGTTGCCGAACAGATCCGCCAGTTCATAATTCGGTCGAGCCAGCGAACCCGGCGGCATATCCGATCCAGTAATTGGGAAGAAGTCCCGTCCCTTCGGCTCAAACTGGCTGTAGTTGAACTCCAAGGGCGGTAATTGTTCAGCTACAACACCATCGTGCCCCTCCACCTGCACTTGGCTGAGGAGTGAAACGCTATTGAGTGGGAGTTGATCGATTGGCAAGCCCCGCTGATCTAGATAGATCAAACGATAGGTGCGGGTCAGGATTTCTGATTCTGGCTGGGTAAAAACCTCAATTCGCTTACAGCGTTGAATGGTGCGAATCTCAAAGCCTGCTCGGTAGTCTGAGAAGGGGTCAGGTCGGGTTTCATAGGTAAATTTCACTCGCACCAAAAATTGGGGGTTGGCAAAGTTACCATAGTCCACGTAGCGAATCTCTGAAAGATAGAGCTGATCCCAGCGATGCGAACCATCCGCTTGTACAGCATCTCGCTCGTACAGATAGTCAATCCGATTCCCAAAGGGATCAGTAGTACGAGTTAACTTCCAGGCAAAGAGACGGCTTAGGTCATCGGGTTTTGCGATCGCTGCTGGGTCAGCCCCTATGGTGTCCGGAGTGCCATACTGACTGACCAGCCCATCCTTACTTCGAACCTCCCAGTAATTGTTGTTGGCATCCCGCTGATGAAGAATCTTGGCAAACAATCCCTCAGTGCGTGGCTGATAACGAGCGACTCTAGACTGCTGTTCAATCAGGACAAGCTCCTCAGCGCCTGACAGGACAAAAATATCCTTGGCATCATCGTAGCGGGGGATGCCTTTAGCGGTTTGACGGCTGACCCCAGGAATACTCAAATTCCAGCCTAGCCCAAAGTATCCGTTTCCACTCCCAGTGCTGTAGACTAGGCTTAGCTGGGGATGAAAGCCGTTACGTCCAGAGGGCAGGGCGATCGGAACCGTGAAATTACCTGTGCCCGTATGCAAGTCGGGCGAAAACTTCTCTCCAATCCCGTGTTGGGCTCCTCCACCTTTGGGTAAAGAAATAATCTGATCGGAAACTCCAGATTTATTTGACATTTACTAGACCTGTTAGGTAATAGCGACTAAAATCACTGAAATTCTTACAGGGACTAGCCTGAGTAAAGCTTTTTAGTCAAAAGCTTTACTCAGGCTAGGGTACAAGACTTTTTGAGCTTATTACCCAACAAGTCTATTTTAATTTTTAGTTAGATACATGCGCCCTGCATATTTCCAAGCGCGTTAGAGTCCAAAAAATTTGGCAAACAGATTTAATAAAAAATAATGTTGGACAGCTTTGTGGCTAAATGTAGCACAGTGCAACAAAATTCTCAACAATTTAAGTTCAAAACTATAGGACGTTAGAAAGAAATTTGGCGCAAAATACCGCGCCTAGTTATTAGACTTAATCGGAAATAAGCGAAACCTTTACATAGCAAGGCTTTCAGAAACGCTCAAAAAATCAATGAAACGCTTACTGTGTAAAGTTTTGATGGCATTTTAGTCGTTTTATTTCCGATTAAGTCTAGTGTATGAAATAGACTTCATCGCCACTTACAGCCTATTGAGGTATCAAGTAGCACAGTAACATCAGTTAGTAAACCAATTTTTGAAGGAAGACTTTTCTAACAGTAAAGGGAAAATATCGATCAAATGCTGGAGCATCTTTTGAGAGTTAGGTCTGAGCAATCTAATAAAATATTTGAGAACCGAC
>JAYVVL010000449.1:0-7593 GCA_043787035.1 Synechococcales cyanobacterium
TTTTCCCAATGTAAACCATAACCGGATGGCGTAATCTCAATAGCCGCCAGATCTTCAGCGCTTGCATTCGTCAATCCTTGTCCCAAATGACAGGGAAACATAAACGTAGAACCATCCCGAAGCTGAATCACCACCCGTTCTGTATCCCGATCGTAATGGGCAGAAAGGGCACGAGGCTCTGTTAAGTCCGCTATTCTTGCATTCCTTTCAGCTTGGTCTAACATCTCATCCAGTTCTTGCTCAGTGCGTTCCATGAATTGTCCTCCAGGCTTCCAGTAAATTAGTTTGCCGATCGATTACAAGTGCTAAAGCTTGTTTTGCATCACTTTGCTTACCTCGTGAAAAAACAATGGTGGGTGGCTTGGTCTCACTCCCCAAGTCAATTTTAACTTCCGTCTCCCCTTTCAGGACATGAACGTGAGGAGGTTCATGGTCATCAGTATAGATGACTACGCGAAATCCATCCTGTCGAAACAACGTAGGCATGAAGAAGTGACCTAGAACCGATTTATAAAATCTAATCCACAAACGTTCCCATTCACATCACCCGAAAGTCGAAACCCGATCGCATTTCAGCTTCCGATCGATCGTCTGATATCTGACTCATAAATTGCGAATGGCCTGATTACACGATCGCCTGTAACTGTCCCATACAAATTCGCGTCCCATAGATCCCTTTCCCTTTGAATACTTTCCTCATGCCGCAGACTTTGCAATTTTTGCAAGCAATCGCAACGCTTCGTTCACTGCAATTGAATCCCGAAAAATTTCCGCTACTACATCAGGATCAAGAACAATCACACTTCGAGAATGCTGATATGCCTCATAGTATTTGCCTCGAACATCGCCCGAGAAGTCATACTCAGGTCTCATTTCATCGTCTAATTGTTCAGTAGATTCCGGATTCATATTCATACTTTTTTCGCTCCTGTCGAGTGGCTAAACAAACGCTAATAATGCGAGTGGCACCGTCACGACTATCTAAGCCTTAGTCTAAAGAACTTTACGCAGCATTGCCCACCACCCCTTCCAACGTCTCCACAAATGTCGGATAGGAAATCGAAGCCGCTTCTGCCCGATGAATGGTCGTCGTCCCCGTCGCATTTAGAGCGGCGATCGCAAGACTCATGGCAATCCGATGATCGGTAAAACTATCGACCTCTGCCCCCGACAGCGCCGTCCCCCCGACAATTTCCATCCCATCAGGCAATTCCGTCACCTTCGCACCCATGGCATTGAGCTGCGTCGCCATCACGGTAATCCGATCGCTCTCCTTCACCCGTAACTCTTCCGCATCTTTAATCACCGTCGTTCCTGACGCAAAAATCGCCGCCACCGCCAAAATCGGTACCTCATCAATCAAACGCGGAATCAGATCGCCCTCGATCGTAATCCCCTTAAGCTGACTCGATCGCACCCGCAAATCCGCCACAGGTTCTCCCGTCACTTCCCGTTGATTCAGCAGTTCAATGTCCGCACCCATCATTTGTAGCGCTTCAAGCACACCCGTCCGCGTTGGGTTAATGCCGACGTTTTCAATTGTCAGGTCAGACCCCGGTACGATTGCCCCCGCCACTAACCAAAACGCCGCCGAACTAATATCTCCTGGCACAATAACCGTCTGCCCAATCAGCGTCGCCCCACCGACCACCGTTGCACTGATGCGATCGGGATCCACTTTCACAGTTGCCCCAAAGGCCCGCAACATCCGCTCACTGTGGTCCCGCGACAGCGCAGGCTCCGTTACAGTTGTTTCGCCTTCTGCCATCAATCCCGCAAGCAACACACAGGATTTGACCTGCGCCGAGGCGATCGGTGACGCATAGTCAATGCCCTTGAGCAGCCGACCCTGAATTGCCAAAGGAGCCAACGACGCATTCTTACGGCCCCAAATTTGTGCGCCCATCTGCTGCAACGGCTTCACTACTCGCGACATCGGACGCGATCGAATCGAATGATCGCCCGTCACCGTGAAAAAACGATCGGGATGCGATGCCAAAATCCCCAGCATCAGCCGCGTCGTCGTCCCTGAATTCCCAGTGTTTAAGACATCCTCCGGCTCCCGAAGATTTCCCAGCCCAATGCCCTGCACCCGCACTTCCTGAGTATTGAGTTCTGAAATCGTGGCCCCCATGGCTCTAAAGCAAGCCGCCGTACTTCTAGGATCTTCCCCCAAGAGCAACCCGTGAATCACCGTTTCGCCCGTGGCTAACGCGCCCAACATGAGCGATCGATGGGACACCGACTTATCCCCTGGAATCTGAATCGTCCCCCGTAACCCCCCGGATATTCGGCTCCCCTGAATCACAAGATCCTGATGGTCGCTGACGGAATTCACTGAAATGGCGGAAGAAGAATTCATAGAGGCTTCGCTAAACTAACGATCGGTAGAGTGATTATACGCAGTTAACCTCACGGAGACCCGCTCAATCGCCCAAACTGGGCAATGGCAAACTCAGCTACCGTCACTGCTGGGAACGCAATGCCTATCGGACGAGCCGCTATTGGCTTCAACGCGAAACGATCGCCCAGAATTGATGCGTTGCTTCACTTAACGCATCCTACATCGGATTTTTTGGGTTATTTCATGGCTTCGATCGCACATTCTAATGCGATCGCAATGTGGGTCCAATGAGTGCCGCCTTGGCAAAATACGGTGTACGGTTCTCGCAATGGACCGTCGGCGGAAAATTCGGAAGTGCTGCCATCAATGAAGGTGCCGCCTGCCATGATGAGTTCACTCTCGTATCCCGGCATTCCGGCGGGAATCGGTTCTAAATACGATCCGATCGGGGACCACTGTTGGATGGCTTTGCAAAATGCAATGACTTTTTTGGGGTCTCCTAGTTTGATCGCCTGGATTACGTCCCGGCGAGGAGCTAACGGGGCTGGATTCACTTCGTAGCCTAGCTTATCAAATACATATGCCGTCAGATGATTGCCTTTCATCGCTTCGCCTACCATCTGCGGTGCTAGAAATAGACCCTGAAACATCAACCGATGCTGATCGAAGGTCGCGCCGCCATGACTGCCAATGCCCGGAGCTGTCAGCCGACAACAAGCTTTTTCTACGAGATCGGCCCGCCCTGCGACATATCCCCCGGCTGTAGCGATCGTGCCACCAGGATTTTTAATCAAGGACCCGGCCATCAAGTCCGCGCCCACCATCGTCGGCTCTTGGGACTCAATAAATTCCCCGTAGCAATTATCCACAAAGCACACCACGTTTGGGTTCTGCCCATGGACCACAGCGCAGATTCGCTCAATCTCCGCGATCGACAAGCTCGATCGCCACGCATACCCGCACGATCGCTGAATCGTCACCATCTTAGTCTCAGGCCGAATCGATGTCTCTAAAGCCGCCCAATCTATTGTCCCTGCTGCGGTCAAATCAAGCTGTCGATAGCTTACCCCGAACTCTGCCAAAGAACCTTGCCCTACTTCCCGAGTCCCAATCACTTCTTCCAGCGTGTCATAAGGCGCACCGACCACGGACAGCAATTCATCCCCTGGGCGAAGCACGCCGTAAAAGCAAGATGCGATCGCATGAGTCCCCGATACAAACTGCACACGCACCGCTGCTGCCTCAGCCCCGACAATCTCCGCAAACACCCGGTCCAACACCTCCCGGCCTAAATCGCCATGTCCGTAACCCGAAACACTAGAAAAATGATGAGTCCCAACCCGATGATTACGGAAGGATGTTAAGATTCTTCTCAGATTGTGCTTGACCTGAGCATCAATTTCGTAAAAAATCTGTAGCAGCGACTGCTCTGCTTGCTGAATCAGTTCTATACTATTCATTGTTTTATTCCTGCGCACTGTGGATCCGTCAATGGTTTTACCATGATGGCGGAAGCAATTGTCGCGTAGTTTGGGCTAAAAATCCTAGTGAGATCTTGGGAATGACTATCGCATCTGAAAACAAACTCCGTATTTCATGGTACTTTGCTGCCGTTATCGCTGCCTTACATGTGGGCGCGTTTTTAGCGTTCCTGCCTGCTTTTTTTAGTTGGCAAGGCGTTATTTTAGCGCTTGTCCTTCACTGGTTTACGGGTGGATTGGGCATTACGTTGGGTTGGCATCGTCTGGTGGCTCACCGGAGCTTTCAAGTTCCTAAATGGTTGGAATACTTTTTCGTCTTCTGTGGCGCGATGGCCATGCAGGGCGGTCCGATTTGGTGGATTGGCTTGCATCGTCATCACCATGCCAATTCGGATCAGCCTCATGATCATCATGACTCGACCAAGGGGTTCTGGTGGAGCCATATAGGTTGGATGCTGTACGAAGTCCCTGCACTCAAAGAAGTTCCGAAGTTCACCAAAGACATCGCGAATGACCCGGTTTATCGGTTCTTTGACAACTATTTTTTCCCGATGCAAGTGGCCCTCGGTGCGCTGCTCTATTTCATCGGTGCGCAGTATGGCTTAGGTTGGTCATTTGTGTTTTGGGGTGTATTTGCACGGCTCGTGATGGTGTATCACTGCACCTGGTTTGTAAATAGCGCAACCCATAAATTTGGCTACAAAACCTATAACTCGGGCGATCGTTCCACCAACTGCTGGTGGGTTGCACTCCTGACTTACGGCGAAGGCTGGCACAACAATCACCACGCATTCCAGTACTCAGCCCGTCATGGTCTGAGGTGGTGGGAAATTGATATGACTTGGATGATTATCAGCACATTACGGAAACTCGGTCTTGCCACTAAGGTCAAAGTTCCGTCAGAAACCGATCGTAAACTAGCGCTTAGATAAGTAACGTTTAGATAGAGCGATTGAATAATCTAAAAAACCCCGATTGGTATCATCAACCGATCGGGGTTTTTTTGAGTTTTTTTTTAATGATCTAGAGCGAGTTCAGTCTACCCACGTCTGCACTCACGTCTGAGCGATCGGAACTGCCGTTCGATCGCTCAGGTCGGATCCTACATCAAGCCTCAACATTGATGGTCTAGAAAAACACCCCGATCTCCTAGAAGAAAGCGTTAAAATAGGACGTAAGCATCGTTGCTCCGCTTAAGTTGCCCATTTAGGATAAGCCCTGCATATGACCGTATCGCACGACGAAATCTTCTCGGAACAACCTTCTCCTGAAATTAATAATTTTGAAAAACCCGTCTCTGACCTACCCGTCTCTGAACCTGACGAACCCAAGTCAACTCCATTCCTCGAAGCCGCGATCGTTAGCAGTAAAATCACCGACGACCTCAACAAAATTTTAGAAATGCTGCCCGTTGACCTGCGGGATAGTTTAAAGATTCATCCCGATCGCGATGCGCTGATTGAAGTTGTGATGGATTTGGGTCGGCAACCTGAGGCTAGGTTTCATAATAAGGCTGAATACCTCTGCGATCGGGTAATTACCGCCGCTGACCTTCAGGAAAGCATGACCAATGTCGGTGATTTTGGGGGTGACAATCGGGCTGGGATTGAATCGACCTTGCATCGAATCAGCGCCATTCGCAATCGCCGAGGCGATGTTATTGGATTGACCTGCCGCGTTGGCCGAGCGGTGTTTGGGACCATTACGATGATCAATGATTTGGTCGAAAGTGGTAAATCCATCTTAATGCTCGGTCGCCCTGGCGTTGGGAAAACAACGGCATTGCGAGAAATTGCCAGAGTTCTCGCCGATGATCTCGGTAAGCGCGTGGTCATCATTGATACGTCTAATGAAATTGCAGGCGATGGCGATGTCCCACACCCAGCGATCGGACGTGCGCGGCGGATGCAGGTGGCCAAGCCTGAACTTCAACACCAAGTCATGATCGAGGCGGTGGAAAACCACATGCCGGAAGTGATTGTGATTGATGAAATCAGTACTGAACTTGAAGCGCTGGCCGCCCGAACGATCGCCGAGCGTGGGGTTCAGCTCATTGGGACGGCCCACGGCAACTACCTCGAAAATTTGATGAAAAATCCAACGCTTTCGGATCTCATCGGCGGCATTCAATCCGTTACCTTAGGCGATGACGAAGCCCGTCGTCGCGGATCACAAAAAAGTATTCTCGAACGCAAAGCGCCGCCGACCTTTGAAGTGGCCGTCGAAATGCAAGAGCGTCAGAAGTGGACGGTTCATGATGAAGTGGCCAACACCGTTGATATGCTGTTGCGCGGTCGCCAGCCCAACCCTCAGGTCCGATCGGTCGATCGAAATGGCAAAATTGTCATCAATCATGAGGGCGGTCCCGTCGCAACGCCGCCCAACAACCGTCCGGCCCGGATGGTTCCGCTTGGCGGGCAGGGGGGCGATATTGCCTCTCGAAGTTCCTCCAGCAGTAGCTATGGTCGGAGCAACGGCGGCAGTCTCGGATCCGGTCGCAATGCCGATCGTGGCAGCAGTAACGGTAACAGTGGCGGTTATGGCGGTGGTTACGGGAATGTCGTGGTTCCCGAGCAACCCTTCGGCTGGCGATCGAGTGGCCGAATGACGCCCATGTCGGGCATCTCAAACCCAAGTCCTGAACAGCGGGAGTTTGAAGCGATCGTCGAGAGTAAAATTGGCGATAGCTTTGAGGGTTTTGGAGACATTACGGGCAACCTAGATTCCTACTACGGACCCAACGGCGAAGAACTGCCTGTTAAGGTTTACCCCTACGGCATTGGTCGGCATCAACTAGATCAGCTCATTACCACCCTAAAACTTCCGATCGTCCTAACCAAAGACATGGACAGCGCAGACGCCGTGCTCGCGCTGCGGTCCCACGTCAAAAATCATACAAAACTTCGTCATGTGGCCAAAGCAAAACAAATTCCCATCCACACCCTAAAATCCAGCAGCATTCCGCAGATTGCCATTGCGCTGCGGCGACTGCTGTCCATGGATGAACTCCAAGACGTCGAGTCTATTGACTTAAGCACCTTCACCCGAGGGGATACCGATGACGAACTCGAAGCGCTCGAAGAAGCTCGGCTTGCGGTCGAACAAATCGTTATCCCCAAAGGTCAGCCTGTGGAACTCTTGCCCCGATCGCCTTTTGTTCGCAAAATTCAGCACGAATTGATCGAACATTACCGTCTAAAATCCCAAAGTTTTGGCGACGAACCCAATCGTCGTCTTCGGATTTATCCGGCCTAGATTCATGGCCTAATTTAAGACCTAACCCAAGGTTTAAACTCTTACTCGGGAAGGTTCACAGTGCCCCGAACTCGATTAACAGTTCGGGGAAACACTCCGACTAACAGCGCAAATGCCTCATCAGGCAATTCCATCACCGTGTCCACCGCAAAATAATTTTCAAACTGTTGTAGAATTCCTTTCACCCGATCGTTTGGCAACTCATGTCCGGTAATTTGCTGTATTAATCGAATCCACTGACGGCGAATAAGATAGGCTTTCTGGCATTCTTCTTGACAGGCAGGTTCTCCCACCGACAAGTCACCCACAGGAATAATGCCCTGGCAATCTCGATCGAACTCACCCCCAATCGCCGATCCTGGACCCGCAAACTCTGCGTGAAAAGATTTGACTAAAATTAGACCATTTCGCTTACGACTATTGACCATCATCAATTGTCCATGATGGAGTTGGCTTAATATTTCGGACACGAATAAGACTCGCAAATCATTTTTTGATATAAGAAGCAATTCA
>JAYVVL010000450.1:0-7591 GCA_043787035.1 Synechococcales cyanobacterium
TCTTTCTATGAAAAGCGTGCCACGGGACTGATTGCGCAGGGTAATTACTCAGCCGCATTAAACGATCTTAATGAAGTGAACAAAGCAGACAATGTTGCGACTCAGATTCTTAACTTACAATGTGCTGCCTCCGCCCGATCGGCCCGTCCTGATGCGCTGAAACTTTGTAACGATGCGATCGCAGCCTACATCGGAGAGGATTCACTCCTCAAGGGTTCACAGCTTGCTGCAACTGACCCTTCCGTTGAGTCTAAGATTTTTATTCCTGGAACCCTTTCGGCTCACCGTTGCCTTGCCCGAGTCCAGAAAAAAGATGCAAAAGCGTTCCAAGACTGTGGCAAGGCGATTAGTTCTGAACCGGAAAATCCGATTGTTTATGAATTGCAAGGTCAAGCTCGTCTAGAATCGGGAGATAAGCGCAGTGCGGTGCTGTCCCTCGAAAAAGCCCTCAAGCTTTACGTGATGTTAGAGGATGCGACGGCGATCGATCGGACTCAGGCACTCTTAAAAAAAGCGAGTCTGTAGGAACGAAGTAACTTCCTGATTTTTGTTCATTGGATTTTTAAGTGGGGAATGATAGAGGGGACCGACATCTACCTCCCCCCTACATCGACCTATGGCATCTCCTCTTCGTCACAGCCTGATTGGTTTGCAACTGAGTGTGTTCTGTCTAGCGGGTGCTTCTCCGTTGGCCACTGCTGCCCAAACGGCCAAGGCAAACCTCGACATGCCAACTGCTTCGGCAAAGCCCACTCCGACCATCGCCCTATCGGTCCTGAGCAGCGCTAGCATCGAGTCTCTGGTGGCTGTCGTCGAAAATAGTAAGCTTCCTTTGTCGCAGCGCGTGGCGGCTATTGTCGCGATCGGTCGGTTTGGGCCGGATGCGGGGACAGCGATTACGGTGCTCAAAACGTCGTTGAACGATCGTAACAATGTAGAAGTGCGCTTGCGGGCGGCGGAAGCCCTGATGGCGATCGGTCCAAAAGCCAAGGCCGCAACGCCGGATCTGTTGATTTTGCTCAAAGATCCTAATGGTTCTGTCCGAGCAGCGGCGGCCAACGTGTTTTCCAAAATTGACGATGTGGGAAAAGACGTGGTTCAGTCCCTCACCGAACTGGTGTCAGACCCAAGTTCGATCGTTCGTGTAAATGCGATTAATGCATTGGCGACGCTGGGTTCTAGTGCAGCGCCTGCGGTGCCTGAGATCGCCGAAGCCTTGGGCGATTCCAATAAGCTCGTCCAAAAAGCCAGTATCAATGCGCTCGGTCGCCTCGGTCACGACGCCAAACCAGCGGTTCAGGGTCTCAGCCAACTGCTCCATAACTCCGACTCGGCGACGGGCATTGCCGTGTTGATTGCCTTGGGTCAGATTGGGAGCGATGCGGCGTTGGCGGTACCGGATCTACAGCAGGCGTTAGGGAGTGACGATCGGCAGATTAAGATTTTTGCGGCAATTACTCTAGGCCGTGTTGGTGAGGCGTCGGCTCCGGCCTTAACGGAATTGCTGAGAGCACTTAAAGATCCCGATAAAGACGTTCGTCAAAATGTGGCTTCTAGTCTGGGGTATATCTCTGCTGGCGCTAAGGATTCCATTCCAATGCTAGCCGAAACGCTGCAAGATTCAGACATGGGGGTGCGGATTATGTCTGCTAGCTCAATTAATCGTCTAGCTGGCTATGTCAATGACAAAGCAGATCAACTTTCCCGCGACGATCTTGGGCAAATTGTCACTACTCTAGAAGAGGTGTTGCCGCTGCTGGACGATCCAAAAAATAATGTCAATGAGGATGCGCGATCGGGCTTGAGGCGATCGCTTAGTGCCATTAAATCTGCCCGGAATTCTCGCTATGGGGATCAAGTGTTTGAGTGGGGTAAAGAGAATCCGGCTTTTGCGTTAATTGGGTTTTATATTCTGGCGACTCCCGGCTTTTGGCTGTTGGTGTTATTGCTGCGTCCGCTGTGGCTGATGAAGATCAATGATTTATTAAAGCCCTACACGGACTTTGAATTGCCCACTCCCTTGGGCGGTACCATTAAAGTTCCGTTGCGGTTTGTCATGTTCATCGGCTGGTTGCACTACCATCCGCGCGTGCTGGATGCCTGGGTGGAGCGGCAGTTAACGATCGCTCGGGATGCCTTTGCCCACAAGAGTACAGTCAACGATCGACGGGTGTACATCCCCATTCCGGTGGTGATGCAGGGCAATACGGTTACCACGATGGAGAATCATGACTTGCAGGCTACATTTCTCGATGGTCGTCAGTGCGTGTTGATTTGGGGCGAAGGGGGCATTGGTAAGACTAGTTTGGCCTGCCAAATGGCGCAGTGGTCTATGTCCGAAGATCGCACCAAACGCCTCTGCCGTCATCGGATGATTCCGGTGTTAATTGAACAAGAACTGGATTTTAGAGTTCCTGAGGGCAAAGATCCGCTGCGGGAAGCGATCAGAGGTCAGTTGCAGGCATTGGTAGACTCTGCCGAACCGCTGAGCGACGATTTTATTGAAAAGCTTCTCCGTCAGCGTCGGGTGCTGGTAATTGTCGATCGTCTCTCTGAACTGAGCGATGCGACCCGTCAAGAAATCCGCCCAGGGCACCCGGACTTCCCGGCCAATGCGTTGATCGTCACCTCCCGCGTCGAAGAAAATCTGGATAATGTGCCGAAAACCTTGGTTCGCCCCATGCGGATTGAAGGCAATCGTCTTTCGTCTTTTTTGGAAGCCTATCTCAACCAGTCCAACAAGCGGGAGCTATTTACCGATTCGGAATACTTCGATGCTTGTAGCCAACTGTCCAAAATGGTGGGGCAGCGCAACATCACGGTGCTTCTCGCCAAACTCTACGCCGAGCAGCTCATCGTCAACAAAACGGGCATCACGGATAGCTATCTGCCGGATAATATCCCTGACCTTATGCTCAGCTATCTGAACGAACTTAACCGCGATCATAATCATAACGAACCGGACAACCCCACGGTCCACCAAGATTCAAAAGTCCTGGCCTGGGAATGCCTAAAGCAAACCTTTCGTCCGGCTCCGGCACGCCGCGATAGCGTTTTGGCTGAAATGGAACTGGCCTGCGGAATCGATCGTGAAGCTGCAAAAGACCGTCTCCGCCACCTCGAAGGCCGTCTCCGCATTTTACAAACGGTCGGTCCGGCCCAAGACCAAATCTCGTTTTCCCTCGATCCGCTGGCCGAATGTTTGGCGGCGCTGTATCTGGTCGAGCTTTACGGGAACGAGTCCTATCTGTGGCAAGATTTCTTGTTTCAAGCAGACTCCATGCCCGGTGCGCCGGAAAGTATTCAAGGGTTTCTATTGGCGCTGCGGGATTGTTGTTTGACGCGGGGGGTGGAGATGGAAATTCCAGAAATGGTGATTGATGAACTAGGTCGCCGGGTGGGCTTGAGTACAGAGATGCTCCGCCGTGCCCAAATCGAGCAGCGTCTGGCCCGACTCACGCCAAAGCTCACCGATGGAATGATCGAAATCCGTTTGCGAGCGATTCGAGAACTAGGCGATCTGGGCGCGGCGGCTAAACCCGTTCTCCCGGCCTTGGTGCGAGAAATCCACGATACGGAATGGCGCATTCGGCAAGAGGTGGCCCGCACGATCGGACTGATGGGAGCAGAAGCGCGCAATGCGATTCCGGTCTTAGTCGATCGAATGCGAGATCCCGATCGACGCGTGTCCTGTGAGGCGATCGCGTCTCTAGGCAAAATTGGGTCGGTCGCGATTCCGGCGTTGGTGTCGGCGTTGGAGTCTAAGACGTCCTATGTGCGTAGCGCGGCGGCTTGGGTGTTGGCTAATTTTGAAAATGGGGCTAAGGCGTCGGTGCCTTCGTTGACGCGGTTGTTATACGATGACGACTGGCAAGTTCGCTGGGTGGCGGCTTATGCGCTGGGGGCGATCGGGGCTGAGGCGAAGACGGCGGTGCCAGATTTGATTACGACCTGCAAGGGTGAGTATGTGCTGGTTCGCCAAGAAGCGAGTCGTGCCCTCTGGCGCATTAATGGGGATGAGGCGTCGAAGATTGTGACGGCGCTGCGGGTGTGAGAAGTTTGAATTGAGAATTGAGAAGTTTGAATTGAGAAGCTATAGCGATCTCGATCGCTGATTGGGTGAGGGGCATAAACTATAATAGCTGTAGACCATCACCACCTAAGGAAAGGCGATGCCGATGACAGTCGCAACTGGCCGACGAATGACGCTTAAGGAGTATCTGGACTATGACGACGGTACGGATATTCGCTATGAGCTTGAAGACGGGGTTTTAGTCGAGATGAGTGCTGAAACGCCATTAAATCCACAGATTGCAATGCTTTTAGTCTTTGCCTTTGCACGTTTAGGGGTGCCTGAAAAACATCTTGTGATCGGCCATCAGATTGAAGTTCGATCGCGTTATGCCACAGCTCGGCAGCCTGATTTAGTAGTCCACACTATTGCCTCGGATGCAGCGCTTCTGAGTGGTGAAAAAGTGTTGTGCCTCGGTTCCCCCTCGCCTTTGTTAGTGGTCGAGGTCGCCTCACAAACGATAACGGATGCCAAATCTCGCAGGAGAGATTATGAGCAGAAGCCTAAAGAATATGCCGATCGTGGGATTGCTGAGATGTGGATTGTGGATCCTGATAGTTTGTGGGTCAAAGTTGGAACGCTAGCTGATGATGCTTACCAGTTCGAGACCTTTCAGGGCGAGGAGCCGATCGTCTCTCCAACATTCCCTGAACTGAACTTGACGGCAGCCCAAGTCTTGAGCGCGGGTCGATAATTTTAGCAATCAATCTCTAGACCATGCCAATCCTACGATCCTGCTGGCGCTGCCAAAAGATGATGCCAATGCTTGACCATAAGGAATGGGCATCGATCGAACCATTACTCTCTATCAAAACTCAGAAAGAAGCCTGTGAGTACTATTACCAAATAACAGGCTTATCTAAAATGAATATCAACGCTATTGCACATCATAACAATCAACGCTTAGGTCCAAACTGCAAACACTGTGGGAAGCCCTACAGAACCCAAAAAGCTCAATCTTGTGTTGAATGTGGCGATTGTTGATAGGAAGTCCATGGCTTATGATGAATGTGGACGTAATGCAGGAGAGGCGATCACACTAATGACGTTCACTAAAGCTAGATTTACCAGTTTTGAAGCCTATCTAATGGCGGAAGTGTCCGACCTGCCAGAAGGACGCTGTGAGTATTGGGATGGAGATTTAGTTCCGGTGAGGACTGAATCTAGCGGCAATGATGCGATCGCAAACTATCTGTACTTGGTGTTGGTCCAGATGGGACTTTATTACAAACTTGTCCGTCCTGGACGTGCAGAAGTCGAGGTCATCGGAAAGCCTAGGACGCGCTTCCCAGACCTGACCGTTTTAGATGAAGTCCATTTGCCTCTTGTTGAAACACGTCTTACGATTACCCGTAAGATGCCACCGCCTCGGCTGGTCGTCGAGGTCGTGTCCCCCGGTGCTGAGTCAAAACCCAATTACACCTTCGATTATCGAGACAAGCGGGACCAATATGCGGCGATCGCGATTCCTGAATATTGGATTGTTGATCCCGATCGTGCGTGGGTTATGGTCGGTACTTGGGTCTCCGGGACTTACCAGGTTGCAACTTTTCGCGGCGATGAGCCGATCGTTTCTCCCACGTTCCCAGAGCTGAAACTGAATACGGCGCAAATCTTGAGCGCCTGAAGCTCAATTGTTTCTTCAGTATTTTGAGGTAAGTTCGCCTTTGATGACGGAGGCCTGATGAGGGCGATCGTTTGAGTGGGTTCGATCAGACTACGGGATTGCGCTGAGGGACGATCGGTTGTTTCCTCAGTCTCTGGAGTTGGGTTCGCTTTTGATGAAGGATGCTTGAGGAAGGGTCGATCGGACTTGTGATGAACGGCGGCTGCACTTGAGTGAAGGTCGATCGGTTTCGTCAAAATGTATCGCCGGAAGAACTTGACCCAAACGCAGAAGATCTTTGGCAAAATGTATGGTGTCGAACAATAGAGCAGCAGTAGCTTGACAGTGCCCATTCTCAATTAGGAAAGCTCAATTCAAACTATCGCATTTTACTAGGTTGAGTCTTGGCAAGTTTCAACGCTAAATAAACCTCTTGAAAGGAGCGACCATACCCAATAAAGCAGGTCAATCCAGATGTAGTTTTAGAGTATAAATCTTTAATCTCTAAGAGGAACTCTTCCTCAAGATTACCTTTAAAAAGAAGATCATCTCCAGCATTAAATACTACGGCACCTTTACCCAGGCGCTTAGACAATAATTTTGATATTTCAGAAATAGCATTAGTTATATCTCTGCTAACTCCACGAAAACTAGACTCATCACTTGATGCAAGAAATAGTTCTTCTAATACCTTTCCAGTATCATCTCCATCCAAACCATAATATAGTATTTCATCTGATTTAATCTCCTTACAAGAGAGTCGTTTCATACAAATAGGTTGACTTACAACATTATTATTGGCGACAATAGGATAGACAATCTCAGTATAAAATTCAATAAATGGAAATGACATCTTGACAGAAAGATCTGCTTTAAACTTCTCTAGGTCTGTAAGTATGCGGCCTTTGTATGTTGAACTATTACGCAAATACAAAATAAAATCATTGAATTTCTTGAAAAACTCGATATCAAAATCTAAAGGAGCATTCTTTTCAACTTTCTCTCTAACAATTCTTAAGGTCTCTCCAAAAGTTTTACGATTTAGTCCATCAGAGTCTTCTGACAATCTAAATCGACTTGCAAGCAATCGAATTAGATCTTCAACACTTGATGAAATTGATGAGGCTGCAATGCGGTAGGCTGCATTATCTTTATTTTGATCGCCTTTCAGCTTAAGTTGAATCGACTGATCTAGATTATCTCGAAAGAAATTTGAGTCAGCAGAATCTGAACCTGTAGCAACATATCTTTCCGTATGAGACTCTATAATTTTCTTGTAGCGAACCATCTTTGAAAGATTTAAATAAGCAAGACCATCAAGTTTCGTGCTATCGGGAGCTGTTACATAACATAGGAAGCAATAAATCTACAGAAATGAATCCTCTTTCCTCCGTTTTCTTAAACAACTTAGCAACATCAATGAGGTATTGGTCTTTAAGGTCTAATATATAAGATGCAATTGACAGAAGGTTTTTCTGAAAAGAAGTGCCGTTTGTTAAATCGACCATGAGATGAGAGTCGTTTGAAGAACCTCTCACAATTAGTTCTATATAGTCAACAAATTTATTTATAGATCCTTCTTCTTCTGCGGCAATATCAACAACCTTATCAACAAGTGAATCTCGACTAACTCCACTTGATTCTAAATGTGATGTCCATTCTTGTTGTTGGTTAAGAGCTTGGCGAGACTCATTAGAATGTACTGCAAATATATTCGACAAAGATTGACTGAATGTTTCCTTCGATTTAGCATTTGCTGCACTGATAGAATTGGCAAATGTAAATTGATTGACATTCCCTAGTACTAGTAAATTTACTAAGTACAGGACAAAAACTGAATGGCTTGCAATAGCTGCTGTCTGGCGATATTGAAATTGATCATGCCATCTCGAATATGGTCACAGCCGACTCGA
>JAYVVL010000451.1:0-19620 GCA_043787035.1 Synechococcales cyanobacterium
ATTTCGACTTGGTTATACACGTCTAAAAGCGACTGCTGTATGGGAATAGTCATGACATCCGCATGTCCGGCGATCGTCAAGGTGCGATCGACGGTTTCCGGTTCGGGAGCGAGAAGAAGCGGTTCAGGTCGTCCGATGGCTTCCCCCTGCGTCTGAAACCCCATGTCCACCATGACCAAGTTATGCAGGGAGTCTTGACGACGGCGGGCATATTCACTTAGCACAACTCGCAACAACCGGGCGCGGGCATCTTGGGTATCGATCGGTCCAGCCGGAACGGCATCTGGCTTAAGGAGATCTCGGATTTTTTGGACGGTTTCCAAAAACTTCTGAATCATTTCGAGTTTGGTCGTCACGATGCCTAAGGCGGCGATCGAAAACGTGACGATCGCCCCTGCCACTTTAAAGGTGGGACTCTGCGTAAAGGTCATCCAAGCCGCATGGAGAGCAGCATTCAAGGCAGAAACATCAAATTCACCTAAACCCATAAGAATCCCAAACCCGTATTTATCGCAATTGCGCCAGTCTATAGGGCTATTCTACAAGCGGAGTTATGTAGGATTCCAGGAAAAAAAGAATCTATGCTCAGTTTTACAATTGGATACAAGAAGAATAGGGATTTTTTGCACGGATTTAGCGATCGCCGCACCCGTGGCAATACTGATGGGCTAGACCAGATGACGGGTTCACTTCGAGTCTTTAGCTATCTTGACATAGTGGTTATTAATCCGATAACCAACGCCATAGACGATCTCAATTAGATCATCCATGTCGATCGCCTTAAGTCTTTGGCGAAGGCTTTTGATGTGAGACTTGACAGTCAGTTCATCAAGCAGGTCTTGACCCTGTTGCCACAGTTGTTCTAACAGCACCGGATGACTAAAGAATCGCTGGGGATGGCGCATGAACAGTTCTAAAATCGAAAACTCTATGGGTTTCAGGAGCAGGGGTTTGCCAAGATAGGTGACTTCACAGGCATGGGGATGGAGGCAGAGATCACCCACTTGCAGAATCGATGCTGTAAATTGACCCTTTCCGCGCCGAATCAATGCCTGAATTCGAGCGTAGAGTTCGGGAAGATACATGGGCTTCAAAAGGTAGTCGTCCGCACCCGCTTGCAAATGTTCAATGGCCACTTCTCGATAATTAAGATCAGCCGTGATCAGCACCGGAACTGACAATCCTCGATCGCGAAGTTGATGACAAAACAACCGCCCATCTATTCCAGTTTGCCTAACATCTAAAATCACTAAATCATACTCAATCGTCTGGAGTGTGTGCAAGCCATTTAGACTATCTTTTGCAACATCAACGAGGTACTTCTTTTTTGAAAGGAGATCTAAAAAGTGAGCAGACTGAAGAGTATCATCTTCGACGATCAAAATTCGCATGGGACGTCCTGCTGATTTCCTAGGAATGAACGAACAGAATTTGAACTGGATTTTAACCTATCTAAGCGACCGATCGACCATGACCTTTACCTAAGCGCTGGCCATAATCAAAATCAGCGATCGTACAGTCTGTGCTGGCATTGCTAAACGTAGTTGGTTGAGATTGCGAGTAGAAACGATTAAGAAGATTTTTCGCGATCGTGGTGACTGAGTAATCTGAAACAGCACCCTGATTCAGATTACACTCTCCCGCAAGTGAAATGTTTTTAGTGAGTTGATTGTAAGTAGGATGATTGAGGGATTCATGAGAAATATCGTCCTCAATGATCCAAATAATTGGACGATCAAACGATCGCCAGTAGATTAAATAAATCTGGGTTAAGTCTATCGATCGATCGATCGCGACTTCAATCAGTAGAACATTAGGGTACTCAACATCATCAATCCAGAATCGATTCTCTACGTCTTTGTCTGCCTGAAGCTCCAACCATAAATAGCTGGACTTAAGACTCTCTAGAGCTGAAAACTGTCTCGAAAAGTAAATGTTGAATACGAGATTGGGAACAATGCGTTTGGGAGATTGCATAAAGCTAACAGGCTAAGAGCTAAATGATGATAACCAATCAGTATCTAAGTCGTAGAATCATTCATTTTTGATTTTTGTTTCTCAATGTTTCCAATTGTCACACCTAAAAGTTAATTTCTTGTAAAGAGACTTAGGGTAGGTTTGTAAATAAGTATTACGAAAAATAAGAAAATACATGACAATTTTGCAGGACGAAAAGTTATCTTAAAATCAAACTTGAACTTGTGTGGGAATGCAAAGAATAGACAAGTAACTTAACAAATGCTAAATGGACTTAAGGTATCTTGGATTGCGCTAAAAATGGCCGAGATATTAAAGATAAGTCGGAGATCATTCATGATTTTGATTATTTCTGATGAATTGAAGTTCTTGAAGGAAAGCGGATACTAGGAACTCTATATTCCCGCTTAGGTCTATCACACGTTAGTTTGGACGGCAGTGGCTTTGACTGAAATCCACCCCCCAACAGGAGGAGAAATAGGGTATGTTAGTCAACACACATTTTCGCTTTAAGCTTATTCCGATCGGCTGATGAAAACTTATCATCATGATGATGTGTTATTTAAATCGTACGCTTAGTATTTTTGGTAGAGGACATTAATAGCGTATTGTGATGAAATGATAACATTTAAACTTTACACACATTTTTGCTCAAGGTAGGCATCAACGGATAACAACGGAAATCAACGAAATGAAACTAATAATGTTGTCTTGCGATCCAGTATTGAGCGATCGGATTGAGTCCCTTGTCTCAAAATACAATTCTATTGCAGACACCGTTAAGGATCAGGTAGCTTTGGATCATTACCTGGGCCTTTTTCCCTATGATTTGATCATTATTGACGGGAAATTGCTTGATACGGATGTTTTGGACTATTGCAAAAGGCTGCAATTGTGTCAGAATCCCATATTGGTATTGCTGCTCGTTGAAGGATTGAATTCGCAAATTGAAATCGCAGCTCTAAATGCTGGAGCAGATGCTTGCTTGCCGCGATCGGTGGATTCAGAGATGTTTGTCGCTCATATTCGGGCTTTACTGCGTCGTAAGGGTAAAAAATATCCGGTGGAGAGTCGCTGGGGTGATCTTTGGGTGGACTGTTACAACCAACAGATAATCTATAAAAATGAGGTTATTTCCTTTACCGCTAAAGAATACCAATTTTTAATGCTTTTTTTGAACTCGCCTTGTCAGACGTTCAGTGCCCAAAGCATCCTTGATCATTTGTGGTCATCTAATCATGAACAACCGAGTTTGGAAACTGTAAAAACGCACATTCGATCGCTGCGCGTCAAGCTTAAGCAAGTGGGCATTGAACACTTGATCGAAACAGCCTACGGCTTCGGATATCGGCTGAACCATGCCGTATTGTCTACATTTTGACGATCGAGTCTTGGGCTAGAGTTCATTAATCTAACCTGCTAGGTCTAAAATCCATCTTTTCAGAACGATTTAGGGTCTCTCGCTTACCAACTGGGGTCTGGCCTAATAGGGCCAACGAGGGTGATGTCGTCTTTCTGACTCGTCACCCAATGTTGCACTAACAGACCCACTATCAGCTCGCCAAAAGCATCTTGAGGGCTGGGGGAGCAAGATATAGGGGCCTTTCCCTAAACGCTAGCGGCTTCGCGTTGGGCTTCGTGTTGGGAATGGGTCCGATCGATCGATCCAGAATTCAGCGCACTGTACAGACGATTGAGCGCGTTGATGTAGGCTTGGGCAGAGGCGACGATGATGTCGGTGTTGGCGGACCTGCCGGAGAAGATTCGATCTTCGTGTTTGAGACGAATGGTCACTTCCCCAATAGCATCTATGCCTGCGGTGACGGATTGGACCGAGAATTCGATCAATTCATTAGGCACTTGGACGACGCGGTTAATCGCTTTGTAAATCGCATCGACGGGACCTGTGCCGATCGCAGCATCCATGAGTTCTTGGCCGTCTGGCATCCGAATTTTGACAGTGGCGGTGGGCTGGGCGTTGTTGCCGCAGCTGACTTGAACCATTTCTAATCGGAACAGTTCAATGGGCTGTTGGATTTCGTCGTTTGCAATTGATTCGAGATCCCAATCGGTGATTTCTTTCTTCTTATCTGCCAGTTCTTTAAACCGCACAAATGCTTTGTTTAGCTCAGTGTCGCCCATCTCGAAGCCCAATTCAGTAAGGCGCGATCGGAACGCGTTGCGGCCAGAGTGTTTGCCAAGGACGATTTGATTGTTTGTCAAACCGATCGATCGCGCATCCATGATTTCGTAGGTATTCCGGTTTTTTAACATCCCATCTTGATGGATTCCTGACTCGTGGGCAAAGGCATTGGCCCCGACGATCGCTTTGTTCGGCTGCACCAGCATCCCAGTCAAATTAGAAACCAAACGTGAGGTTCGGTAAATCTCGGTCGTGTTAATTCCGGTAAGCGGTGCTTCTGAATCGACGGGTCTTCCCATAAATGGATTGAAATATTGTCGTCGCACATGCAGCGCCATCACCAATTCTTCTAAGGCCGCATTTCCAGCCCGTTCGCCAATGCCATTAATGGTGCATTCTAATTGACGTGCGCCGTACTTGATCGCTTCTAGAAAAGAGGCAACCGCCAAGCCTAGATCATTGTGACCATGGACTGAAATTACCGCGTGATCGACATTGGGAACGTTTTCTTTGATGCCGCGAATCATATCGCCAAATTCACTCGGCGTCATGTAGCCCACCGTATCTGGAATATTGATCGTTGTGGCCCCTGCTGCGATCGCGCGTTCTAAGACTTGATACAAATACGCAGGTTCCGATCGCGCTGCATCCATGGGCGAAAACTCTACATCTTCAACAAAAGACTTGGCATAGGTCACCATTTCTTCAGCGATGGTCAGCACTTGCGATCGGGTTTTTTTGAGTTGGTACTCTAAGTGAATATCACTGGTCGAAATAAAGGTGTGAATGCGTTTGTGGACGGCGGGTTGCAGGGCTTCTGCAGCGGCCTTAATATCAGCCGGAAGCGCCCGCGCCAAACTACAAATCACGGGACCATCATCAACGCCCACTAATTCTGCAATGCGTTTTACCGCTTCAAAGTCACCCGGACTCGCAAAGGCAAACCCCGCTTCAATCACATCTACGCCGAGCCGACCCAGTTGACGGGCGATCGTGATTTTCTCTTCCACATTGAGCGTTGCTCCGGGGGCTTGTTCGCCATCCCGCAGCGTGGTGTCAAAAATAATAATGCGATCGTCGGTATTTTTCATGGCTATGATGCGCCTGATAGGATGTATGAGTTAGTCAACTTGGGCGTATTCCTCATTGTAATCCATCTTGCAGATAACGTACTACAAAAGTTACAAGCTGTGAAGATTACAGATGGATGGTTATGAAGCCCCCAACCCTAAAATTGGGAGCCATGTCTGGGAGCTATGTCTGAGACTATCCCTAGGTGGTTCGCGCACCCATTTTCATCGTGGATGGATCGATTTGGATTCCTAACCCTTTCGCAATTTGCATTCCGTAGTTAGGATCAGCCCGGAAGAAGTGACAGAGTTGGCGCATTTGAATATCAGCGCGGGCTTCACTCAAACTGCCCAGAATGTTCTGAACTAGCCGTTCTTGGGCATCAGGTGCAAGTAGTCGATAGAGATCGCCTGCCTGGGTGTAGTCATCATTGCCCTGATGATGATCATATCGATCGGCTTTAACATGACCTGAACCAGAGCTTAAATCAGACGCAGGCTCGGCGTAGATACAATTTTCCTTGGGCGCATCGTCATCGCTATTCGGCTCATAGTTGGGCGTATTACCGCCATTGTTGCCGAGTGCCATCGCCCCATCACGCTGATAGTGCATCACCGGACATTTGGGCTGGTTGACAGGCAGTTGTTGATAGTTTGCCCCAAGGCGATAACGTTGGGCATCTGGGTAAGACATGATGCGCGCTTGCAGAATTTTATCAGGTGAGAAACTAATTCCTGGAACGACATTTGAAGGAGAGAAGGCCGATTGTTCAACTTCAGCAAAGTAGTTTTGCGGATTACGATTGAGTTCAAGCATTCCAATGTCAATCAAAGGATACTCTGAATGTTTCCATACCTTGGTCAAATCAAACGGATTATCTGAATGTTGTGTAGCTTGTTCTTCCGTCATCACCTGAATACAAACACGCCATTTTGGATAGTCAACTTGCTCGATCGATTCAAACAAATCCCGCGTTGTATAATCGGGATCTTCACCTGCGATCCTTACGGCATCTGCGGCAGAAAGGTTTTCAATCCCCTGCTCAGTTTTGAAATGAAACTTACACCAAACTCGTCTTCCTTGTGCATTGATTAAGCTAAAGGTATGGCTCCCGAAGGCGTCCATATGGCGGTTGCTTTTTGGCGTGCCCCGGTCGGAAAATAAGATTGTAATTTGGTGTAAGGCTTCTGGACTGAGTGACCAGAAATCCCACTTCGTATTTGCATCTTTGCAATTAGTCTGTGGATTACGCTTTTGAGAATGAATGAAATCAGGAAACTTTAGCGGGTCGCGAATGAAGAAGACGGGCGTGTTATTGCCTGCAATATCCCAGTTTCCTTCTTCAGTATAAAACTTGACCGCAAAACCTCGGGGATCCCGATCGGTATCCGCTGATCCCTTCTCTCCACCCACCGTCGAAATCCGAACTAGAACTTGGGTTTGCTTGCCAATTTCTGCAAAAAGCTTGGCTTTGCTGTATTGAGTCACATCATGGGTCACAGTGAAAGTGCCAAACGCTGCGGCACCTTTCGCATGGACTACGCGCTCAGGAATCCGCTCTCGATTGAAGTGGGCGAGCTTTTCCATCAGGTGGAAATCCTGCATCAAGATAGGACCCCGATCGCCTGCTGTCAGCGAGTTTTGGTTATCTCCAACGGGAATACCATCCGCAGTTGTGAGTGTTTTAAATTCAGTCATGATGATGTGTGATTGCTCTACAGGACATCGGCTTATAAACAGTGGGTTTAGATACATCTGCTATGAACCGACTTCTATATCGTACTCGATATGACTTCGACTTGGCAACTAGAACCCATAAACAATTAGTTCGTAGGGGCGGGTTGCGATCGTAGACTTTCACGTCGGGCGTACAAGAAATTAGCCTCGTGTGTACATGAGGCTGAAACTCTACGGCCTATTGACCTATCCATAAATTTGTAAGTGCTACTGTGACTGGGTTTCAGGAAATCCGGCCCAAATTACTTCTTGCTCAACAAATTAAACGGATTAAGAATCCAGACCTCTTAATCAATCCAGGTTTAATCGGGCTTGAGATAGGCAATATAACCATCGACATTCGGTTCGACACACACCGTCGATCCATCTTCATGACGGATTAAAATCTCTTGAAGCGGCTCCGATCGAATGGACTGAGCTATCAGCGGAACGAGACTGATTGCTTGAAGCGTTACGCTGGCATGGAGATGGAGATGGCGTGATGTTACGATCGGAAAGCCTGCGGGATCAAAGCGACCAATATAGACGTAGGTGTCTTGATCGCCCTGAAGCTCACTTTCATGAGTCAGATCATCGTTAAAGTTCATAGGTGCTCACTCGTTTTCATTAACAGGGACAGTCTGGCTAGAATGCCCGAGCAGCGATCGATTCTAAAGAGTTCAACCCGATCTGTTGCCCACTAAGAAATCGACAAACTGACGCGCTGTTCGCCCCGATCGGCCATTGTGCTTGGTCGCCCACTGCAACGCTTCAAAGTCCAACTCCACAGGCAACATCTCAAGACCCGATTGCCCGAATAAATGCCGCACCATCTCTAAGTATGTCTCTTGATCTGCCGGACCAAAGGTGAGCGTCATCCCAAAGCGATCGCTAAAGGACAGCTTTTCTTGAACCGTATCCCAATTATGAATTTCATCTGCATCCTTCGGGCGAGGACGATCGCCGTAGAACTCCCGAATCAAATGACGACGATTTGAAGTCGCATAGACCACTACGTTTTGCGCGCGGGCGGTCACATTGCCTTCGAGCACCACTTTCAACGATTTGTATGCATCGTCATCCTCTTCAAAGGACAAATCATCGACAAAAATAATAAACTTTTGCGGCACGTCTCTCAGGCATTCAACGAGTTCTGGCAACTGTGACAGTTCAGCCTTAGACACTTCAATCAATCGCAGTGCATCCGATCGATGGAGCAACGCTTTAATAAGTGACGATTTGCCTGAACCTCGACTGCCGTAGAGCAAAATATGTAAAGCCGGATGCCCCTTGAGCAGCGCCTGTGTATTTTTAATTAGCGTCTCCTGCTGCCAGGAATACCCGATCAAATCGTCTGCTTGAATCGGATCAGGATTGGCAATGCCGACGAGTTCTCCCGCTACAAATCGAAAGGCCCGAAACGTCGCAAAGACCCCGACGCCCGATCGCGCATATTGCATCGCCAGTTGAGCTGTATAGTCGCCCCAATCTTTGACTTCAAACCATTTCTGAAACGCAGAAACAGCGCCACCGTCAATCTGAACATCATCGTACCAAATCGGCAAATCGTAGAGATTGGGCAACACGTCTTGAACCCAATCGGCAATGTCCGCACACACGGTATTGTAAACCAACTGCAAAATCCGAAGATCACGTTTTGCTACTGCAACCAAAGTCGAAGGCATCTCAGTAAATTCAACCCGAGACGCCTGCTGCGAAAATGCATTATCCGCCTTCAAAATCCGATCGCTCAAATACTCCTGCCAACCCATACCACAATTCGCCAACGCCCGAATCCAGTCCCCATAGGCCACCAAAACCCGCTCTTCCCGCAGCGACGCCGATCGCATGAGATCGGGCGACAATGCCTGCAACAGATCTAGAAAGGCTCGTCCAACCTTTCCCTCCAGCACATCTCGGTACAACACGATCGATCGCACCTGCTGCCCAAACGCCCCGATGTCTGCGATTGCGATCATGTGGCTAACCTCCCATCCCTAATAGCGTTAATAATATCTTCGGAGCCGGAACGATAATTAAGATCAAGATCACTAACGTCACTATCCCGATCGCATCCCGCCCATTATCCAAGTCCGTCACATCATTCAAGGTCGGTTCATCAATGGTCGGCAAAAAGAACAACAACACCGCCCACAGCAACAAATGCGGCTGCATCACTGAGAGTAACAATAGCGTCAACCGTCCCGCCTGACCGATCATCGCCCCTTGCCGCTGCCCAAAAATAGCATGGACCATCCGTCCGCCGTCTAGTTGCCCCACGGGCATAAGGTTAAACGCTGTGAACAAGACGCCCAGCCATCCTGCTACGGCAATCGGATGAAGCGCAATGGCCCGTTTGGCTTCCAGCGCGCCCCCGAGCACGCCCTTCGCAATCACCGTCAACAAAATGGAATACTCCGGCAGCATCGCCTCAAACTTAAACACACTGGGCCGAAAACCGGGCGGATAGCCTACGACTTCAGACAGCGACAGCCCATAGCCCAGCATCACGATCGCCGCCACCAGCCCCATCAGCGCCCCAATAACGCCAATGTCAAACAATGCCTTGCGGTTCGGAATTGGCGCACGGATTTGAATGAAGGCTCCCACGGTCCCGATCGGCAACTGTGGCAACGGCAACATCGGAATAAAATACGGTAAGGTCGCTGGAATTCGGTATCGCAACGTTGTCCAGTAATGTCCGCCCTCGCGAATCAAGAAAAATCCCATCAGTGCCACCGCGTAAGGCACCCCATCGGCAAAACTCGGCGTCTCACTAATGCCCACCTGCTTAATCAAGACCTGTCCAGACCATGTGGTCATTAGGGCCGTTATCATTGCCATTAGTCCCGCCATTCCCGGCTGCCGAATCATCCGTGACGTGAGGGTGCGATCGCCTTGTGGATTGGGCACTAGGGCAAAAAACGGCTTCTCACTCGGGCCTTCTTGAAACACTAGGAAAAAGCGATTCCCAAATGTCTCCTTCACCTTCTCTTCCACGGTGTGATAAGCCAAATCCGGCGCACCTCGAAGCTGTCCCCGACAAATCACCGCTTGGGGCCGATAGTCAATACTCTGCAAGTAATAGGTGCCCCAGGGAAAACACTTGCGCAACTCGCCCTCTTCCTCTGACGTCAACGATCGAATGGTAATCGGTTCAGCCAAGCTTTCCGGCAAGGCTGGGGGCGCGGGATTTCGTTCTATGGAATCGCCGCTAGGTCCGCGTCCCCGCTGAATCAACACCACATACAGCACAAAACAGCCCACAAAAATCAGTAGTGCCAAGGGCGTCGGCATGGGAACACCCGGTCCCATTACGATGAGCCACGTCGTCAGACAGAACGCAGGGGTCATCACCACCGACCACAATAGCCATGCAGGTGTTCGCGTCATCAGCTTGACTCGCTGGACGATCACCACATAACAGAAGTAGCCGATTAGGCTTAGGAGAAGGAATAACCAGAACATGTCAATGACTAACGGACCAGGGGATTCGCACTTTTACAGCTTCCAATTCTCGCACCTTATCGCCCACCAAATCCATGCACCCCCCATCCCCTTACCCCAGATCTCCGCCCGATCGCCCGATCGATTACAATACTGGAACCAAAACCCGCTATCCGACCTCGCACCGACCTAACCCTCGCACCGACCTAACCTATGACTGTCGTTGAACCGCCCGTCGAACTTGAGCCCCAGCACTCGGCGGAACCCTCAAAGCCGCCCCGATCGGTCCCCTGCCCCAATCTTGAGACCGCCCAAATTTTTGCCTTTCCTCCCAACCGCGCGATTCTCGGCGGCACGGCCTACGGTTTACTCAGTGACAGCGGTAACGTGCTCATCGACTGCCCTGCCTGGAACGCCGAAACCGAAGCATGGTTGCGCGATCGGGGCGGCGTCCGAACCTTGTTTCTCACCCATCGTGGCGGCATTGCCAACGTCAAAGACATTCAGGCGGCAACGGGCTGCGACATTGTGATTCAAGAACAAGAAGCTTACCTCCTCCCCAACCTTACCGTCACATCTTTTCATACCCATCACACGCTCCCTGGCAATCTTGAAATCTTCTGGACATCCGGCCATTCTCCTGGCTCGGCCTGCCTCTACACCCCACTGCACGGCGGACTTCTCTTCACCGGACGGCATCTCCTACCCGATCGCAACAGCAACCCTGCGCCGCACCGAATCTCTAAGACCTTCCACTGGAAACGACAGCTCAAAAACGTGCAATTCATTCAAGATCGATTCAGCACCGAGACGCTGAATTATATTTGTCCCGGTTCCAGCACGGGATACCTCCGGGGGGCAACGGCGATCGAAAATGCCTATGTCAAACTAGCGGCGATCGATTTGGATGCCTTGCAGAATATAGAGCCGGGTCTGTAGGGCATTCTTCGTCACAATCAGGACCGATCGATCGCAGCTTGATTGAACTAAAATTCACTAGACAGATTGAAATTAGCATTGGGAGCATTGGGGCGTATGTGTGGAATTGTGGGTTACATCGGAACAAAAGCAGCGAGTGGAATTCTTCTCGAAGGCTTACGGAAACTGGAATATCGCGGCTACGACTCCGCCGGAATTGCTACGGTTTTAGACGATAAAATCCACTGTGTTCGGGCCAAGGGCAAACTCAATAATCTCAAAGAGAAACTCGACGGCGAGGACAATCCAGCGCCCCTCGGCATTGGTCATACCCGCTGGGCCACTCATGGCAAGCCCGAAGAACACAATGCCCACCCCCACCGTGACACCGAAGGCCGCATCGCCGTGGTCCAGAATGGCATTATTGAAAACTATCGGGAACTGCGGGAAACCCTAAAAGCTCAAGGCTGCCAGTTTCGATCGCAAACTGATACTGAAACCATCCCGCACCTCATCTCCCAGAAGCTCCTCGCACTTAAAGATCTCCTCGCACCCATTACTAAAACCAAAATAGCGGAATCGTCTCTTCTACTTGAAGCTGTCCGTCAAGCCGTAAACGAACTCCAGGGAGCCTTTGCGATCGCCGTGATTTCGGCAGACTTCCCCGATGAACTCATCGTTGTCCGTCAGCAAGCCCCGCTTGTCATCGGCTTTGGCCAAGGCGAATACTATTGCGCATCCGACACCCCGGCTATTGTCCCCTACACTACCGCTGTATTGTCGCTAGAAAACGGCGAAATCGCGCGCATGACCCGCATGGGCGTCGAAGTTTACACGTTCGAGGGCCATCGCCTGCGCAAAACCCCGCGCACCCTCAACTGGAACCCCGTCATGGTCGAAAAACAAGGGTTTCGCCACTATATGCTCAAGGAAATCTACGAGCAACCGGGCGTCGTCCGCACCTGTCTCGAAACCTACCTTGTCCCCGGCTGGACCCCCGCATCCGGCATTTCACCCATCCAGTTCAATATTCCCGATGAGTTTTATGCTGACATTGAGCAAATACAAATCGTCTCCTGTGGCACCAGTTGGCACGCAAGTCTGGTTGGCAAATATCTCCTCGAACAACTCGCCGAAATCCCTACTGCCGTCCAGTACGCCTCAGAATTCCGCTATTCCCCTCCGCCCATGACGCCCCATAGCTTACTCATCGGCGTCACCCAATCTGGCGAAACGGCTGATACTCTCGCTGCTCTCACCATGGACAAAACCCGGCGTCAAGGCGAAACCGGACCCCTAAAATCGCGCATCCTTGGCATCACTAACCGCGCCGAAAGCAGCCTAGGCGAACTGGTCGATCGCCTCATTGACACCTGCGCCGGAATCGAAATCGGGGTGGCAGCAACCAAGACCTTCACCGCACAGCTCATGGCGTTCTACTTCCTGTCGATCGATCTGGCCTACCGCCGCAAAACGTTAAGCATGAGTCGTATCGAAGAACTCCTGAGCGGTCTGCGTCAGCTTCCGGCCCAAGTCGAAAGTGTCCTAGAAAGCCAAGAACGCTATATCGAAGAACTGGCCCACGATTTTGTCGATACCCAGGACTTTATTTTCCTGGGGCGCGGCATCAACTTCCCGATCGCTCTTGAAGGTGCCCTCAAGCTCAAGGAACTCAGCTATATCCACGCTGAAGGCTATCCCGCTGGCGAAATGAAACATGGCCCTATTGCGCTGCTAGATTCCAAAGTCCCCGTCGTCACCATAGCCATGCCAGGACCTGTCTTTGAAAAAGTGTTGTCCAATGCCCAAGAAGCCCGCGCCCGCGATGCCCGTCTCATCGGTGTCACTCCCATGGATGAAGTTGAAGCCGCCGAAACCTTCGACACCCTAATCCCCGTGCCCCACGTCGAAGAAATCCTGTCGCCGATCGTCACCCTCATCCCGATGCAGCTTTTGTCCTATCACATCGCCGCCCGACGAGGACTCGACGTAGACCAACCCCGCAACCTCGCAAAATCTGTGACCGTGGAATAAGCGTCATTAACCGTCGTAGCGATCGCGCATTTCGTTTAAGGTTAGGATGTTAGCCATGAAGGATTCCTTATTACTGACGGATGTTCATACTTCTGATAATTTATAGTTTACGGCTCTAAAGACTCCATCAGGGTGATGAAGGATGGGTGACTGCGTAATGGGTCGAGATCAGGGTCGGTGGTGGCAAGCTGACGATAATGCTCAGGGTTGAGGCGGAAGGCGTTGGTCTATGACCGATCGGATGTCAATCGTAAAGGTTTCCAATACTATGGGAATTAGGATATTTTCTCTATGCTGTGAGTAAGGTAGAAATATGAAGTTACTCGACAATATAACAATTGATGAATTGAGAGCATTCATTGTGAAAGTTTTTCACGAGGAGCAGCAGGGCATTGTGCCACAGTCCTCTCGATCGCTTTCGGATATTTTTGAGTCGATCGATCGGTTAATGTGGACGCCGCCAGAAGGTGCGAAAACGGGGCTGGAAATGATTTGTGAGGATCGCGATTCATGACCGATCGATACGTGGTTGATGCGAACATTGTGATTCAGCGCTTAATTGTTGAACAGGATACGCCTCAGGTTAAGATTCTGTTTAATCAAATGATTTCAGGCACAGAATTGGTCGTGCCTGAGTTTTGTAGGCTTGAATGTACCAATGTTTTGTGGAAGCAGGTGCGTTTTCAGGGAATGCCTGCTGATGTGGCTGAGGGGCTGTTGGTTCAGTTAATTGCTTTGCCGTTAATAGTAATGGCGATACAGCATCTCATGCCACGATCGCTACAGATTGGTCTTCGTTATGAATTAGCAATCTACGATTCAATCTATATCGCAATGGCGGAACGGTTGAATTGTGAGTTAATTACCATGGATCGACGACAAGCCAATGCAGCCCGATCGATGGGTGTGAAGTTAAAACCGATCGGTGATTTTAAATAGTTGACTCCATCAGGGCGATGAAGGATGGGTGACTGCGTAATGGGTCGAGATCAGGGTCGGTGGTGGCAAGCTGACGATATTCCTCAGGGTCGAGACGGAAGGCGATCGTAAGGTCTTCCAAGGCTAGATCTAAGTTTCCCATGGGGCCATGGCAGCAGGCGCGATTGTAGAAGGCTTCGTGTTTGTCAAGTTTGAATTCGATTGGCTCCTAAAATAAGGAAATTCGCGATTCAAGGGCACATTCTTCAATTAGTTGGTTGCAGAGGCTTTTATATCCAGCGATCAACAAACTATCAGAAGGGATAGAAATCAGTTCACGTTGCTGAACCACGTCAATAACTAAAGGCTCTAAAATGGACTGAGCATGAGTTGATCGGTCTTTTGAGGCATAAATATCACGCAATTTACTCTCAAAATTCTGTGATTGCAATTTCACTAAAACTACTTGAATTTCGGATTCAGACAGCAAATAATCGAATGATAGAGTCATCAATTCAGATTCTAGAACTTTGATGCTGGTACTACTGTCATCCTCAATCAAGAGATCTAATGTTGACTGCGAGACAGAAGAGGCAGCGGAACCCGCTAGGAAGCCACCCACTAAACCACCCACAATCGTTCCTAATCCTGGAAAAATAGCAGTCCCAATTCCGGCTCCGATCGCATAGCCGCCAGCACCACCTGCAACACCTGCCGCTGTCGTCGTTACATTTTTAGCAAATTGCTCACCCGACATCCGCCCCCGAACCAACCGAGTTACATCGCCAGATGACAAAACTAACGTTGTCACCACACCTGTAACCACATTTCCCCGTAATAATTTGGAAATATTACTTATCGCCGCTGCGCCATAAATGGCACGCCCCCCGCGCAGCCCTGTTGAAATCCAAGAAGCGGTTTGTGCGCCCATACTTCTCACTACAGAATCTGTCATCGGGCGAAGTGTCTGTTCGACCCCCGTACGTCCGATTTGTGCCATTAGAATACTGGACACCCATGTCACACCGCCAACTTTCAGCCCCGAAAAACAAGCTTGTTCGATCGCAATATTTATCGACTTCCCATTCCATATTGCATGAGCAAATGAAATCACTGCCGAAATTCCCATGGCTGTCCCTGCGACTCGAATACCATTTACTGCATCATAGGTAATCGATTCGATCGTGCCAACCTTAGCAATATTTCTGGCTTGCGCGTAGGTGAATTGTCCTTGGCGTACGATTTCCTGTGCTTTGCTCGGATCAGTAATGCCCTTGATCTGACCTTTTTTAATACGTTCTTCCATCGCCTTGATTGCGGCATCATAGGAATCTGACGGAACTTCAATCTGCATGGGCGATCCATCAGAATTCCAGTATCGAAATTGTCCGTCATGAAAGCATTCCTGAATGCATTTCGAGCCAGAATTGCAGTATTTACTCTGGATTTGAACGCCATCTACTAGGCGATCGGCTCCATTTTTAGCGTTATCGCCACCAACTAATTTTGCATTCCTACCTGCCATCACATCTCGAAGATGATTCGCCTTCTCTGCCGCAAAGCCATGACCCCGTTCTGCGTTCAAAATCACGTTATCAGCATAGATTTCAGCATTGTTCGCAATACCGTTACCAATTGATGGAATATCTTCTTTGTTCATGATGACGGGATTAGTCCGTAAATTTCCAATTTATTGGAAAGTAAGATGAAGACTTTAAATCTAATTTAAGTGAATTTATTTTCGACAATACATCTTTCAATCTGAAGGATTTTTTGATCAATTAAATTAATGGCCGTTTCAACTTTGTTCTTACGCTGCTCTAATGGCGCAAGTGCTTCTGCTAAATTGCGACGATCGGCATCACGGTTTATAGTTTGAACAGTCCTGACAATTCGGCCAATACCACCGCCACCAATAAATTTAGAACCTCTTTGGCGTACTTGTTCGGTATATGTTGCTCGAATCTCCTTTTGCTGTTGAGAGATTTCTTTTTTTGCCAGTGCGTATTCTTTCTTTTTTAGCTTCAGATCTTTAATTGTAACTTTAGCTTCTGCTACCGATCGAATTGGATTACTGAATCCATTAATATTGAGAGTCTGCATAAGTAATTAATGTAATTAGACGATATATTGAGTACCCAAATTTTCTGTCTGGTATCGATATCTTAAAATCAAATATCCTCCTCATGCAACTTAAATGCTTCGTCTTATAGCAAACTTCACAGAATTATAAAGTTATACCAATGTGCGATCGCCCCCGAAACACTCCTCCTCATGTCCCCCAAACTTGGGGGCTAGGGGGCCGTTTCCACGTTGGTGCAGCCTTCCTAAACCCGATCGCCCCTTCCAACACCTCCGCCAAATCCTCTTTACTAATCGCCCCTTCCGCCACCTGCAGCACCAAATCATAGGTCCCGTCATTAGAAAAATTCAACACAAACCCGTTCACTATCAAAAACGCTTCCGCCATCGCAAAAGCCGTCCGTTTGTTGCCGTCGATGAACGGATGATTCTTCGCTAGGTGGTACAGATAAGCGGCGGCTTGGGCGAATTAATAACCCAAGGGATGAGCGGAACCGTCCGGATATTGAGTGATGGGGCAGGGCAGTCTAATCTGTTCAACCCTGGATTATGTTGGGTTCATATTGAACGGGGACTGCGAAAACTGTCGGGGCATTCCCGAGGGCAACGGCGGGATATTGCTGAAATGCAGGATTTACTCTGGCAGTACTATCAGCAATTAAAGCAGTATAAAGAGAACCCAAGCAAGGTCTTTAAAGCTGAGTTAGGGCACCGATTTGACCAGATATTTGGCCGAAGTGTCATTTTCTTTCAGGTCGCGGAGCGTCCGACTTTCGAGAGCAATCGTGCGGGACATGGGTTTTGCCAAAATAAAACGGCGCATCTTTATGATACTAAACGCCTTCCCAAAAGCTATACGGAAATGCGATACACTGAAAAGCCTCTGGAAAGCTTTGCGGCATCCCGATCGCGCCCAGTCTTTAGCCTATTTCACCCCCATAGCCTCCCCTTCCTATGAGCATCGTCGTCCAGATTACCATCCGTCTTCAACAAGCTCTTGTCGCTGCGTTTGGAGAAGACTTTGTGGGGACAGATCCAATGCTGGCCGCGACGAATAATCCGAAATTTGGCGACTATCAGTCCAATCTCGCCTTGTCCCTCTCGAAAAAATTAGGTCAACCGCCCCGGCAAGTCGCTCAGGCGATCGTAGACCAGTTTGAATCGGGGGATATGTTTGAAACCCCACAACTTGCGGGACCCGGTTTTATCAACTTACGCTTCAAGGCAAGCTACCTCAGTGCGCAACTCCAACTGCGCCAGAACGACGATCGTCTTGGCATTGCGCCGACGGAGAACCCCCAGAAAATTATTGTCGATTTCTCCAGCCCAAATATTGCAAAAGAAATGCACGTTGGCCACTTACGATCGACCATTATTGGAGATTGTATTGCCAGAATTTTAGAGTTTCAAGGTCACGAGGTGCTGCGGCTGAACCATGTGGGAGATTGGGGGACGCAGTTTGGCATGTTGATTACTTATTTGAGAGAAGTGGCTCCCGCTGCGCTTACGACGGCTGATGCGATCGATCTCGGGGATCTAGTTGCGTTTTATAAGAAAGCAAAAGCGCGGTTTGACGAAGACCCTGAATTTCAAGTCACCGCCCGCAATGAAGTGGTCAACCTCCAATCCGGTTCGCCCGAGACTTTAAGAGCATGGAACTTGCTGTGTGAACAGTCTCGGAAAGAATTTCAAATCATTTACGATGTGCTAAACATCCAGATCAATGAGCGCGGCGAATCGTTTTACAATCCCTATCTTTCGGCTGTTGTGGCAGATTTGAAAGTCGCTGGACTTCTCGTGGAAGATCACGGTGCGCAATGCGTTTTTGTCGATGGATTTACAAACCGAGAAGGGCAACCGCTCCCGCTCATCGTCCAGAAATCAGACGGTGGATTCAACTACGCCACAACGGATTTGGCAGCACTTCGGTATCGCATTACTGAAGACAAAGCGCAACGCATTATTTACGTTACAGACTCCGGTCAAAGCGATCATTTTGCACAGGTGTTCCAAGTGGCACAGAAGGCAAACTGGATTCCTGAAACCGTTGAAATCACTCACGTTCCCTTCGGACTGGTACAGGGCGAAGACGGCAAGAAACTCAAAACTCGATCGGGCGATACGGTGCGTTTAAGAGACCTGCTCGATGAATCAGTCGATCGCTTCGGTGCCATTCTAGACGCACGAATTGCAGAAGAAGACCGCACTGAACTCCCCGAGTTCAAAACCAATGTTGCCACCGTTGCCGGACTGAGCGCCGTCAAGTACGCCGATTTGAGCCAGAATCGCACGAGTAACTATGTTTTTAGCTACGACAAAATGCTGGCTGATAGAGGCAACACCGCGCCCTACTTGATCTACGCCTACGCCCGAGTCCAGAGCATCAGCCGCAAGGGCAACATCGACTTTTCAACCCTCACGTCCACCCTTCAGATCCGTGAAGACGCGGAACTCATGCTAGCGAAGCATCTCCTGCAACTCGAAGAGGCCATAGCAGCCGTCGGCACCGAACTCCTCCCCAACCGCCTCTGCCTTTATTTATTTGAACTCAGCCAAAAATTCAACACCTTCTACGACGCCTGCCCGGTGTTGAAGGCCGAGGGCGACGTGAAAGAATCTCGGCTGATACTGTGTGATCTGACGGCGCGATCGTTGAAGCTGGGCCTGGGACTCTTGGGAATACAAACCCTCGATCGGATGTAGATTAGGTCAAGCGATTAGCCTCTGAGATTAAAACTTCTTTCATATTGTGCTGAAACCTTATCAACCCGACGTATGATCCTAGGTAGAGACTTATCTGAGGTAAGAGACATGGCGACCTTAACAATTGAAGAATTAGACGTGGCAACGCTGACTCAAGAACAAGTGTCTGAACTCGCGGCTCGGCTTGAACAAGACGATTACCCGAGCGCCTTTGAGGGTCTGAAGGATTGGCACTTGCTACGGGCGATCGCATTTCAGCGGCCTGAGTTGGTGGAGCACTATTATTATTTGCTGGATATGGAAGCGTTTGATGAGTCGTAGTTCATTTTGACCTTAGGTCCCCCTAACCCCTTATGAAAGGGGGACTGGATGGGGACAGATTAGGATAAGTAGAGCTTGAGCGTTTATGTTGTGCGGACGGCGTATTTTAGTGGGCGTGGGCGGCGGCATTGCAGCCTATAAGGTCGCTCAACTTGTTTCATCCTTGGCAAAATCAGGGGCGATCGTTCGGGTAATTCTCACCGCATCTGCCGAGCAGTTTGTCACCGCGCTGACTTTTGCAACGTTGAGTCGGCATCGTGCCTACAGCGATCGCGATTTTTGGCAGGCTG
>JAYVVL010000452.1:0-2654 GCA_043787035.1 Synechococcales cyanobacterium
ATGCCGATCGCCTGAACCAACGGCTGACTGAACATGCGATCGATCGGGTGTTGCTCGATACCCGGCCTGTTTACAATATCAGAGTGAATGGTGATACCAGTGCTAATACTAACGCTGACGATAATCCGCAGCAATACTCCATCAACAAAAAGCCTAACGTTCCCGTCCAGCCGATCGTTACCGCTAATACCGCCTTTGTGCGATACATCAGCCATCCCATCCTCGATCGCAATACCGAATACCTGAATGAATGGGTTAAACAGATTCGAGTCTGGCTCCAAAATGGAAAAACTGTGTATTTCTTCGTCCACTGTCCCCTAGAAGAAAACTCGCCTCAAAATGCCCGATATGTTCAAGAATTGCTAGAGCGATCGTCAGTCTCGATTCCGCCGTTACCGTGGAATACGTTGCCTAGTGAAGGGACAACCCAATTGGAATTATTTGAAGCGTGAGATCGATCGGCCAATAATCTGTTTCAAAATCCGCAATATTTTCGGCGCATCAAACTTTTCTGCATATTCGGGTGAAAATTCGACCGTGAGGGTGGGCCGATCGGACGCGATCGCACTTACCTCACCGCGCACAAACGTCCACGAATCAGCGATGGTAAAACACCCGAAAATTTCTTGAACTTCCTGTTCCTTCAGTTGATCATTCAACCAAGCGGCGACCAGCAACTGACCATACAATTGGAAAACTGGATTGGTACTTTCAACGCCGCGCTTCGTCTCAACCATCACAAAATAAGGACACTGAATCCGTCCCGCAAAACTCGGACCCATCACCCCATCCGCAATGCCTTCAAGTTCAAACATTGCATACTTCGCAGACAGTCCAACCTCGGCCCAGATTTGGATATTATTCTGTTCTGCAAGCTGCAAAAGTGGATAATCGCCCGTGACCACAGGGTCGCCTCATTGAACAAATGCACTTGAACCCGCTGCAACCCGTTCTGAAAATCAGCCACGTAGCGATTTTCACGTTCCGAAAGCTCAATGTCATCGACCCTAAGCCAGTCATATTGAATTCCCGGCTTTTCCGTCAATGCAACATAGCGCTTGAAATCGTTCAAGTTCAGATTAGACAGCTTTAGCTTTTCCATGAAAATCTCCGTACTAGCGTGATGTCTTAACGCATTACATTTCAACGCATTACAAAGTCTCTCATCTTCTAAGCCCCGATAAATTTCAGTGCGACCCCGTTCATGCAATAGCGTAACCCCGTCGGCTTCGGACCATCTCCAAAGACATGCCCTAAGTGTCCACCACAGCGCCGACAGTGAACTTCCGTCCGTTCGAGCAGGAATTTGCCATCTTTTCGTTGAGCGATCGCATCGTCTACAGGCGCATAAAAACTTGGCCAGCCCGTCCCACTATCGAACTTCGTTTTTGAGGTGAACAAGGGCAAATCACAGCCTGCACAAGCATAGGAACCCAGGCCATATTCTTTGTCGAGTGGACTGCTGCGAGGCGCTTCAGTGCTCTCTAGACGCAGGACTTTGAACTGTTTTGGGGTCAGAATTTTTTGCCATTCCTCCTCCGTTTTCATAACTTCAAATTCCACGGTCGATCGTTTTGCAAGGGGTTCACGATCCGATGCATACCGCAAAAGCAAGGGCGAAATTCCGATCGCGCTCAAGCCCAAGATTAGCCAATAACGACGATTCATGTGAAAACTCCGGGATGTTAGATTAAGTGGCTTAAGAATCTGATTTTAGAAGTTGCGGAAACTGTTGTTTGAGTTGGGCTAGTTTCGGCAAGTCATTGACAACTACATAGGGATAACTCGGGTTGCGCTGAATGAAGTTCTGGTGATAACCTTCAGCCGCATAAAAATGATCGAGCGGCGTAAGTTGAGTAACGATCGGTTTTGCAAAAACCTTGGACTGATTCAATTGTTCAATATAGGCTTGGGCGACCCGTTGCTCATCTGGATTATTGAAGAAAATAGCCGATCGATATTGCGGTCCAGAATCCGGTCCCTGGCGATTGAGCTGCGTGGGATCGTGGGCGATCGCAAAGAACACTTTCAAAAGCTGGCCATAAGAAACCTGTTCTGGATCATAGGTAATTTGAACCACTTCAGCATGTCCGGTTAAACCTGTAGAGACCACCTCATAGTGTGCCGTTGCCGCGTTACCGCCCGAGAAACCCGAGATAACCGTCGAGACGCCTCTAAGTTTTTCAAAGACGCCTTCTACTCCCCAGAAGCATCCTCCAGCGAGTACAAGGGTCTGCGACTTTCTCGCACTCGGTTTTGGCAGGTCAATGGCTGGATCGACGATATTTACGGCAGATACTAACGAACTGTAAGCGTCTTGCGATCGAAACAAACTCATCCTGCTATAGGCAAAAGCAGCTAGACCGAGTGAAACGATCGAGAATCCTATCAGCAAATAACGGAGCATACTGCGGTTTGACGTTGACATGGTAAATAAGGAATTGGGATGAAACTAACGAATGATGATCTGAACGATGCCATACCTTATATTAGACCTCAGAAATCTTAAGGATGGCTGAGATTAAACCCTAAGGAATGAACAAATCTTCCAAAGCGCCCAAAACAAAAGCCCCTCCTGTCTCCAGAAGGGGCTCTCGCTCTAATCACCATGGGTCGGTGAAAGATAGACTCAGATTAACCGTTGATTGCAGGTG